>NZ_JANMBF010000001.1:0-2725 GCF_031360265.1 Phenylobacterium sp.
CTCGGAGACCGGACGCGGCGCGGGCGCTGACGGGGGCGTCGGCGGCGGGACGGATGGCGGCGCGGCGACGGGCGGCGGGGCTACGGCTGCGGCGACCTCTACGGGTGCGGCGACGACCGGTTCAGGTGTGGCGGCCGGGGCGGCCGGCGCCGGGGCGGCAGCCTCTGCGACCGGGACCGGAGCCCTGGCGACAGCCTCTGCGCGGGCGGTGGACTCGGCGGCGGCGCGCTCGGTGGCCTGGCGCTGCTGGGCCAGTTCGATGGCGCGCTGGCGGGCGGCGCGTTCCTCCGAGGACAGGCCGTCCACCGGCGCGCCGGGGGCCCGCGGGGCTGCGGGCGGGGCCGGACGCGGCTCGAACAGCCGCTTCTCGGCGGAGGAGGGCGCGGCCAGGTTGCCGCCGCCCGGGGAGTGGGTGCGCGCGCGCTTGGTCTCGACGACCACGGTCTTGGAGCGGCCATGGCTGAAGCTCTGCTTCACCGTGCCGGCGCTGACCGATCCGGCCCCGCGGGGCTTAAGCGTCAGGGGCGCACGGCCGCCGGGAGGGGCGGAGTTGCGGCCGTTGTTGTTCTCGTCGCTCATGCGCTCGCTTTACTCATCGGCCGACAGAACGGCCAAACAGGATCGAAAACTCAAACGCCAAACGGGAAAAGCGGGACTTGGGTCCCGTTCGCCCCTAAGGCTCCTCGCGCCAACTCTCAGGAAGGAGCGGGCAGAAGCCCGACAGCCGATGAGCGTCCTGCGCCCAACGATCGGCGGCTCGCCCCGCAAGGAAGGCGGTGTGTATCACATTCTCTCCGCCTAAGGCCAAACCCAATTCCTCAGCCGCGAAGAGACCGAATATCGGCGTCGGAGGAATACGCTTGCGGGTCTTGGCCCAAAGCTTTCGGCGGCCGTCCACAGCGCCGTCGGACGCCTCGATCAGCCAAGCCGCCTTGCCCGAGGTGATGGCCGCGGCGACCTTTTCAAAGCCGGAGGTAAGGTCGCCGGACCGGCGCGCAAGCCCCAGGCCCGACAAAAGCCGGCGCTTCAGCAGGGTCTCGACCGTGGACGCCAGGTCCGGAGGCGCCTGGATCTTCGCCTTGGCGGCGCGGGCGAAGAGGCCCTTCTTCGCCGCGATCTCCACCGAGCCTCGGTTCGCCGCCACCCACAGGCCCCGCCCGGGCAGCTTTCGCGCCAGATCCGGGACCACCACGCCGCCGGGCCCGGCGACGAAGCGGATCAGCCGCGCCTCGTCCATCACCTGGCCGGTGACGATGTCGCGCCGCTCGCGCTCGGCGGCGGCCAGGGAGGACGCCCTCGGGCTAGGGCTTTCCGGCTCCACGGGTCACGACCCCATCCCGCTCACGGTCAGGCGTCCTGCGCCTCGCCGGGCGCCTTGGCTGCGGCGAAGACGCCGGAGTCGTCAAAGGCGTCGGGATCGATCGCCTCCGGCTCGGGCTCGGGTTCCGGCGGAGCCTCGATCCAGCCCATCGCCACGCGGGCGCGCATGATCAGCATTTCGGCGTCGGCGGGTTCCAGCGCGAAGGCTTCCAGGATGCCGGTCTCGCGGACCCGTTGCCCGTCCTTGGTCTCGAACCAGCCGCGCAGGTCGTCGGGCACCAGGTCGGCGAGGTTTTCCACGCTCTTCACGTCGCCTTGGCCCAGCGCCACGGCCATCGGCAGGGTCACGCCCTCGATCTCTAAGAGGCCGTCCTCGACGCCCAGTTCCACGCGCTTGGCGTCAAACTCGGCGGCGATCTTGTCGAGGAAGTCGGTGGCGCGGGCCTGGATCTCGGCGCCGGTGTCCTCGTCGAAGCCTTCGATGGAGGCGATTTCCGAGACGTCCACATAGGCGACGTCCTCGACCGTAGCAAAGCCTTCGGTGACCAGCAGCTGGGCGATCACCTCATCCACGTCGAGGGCTTCCTGGAACAGCGCGGTGCGCTCGGCGAACTCGCGCTGGCGGCGCTCGCTCTCCTGGCTCTCGGTCATGATGTCGATCTGCCAGCCGGTCAGCTGGCTCGCCAGACGGACGTTCTGGCCACGCCGGCCGATGGCCAGGCTCAGCTGCTCATCCGGCACCACGACCTCGACGCGCTCGTCCTCCTCGTCCATCACCACCTTGGAGACTTCGGCGGGGGCCAGCGCGTTGACGATGAAGGTCGCCTCGTCGGGGCTCCACTGGATGATGTCGATCTTTTCGCCCTGCAGCTCGGCGACCACCGCCTGGACCCGGCTGCCGCGCATGCCGACGCAGGCGCCGACCGGATCGATAGAGCTGTCGTTGGAGATCACCGCCATCTTGGCGCGGCTGCCGGGGTCGCGGGCCACGGCGCGGATCTCGATGACCCCGTCATAGACCTCCGGAACCTCCTGGGCGAACAGCTTGGCCATGAAGCCGCCGTGCGCGCGGGAGAGCAGGATCTGCGGACCCTTGGCCTCGCGGCGGACGTCGTAGATGTAGCAGCGGATGCGGTCGCCGATGTTGAAGTTCTCGCGCGGGATCGATTGGTCCCGGCGCGCGATGCCCTCGCCGCGACCCAGATCGACGACGATGTTGCCGTATTCGACGCGCTTGACGACGCCGTTGACGATCTCGCCGACCCGGTCCTTGAACTCCTCGTACTGGCGCTCGCGCTCGGCCTCGCGGACCTTTCCGGTGACCACCTGGCGGGCCATCTGGGTCTGCACCCGGCCGAACTCGAAGGGCGGCAGGGTCTCCTCATAGGTCTTTCCGACCACGGCC
>NZ_JANMBF010000087.1:0-1620 GCF_031360265.1 Phenylobacterium sp.
GGTCACGGGCGATCTTCGAGGCGCCAACCACCCTGCCGCTTGCATCGCGGATCGGAGATACCGACAGCGATATGTCAACAAGGCTGCCGTCCTTGCGCCGGCGAACCGTCTCGTAGTGCTCGATCCGTTCGCCCCGGCGCAGGCGCGCCAGGATGGAGGGCTCCTCGTCCTGCCGGTCGTCCGGGATCAGGACCGTCACCGACTTTCCGACCACCTCGTCAGCGGTATAGCCGAAGAGGTGTTCCGCGCCGCGATTCCAGCTGGTGATAATGCCGTCGAGGTTCTTCGAGAGGATGGCGTCCTCAGACGATTCGATGATCGCCGCGAGAACTTGCCGAAGCTCGTCGACACCCGCCGGCTGATCGACGCTGGCCCATGCTTCCGGGAACTCTGTCGGCTTTTCGGACATCAAGTTTCTGACAATTGGTCATTACGTCAGAGGCATAGCCTATTGTCGCGCTCCAGGCCGGTCAATATATCCCGTTACGCGAATTCGCGACTCGAGCGGACGCGCGACGCTGGCTCTCCAGGCGCGCGCCGTCGTCTAACTCTAACAACAGATGCACCACGCTGACACCAGTCTTGACGACAGTGTTTGGCAGCCGGACCCTGGTCGAAGTCAGTTTTCGTCAAGGCGTTCTTTACCTGCGACGCGTTAGACAAGGCTCATAGACGGAGCGCGCGGGCCTTGTTCAACGCAGACGCCAAGATCATTCAGCGCATGACGCCGATGCTGCAGCGCGTGATGATCGTCGATCCGCAACCCGCCGGCGCGCGGTTGATCGGCGAGCTGATGCGCGACATCGCCCGCTCGCAGATCTGGACGGCGGAAACCCACGACAAGGCGATCCGGCTGACCGCCAGCTACGATCCGCACGTCATCTTCGTCGACCTGGGACCAGCCCCCCTGGACGGGATCGCCTTCACCCGCGAGCTGCGCCGCAGCCATCTTTCGGCGCGCTACGCCCCGGTGATCATGGTCACCGGCCAGGCCACCGCCGCCGGCATCCTGGCCTCGCGCGACGCCGGCGTGCATGAGTTCCTCCGCCGGCCATTCACCATCAAGGATCTGCTGCGCCGCCTTGAGGCGGTGACGCTGCGCCCGCGCGACTGGGTCGAGGCGGTTGACTACGTCGGCCCCGACCGGCGCCGGTTCAATTCCGGCGACTATTCCGGCGCCCTGAAGCGTCGGTCCGACGCCACCGCGACGCCCGACGCCGAACGCCTGGCCCAGGCGCTGAAGATCCTGCGGTCGGCGATCGCCGCGGTCGCTAGCGACCCGGCCCAGGCGATGCGCGCCCTGCAGGCCCAGGTCGCCGAGCTGCGGAGATGCGGGATGAGCATCGCCGACCTGAAGCTGACCTCCGCGGCCATCGATTTCGGGCGCTACCTGGACGAGATCGAGGTCAAGGGCGCGCCCTACGACCGTGCGGCTCTGGAGGTGAAGGCCGGGGCGCTGCTGGCCTACATGCCGAAGGAAGAGGCGGTGGCGGCCTAAACTGCGGCCTGCCGGGCGGCTTCGTCCTCGACCTGGCCAAGCCGATCCTTGCCGAAGAACATCTCGTCGCCGACGAAGAAGGTCGGAATGCCAAAGGCGCCGCGGGCGACGGCGGCCTCGGT
>NZ_JANMBF010000099.1:0-82370 GCF_031360265.1 Phenylobacterium sp.
CCGATCAACCGCGCGCCGGCGGGTTGCGGATCGACGATCATCACGCGCTGCAGCATCGGCGTCATGCGCTGAATGATCTTGGCGTCTGCGTTGAACAAGGCCCGCGCGCTCCGTCTATGCGCCTTGTCTAACGCGTCGCAGGTAAAGAACGCCTTGACGAAAACTGACTTCGACCAGGGGTTTAGTCTTGGAAAGGATCGCGCATCAGTATCGTGTCGTCACGTTGCGGACTGGTCGACAGCAGAGCCACGGGGGCGCCGATCAGCTCCTCGATTCGACGCACATATTTCACCGCGTTGGCCGGCAGGTCGCGCCACGACCGCGCCCCTTGGGTGGTGCCCGACCAACCCTCCATCTCCTCATAGACCGGGGTCAACGCGGCCTGCGCCTTCAGGCCCGCCGGCAGGTAGCCAAACGCCGCCTCGCCGAGCCGATAGCCGGTGCAGATCTTCAGGGTCGGCAGGCCGTCGAGCACGTCGAGCTTGGTGAGCGCGATGCCGCTGATGCCGTTCAGCGCAACCGACTGGCGCACTAGGGCCGCGTCGAACCAGCCGCAGCGACGGCTTCGACCGGTGACCGTGCCGACCTCCTTGCCGACCACGCCCAGGTGTTGGCCCACCGAGTCGAAGAGTTCGGTGGGGAAAGGTCCTTCGCCGACCCGGGTGGTGTAGGCCTTGACGATCCCCAGCACATAGCCCGGCCCCTTGGGTCCCAGCCCCGAACCCGCCGCGGCCTGCCCGGCCACTGTGTTCGACGAGGTGACGAACGGATAGGTGCCGTGGTCGACGTCCAGCAGCGCGCCCTGCGCCCCTTCGAACAGCACCCGCTTGCCGGCCTTCACCAGATCGCCCAGCACCAGCCAGGCGGGCTGAGCAAAGGGCAGGATCAGCGGCGCCAGACGCTCAAGCTCGGCCAGCAGCGCCGCCCCGTCCATGTCGGGCAGGCCCAGCCCCCGACGCAGCGGCCCGTGATGGCTCATCAGCCTGTCGATCTTGGCCTCCAGCGCCTCGCGGTCGGCCAGGTCAGCGACGCGGATGGCGCGGCGGCCCACCTTGTCCTCATAGGCCGGGCCGATGCCGCGCCCGGTGGTGCCGATCTTCTGGCTGGCGGCGGCTTCGCGCGCCTGGTCAAGGTCGCGGTGCAGCGGCAGGATCAGGCAGGCGTTGTCGGCCAGCACCAGCAGGTCGGGGGTGATCGTCACCCCCTGGTCGCCCAGCTTGGCGATCTCTTCCAGCAGGTGCCAGGGATCGACCACCACGCCGTTGCCGATCACCGAGAGCTTGCCTTGCACCACCCCCGAGGGCAGCAGCGACAGCTTGTAGACCTGCTCGCCGACCACCCGCGTATGGCCGGCGTTGTGCCCCCCCTGGAAGCGAACCACCACGTCGGCGCGATGGCTCAGCCAATCGACGAGCTTGCCCTTGCCCTCGTCGCCCCACTGGGCGCCGATCACCGTGACATTGGCCATGGGTATGATCCCTCCACCTGCCGGGAGACCACCAGCCGCCCTTCGACAGGTGCTCGGCGTCTGGCTTGGATCAGTCTGAGGCGTCCAGCTTCGTGGGCGCGGCCGCTGTGTAGACCAGCGGGCCGCGCCTTTCAACCGCGCCGGCCAAATCGGCGCCACGGACGACAGGAAGCGGTCACGCCGGCGCTTTCCGTGTCGTCTGGGGTTCCCGAAAAGTGGCGGCGTCGCTTCGCGGGACCGGCCAGTTGCGCTATCAGGCGGCGCATGGACATCCCCCGCTTTCACCTGGCCTTTCCGGTACGGGATCTGGCCGAGGCGCGCGCCTTCTATGGAACCCTGCTGGGCTGCCCGGAGGGCCGGTCCAGCGAGGCCTGGATCGACTTCGACTTCCACGGCCACCAGATCGTCGCCCACCTGGCGCCGGACGAGATCGGGCGCGCCGCCACCAGCCCCGTCGATGGCCACGACGTCCCCGTCCGCCACTTCGGGGCGATCCTGGCGCCCGCCGCCTGGGCCGCGCTGGCCGCGCGGCTGACCGCCGCCGGGACGCGCTTCGTCATCGAGCCCCACACCCGGTTCAAGGGCGAGGCCGGAGAGCAATCGACGATGTTCTTCCTCGATCCCAGCGGCAACGCGCTGGAGTTCAAGGCCTTCGCCGACGACGCCATGGTGTTCGCCCGATGACCGGCGCGGGCGCGAGCGTCACCCTGGCCGACATCGAGGCGGCCGCCGCGCGGATCGCCGGCCACGCGGTCGTCACGCCGCTGATCGAAAGCCCGGCGCTGAACGAGCGGCTGGGCCTGCGCGTGCTGATCAAGCCCGAGACCCTGCAGCGGGTCGGCGCGTTCAAGTTCCGCGGCGCCTACAACCGCCTGGTCCAGCTCAACGCCGACCAGCGCAGGCGCGGGGTGGTGGCCTTCTCCAGCGGCAACCACGCCCAGGGCGTGGCCCTGGCGGCGAAGCTGCTCGGCATGCCCGCGCTGATCGTCATGCCGTCCGATGCGCCCGCCATCAAGATCGCCGCGACGCGGGGCTATGGCGCCGAGATCCAGCTCTACGACCGTCTCACCGACGACCGTGAGGCTATTTCCACCGCCATCGCCGCCGAACGCGGATGCGTTGTCGTGCCCGCCTTTGACGACCGGCACATCATCGCGGGGCAGGGCACGGTCGGGCTTGAACTGGTCCGCCAGGCCGAGGCCCTGGGCGCGCGGCTCGACCTGGTGGTCGCCCCGGTCGGCGGCGGCGGCCTGATGGCCGGCGTGTCCACCGCCGTGAAGGCGCTGTCGCCCAAGACCGCCATGATCGGCGTCGAGCCGGAAGCCTTCGACGACACCTTGCGTTCGCTGCGGGCCGGCCATCGGATCGTCAGCAGACCGGCGACCCGATCGCTCTGCGACGCCCTGGAGAGTCCCGCGCCCGGAGAGCTCACCTTCCCGGTCCTGCAGAAGACCCTCGCCGACATCGCCCTGGTCTCCGACGCCGAGGTGGCCCTGGCCATGCGCTACGCCTATTCCACCCTCAAGCTGGTGGTCGAACCGGGCGGTGTGGTCGGCCTGGCCGCTCTGCTGGCCGGCAAGATCAAGCTCGGCGCCGGCGAGACCGTGGCCCTGGTGCTTTCCGGGGGCAACGTCGACCCGGACCTCTTCGCGCGCGTCCTGCGCGGCGAGCTCTATTCGGCGGGCGCGTCCGCCTGGGCCGACAGCTCCCGGTAGATTTCGGCCCACGGCCCCCCAAGGATCGCGTGAAGCGCGGCCGCGACCAGCGAGCCGGCGAGACCGCCCAACACCAGCCAGGGGGCGAGGTCCCGCATGAATTTCACCGGGTCCGCCGCCATCTGTTGGCCGGCGTGCGACAGGGCGCCCGTCAAGCCGCCGATGATCCCCAGCGGAACCAGGACCACCAACTCCGCCGCCAGGATCATCGCCAACAGGGCCAGCGCCACGCCGCACAGCTTGAGCGCATGGCCCTGCGTCAGGCGCCAGGACTCAGCGAAGATGAACCGCGTCTCGGCGAAGGCCATGGGCCCCGCCAGCGAAAAGCGCATCAACAGCCATATCCCGCCGACGACGGCCGCGAGGCTGACGATGAAGGTGACGATCCCCGGCGCGCTGTGACCGATCAGGGTCACCGCGGCCCCCGCGATCACGCAGCCCACGATGAACACCCCGATCTGCGCCAGGATGGTCAGGCCGAGCCACAGCTCCTTCATGCTGAGCCGCAGGTAGAAAAAGCGCCGATCCTGCGGCGTCAGCACGGCCCGATAGACCGCGCCGTAGAGGATCGACATCAGCACCAGGGAAACCGCCCAGATCACCGGTTGCAAGACCGTCAGCCCGGACATGGCCTGGGCCATGGCGGCCGGGTCGGCGCCCGGATGGGCCATCTGCGCGGACACCCTCGGCCAGATGCTCAGCCACATCAGCACTTGGGGCCCGATCCCCATCGCCAGATAGACCGCCGCCCAGGCCAGCAGCGCCGCCGGCCGTCGGCGGATCACCTGGAAGCCCGACGCCAGGGCCTCGCTTGCCGAAAAACCGCTCATGGTCGCTCTCCCTAGCCCCCGAAGAATAGGCGCCCTTGGCAAAGCTTGGCCAGCCAGCCCTAGAGGCGGTCCTCCGGGGCCGGCTGCGCCGGGGCCTCCCGCGGCGTGACAAAGCGCGCGAGCCGCGGCTTCAGCCACTGCTCGAAGTCATCGACGAACTCGTACACCACCGGGACCAGCACCAGCGAGAGCAGGGTGCTGGTGATCAGGCCGCCGATCACCGCCACGGCCATCGGCTGGCGGAATTCCGCGCCTTTTTCCAGGGCAAATGCGGTCGGCAGCATGCCGGCGGCCATGGCCAGGGTGGTCATGATGATCGGCCGGGCCCGTTCACGGCAGGCCTCGAGGATCGCCTCTTTCTGGCTGTAGCCCTCGCGCTCGCGCTCGATGGCGTATTCGACCAGCAGGATCGAATTCTTCGCCGCCAGGCCGAGCAGCATCAGGAACCCGATCAGCGATGGGATCGACAGCGACAGGTTGAAGGCCAGCAGGCCGAGGAACGCCCCGCCCACCGCCAGCGGCAGGGCCGAGAGGATCACCACCGGCTTGAAGAAGCTGCGGAACAGCAGCACCAGCACGCCATAGATCATCGACACCCCGGCGAAGATCGCCAGCAGGAAGCCGCCGAACAGCTGGGCCATGGCCTGCTGGTTGCCGACCGCGGCCGGGCGCACGCCGGGCGGCAGATGCTTCATGATCGGCAGGCGATTGACCGCCTTCTGCGCCTCGCCGGCTTCAACGCCGTTGAGTTCGGCGCGCACCGTCAGCTGGCGTTCGCGGTTGAGCCGATCGATCCGCGCCGGTCCGGCCTGGAACCCGATGTCGGCGACGCTGGCCAGCGTGGTCATGCCGCCCTGGCCGGTCGGCACCCGCAGCGATCGGATACGCTCCAGATCGGCGCGCGAGCTGAGCGGCAGGCGAATCCGGATCGGAATCCGCCGCTCGCCGTCGTTCAGCTTGGCGACATTGGCGTCGATGTCGCCGACGGTGGCCACCCGCGCCACGGCGGCGATGACGTCGGAGGAGACCCCCAGCCGGGCGGCTTCCTCGGGCTTGGGCCGGATGATGATCTCCGGCCCCTGTGGCGGCTTCGACGGGCGCGGATTGGCCAGTTGCGGCAGCTTGCGCATTTCCTGCTCAAGCTCCAGCGCCGCGGCCTGCAGATTGGCCGGGTTGTCGCCGGTGAGGATCTGCTGGTAGCCGGCGGCGCCCTGGAAATCGAGAAACGTCAGGCGCGCGTCG
This sequence comes from Phenylobacterium sp., assembly GCF_031360265.1. GTDB lineage: Bacteria > Pseudomonadota > Alphaproteobacteria > Caulobacterales > Caulobacteraceae > Phenylobacterium. The sequence goes on from NZ_JANMBF010000099.1 coordinate 5,256, forward strand.
GGAATGGCGCGCAAGCCGGTGCGCATGCGCGCGCGGATCGCATCGCCCGAGACCTTGCGGTGGGGATCGAGCAGGATGGTGGCGGTCCCGCTGCGCAGGTCGCCGCCGCCGCCGCGGTCCATGCCGGGGCCGAAGCTGGACACCGTCGAGCCGATCTGGATGAAGACGCCGGTGACCTCCGGCTGACGGCGGAACAGCGCGGTGATCTGCTGGGCTGTGGAGTCCATGTCGGCCGCCGACGCCCCGGGCGGTCCCTGGATATCCACATAGACGAAGTCGGGATCCGACGCCGGCTGGAAGCCCTGCGGCAACATCGGCACCAGCAGGATCGAGCCGACGAACACCAGGCCGCCGCCGATCGAAGAGACGATCCGGTGCGCCAGCGCCCACTCCAGCACGTTGCGGTAGAACCCCTTGAACGGCTTGCGCTCGTGCGGCTCGGCGGTCGGCTTCAGCAGGTAGGCCGCCATCAGCGGGGTCACCAGACGCGCCACCAGCAGCGAGAACAGCACCGCGACTGAGACCGTGAGCCCGAACTCTTTGAAGAACTGGCCGGGAATCCCGGGCATGAAGCTCACCGGGGTAAACACCACGACAATCGCCATGGTGGTCGCCACCACGGCCAGGCCGATGGCGTCGGCGCCTTCGAGCGCGGCCTGGTAGGGCCGCAGGCCCCGCTGCACCCGCTTTTCGATATTCTCGATCTCGACGATGGCGTCATCCACCAGGATGCCGACCACCAGGGTCAGGGCCAGCAGGGTGACGACGTTCAGCGAGAACCCGGCAAGCTTCATGATGAAGAAGGTCGGGATCAGCGAGATCGGCATGGCGATCGCGGTGATCATCGTCGCGCGCCAGTCGCGCAGGAAGAAGAACACCACCAGCGCCGCCAGGAACATGCCCTCGGCCAGCACATGCTGGGTGGCCTTGAAGCTGTCGCGGGTTTCGTCCACCGACGAGAAGATCTTGGAGAAGGTTACGCCGGGATGGCTCTTGTGCAGCTCGGCCAGCTTGGCGACCACGGCGTCCTCGGCCGCGACGTCGCTGGCCTCCTTGGTCTTGGCGACCTGGAAGCCCACCACCGGCCGGCCGTTCAGTCGCGCGAAGCCGCGCACCTCGGCGGCGCCGTCGCCGATATCGGCCACGTCGGCGAGCTTGACGAACCGGCCGGCGCCGATGGGAATGGTCAGGTCGCGGATCTGCGCCACGGAGGCGGCGTTGCCGAGCACGCGCAGGGTCTGCTCGCGACCGCCGACGTTCACGCGCCCGCCGGGCGCGTCGGTCTGGAAGGCGCGCAGCGCGGTATTGACCTGGCTTGCCGTCAGGCCGCGGGCCGCCAGCCGGTCCGGATCGACGATCACATTGATCTCGCGCGCCACACCGCCGACCCGGTTGACCTGCGAGACCCCGTTGGCCCCCTGCAGCGTGCGCGCGACGGTGTCGTCGATGAACCACGACAGCTGGTCGGCGGACATCGCCGGGGCGGAGACCGCATAGGTCATGATCGGCGCGGCGGAATCGATTTCCACCTGGGTGACCTGCGGCTCGTCGATGTCGCGCGGCAGGTTGGCGCGCGCCTGGGCGATCTTCGAGCGGACCTCGTCGGTCTTCTTCTGCAGGTTCGCGCCGATCTCGAACTCCATCACGGTGGTCGAGACGCCCTGGGTCACCGTCGACTGCACGGTCTTGACGCCGGTGACGCCGGCCACGGCGTCCTCCACCGGCCGCGTGATCTGGGTCTCCATTTCACCGGGGGCCGCCCCGTTCTCGGTCACCGTCACCGAGATGAGCGGGAACTGGATGTTCGGGTACTGCTTCACCGGCAGGCCCGCGTAGGCGATCAGGCCGGCCAGCACGAGGCCGATGAACAGCACCGCCACGGGGACGGGGTTGCGGATCGCCCAAGACGAGAGCGCGAAGCGAGGCTGGGTCATTTGGCGGCGGGGACCGGCGCGGCGGCGCGGGGGGCGACGAGGGGGGCGGCGCCTTCAACGGGACGGATCAGGTCGCCGTCGAGCAGCAGCGCCGCGGCGTTGGCCACGATCCGCGTCCCGGCCGGAGGCCCCTTGATCAGTTGCACCAGGCCCGAGCCGCGCGGACCGGCCTGGATCAGCATCCGATGCACACGGTTGTCGGCGCCCACCACCATGATGCCGGCGCCATCGGCGTCATAGCGCACGGCGGTTTCCGGGATGGCCATGGCGGTCCCGGCGGCGTCGGTGAAGACCGCCCTGCCGAAGCCGCCCGCCCGGATGTCGGAGCGCACCGGCAGCTGGACGCGCACCTCGCCCAGCTTGGTCTGGTTGTCGATCTGCGGGCTGATCAGCCGCACATGACCGGTCATGACGGCGCCGGAAGGCAGGGTCACAGTGGCGGTCTGACCGACCCTGACCCGGGCCAGGTCGCGCTCGCTGAGGTTGGCGGAAAGCTCGATCTGTCCGTCCCGCGCCAGTCGGAACCACGGCGTTGCGCTGGCGGCGGAAAGATCGCCCGGGCGCACCGACTTCGACAGCACCAGGCCCGAAACCGGAGCCGTCACCGACAGCTTGCCGGCGCGGGTGCGCAGGTCCTTGAGTGCAGCGGCCTGGGCGCGGGCCTGGGCGCGGGCGGCGCGCGCCTGCAGCCGGCGCTGATCGATCTGCTCCTGCGAGATCACGCCCTGGCCGTCCAGGTCCTTCACGCGGGCGGCCTGATCCTCGGCCTGCTGGGCCTGGGCGTCGGCCTGGGCGGCCAGGGCTTCCGACTGGGCGACCTGGGCCTGGATGAGGCTGGGATCGAGCTGCACCAGGGTCTGGCCGGCGCGGACATACTGGCCGACGTCCGCCAGCACGCGAGCGACCCGATAGCCGTTGACCTCCGGCATCACCGCGGCCTCCTCGCGCGACACGAGGTCGCCGGACGCGGCCAGGGCGCCGACAATATCGTGTGGCTCGACGCGCACGACGCGCACGGCCCGCGCCTGATCGGCCTCAGTCTGGCGAACCGGCGGCTTGTGACAGCCGGCCAGCGCGAGGGCAGCGATCAGCGACAGGAAGCTCAAGGATCGTTTCATCCGGGTCAAGTCTCAGCGGGCCTGCTTGTCGGTGGGAAAACGCTCGGCGGGCCAGCCGCCGCCGAGCGCCTTGTAGGCCTGTACGGTGCGGCGAAGCGCCTGCACCTGGGCGGCCGTGAGTTGCGTGCGCGTCGCGCGCCAGGACTGCTCGGCCCCCAGCGCGGTCTGCAGGTCGGTGAGCCCGTGATCATAGCCGATGCGGCTGGCCTGATAGCCGCGGCGCGCGCGCGCCTCACCGTCGGTCAGCAGCGCCACGCGGCGGCGGTCGGCGTCGAGCCGCACCAGCGCGCCCTCGGACTCCGAAAACGCCGTCTGCACCGCCTTTTCATAGGCGGTGACCGCCTGTTCGAGCCTTGCGTTCTGGGCCTTCAGCTCCGCCAGCAGCTTGGGGATCGACAGGATCGGCTGGGTGATCGCCCCGCCCAGGGACCAGTTCTGGGTGGTCGAGGCAAACCCAGGCTGGGAGTTCTTCGACCAGCCGAGGCCTGGCGTGAAGCTGATCGTCGGCAGCAAGGACAGGATGTCGGCGTCGGAGCGTCCCGCCGCCGAGGCGATCCGGGCGTGGGCTTCGCGCACATCGGGGCGCCGCGCCAGCAGCTCGGCGGGGATCGCCGCGGGGACCGGCGGAGCAACCCCGACACTGGCCTCCACCGCGACGTTGGCGGTGGGCTCGACGGTGCGGCCGGCCAGGATCAGCAGCGTCCGCCGCTGCACCTGCAGATCGGCCTCCAGACCCGCGGCCTGGGCGTCGGCCTGGGCGAGATCGCCGGCCACGCGGTCGGCGTCCGCGCTCGCCGCCAGGCCGGCGTTGGCGCGCTTGGTCGCCGCGTCATAGAGCAGGCGTTCGATCCGGGCGGATTCGCGCGCGTCGCCCAGCTGGATCGCCAGGCCGCGCGACTGGAAATAGGCGTCGGCCACCTGGGCGGCGAGGCTGGCGCGAGCGCCCTCGTAGTTGAAGCGCGCCGCGGCGATGTCGCCGTTCACCGCCTTGCGGGCCGCCAGCAGGCGACCGAACACATCGACTTCCCAGCTGACGTTGAAACTGGCCGACGCGGCGTCAGATTGGCCGTTGTTGGAGAAGCCGGGGAAGCTGATCGTCGTGCCGGCAAGCTTGCGGGTATGGGTCTCGCGCGTGGAGCCCGCGGCGTCCCCCTGCGGCAGGAAATGGACCAGGGCCTCGACGCGGTTGGCGCGGGCCTCGTCAAGCCGGGCCGCGGCGCTGCGCGCGTCGGGATTGGCGGTCAGAGCCTGGTCGATCAGCCCGCTCAGCACCGGGTCATTGAACGCCAGCCACCAGCGGTCCAGGGCCACCGCGCCGGCAGGCTGGCCCTGCGGCGCCTCGAAGGCGGCCGGCAGGCGCGTGTCCGCTGGGCGCACATGGGCGCAGGCGCCGAGCGTGAGGCAGGCGAGAAGAGCGGCGGAAGAGGCTCGGGGCATGAAGGCTTTTCGAAGAACGGCGGGGGCGACAGGAGCGATGCTGGTCGCCGCCAAGGGTCCCTTCGGATGCCGGCAGCGCAGCATGATGTTTCGCGACATAGACACACAGACCCGATGATTTGACGCCCCGGCAGCATCTCTTCGGATGCTTGGCGGCCCTCCCGTGGGCCAATCCCCGGAGGTTGTAAAGCACGGCCTAGCCGTTTCGGCCGGGCCCCATTAGGCTGGCGAAACGTTGCATCCGGATTTCGAGTTATCGATGAAAATGCATCACTTGGCGGCCGCTGGCTTTGGCGCCCTGGCCGGTCCCGCGCCGGCCGTCGATCCGCGGATCGCGGCGCGGAATGAGACCGCGGCGGCAAGGCGCTAGCCATGGCCGCGGGGCGCATCCGGGCGGGGATCGGCGGCTGGACCTTTGAGCCCTGGCGCGGGGCGTTCTATCCCAAGGGCCTGTCGCAGAAGCGGGAGCTCGAGTACGCCAGCCGCCAGCTGACCGCCATCGAGATCAACGGCACCTACTATTCGAGCTTCAAGCCCGACAGCTGGGCGAAATGGCGGGACTCCACGCCGCCCGGCTTCAAGTTCGCGGTCAAGGCGTCCAGGTTCTGCGTCAACCGCAAGGTGCTCACCGACGCCAGATCCTCACTGGAGGTGTTCTTCGGCCAGGGCCTGACCGAACTCGGCGACCGACTCGGCCCGATCCTGTGGCAGTTCATGGCCACCAAGAGGTTCGACTACGATGATTTTGCCGGCTTCTTCGACCTGCTGCCCGGCGCCCTGGGCGGCCTGCCGCTGAAGCACGTCATCGAGGTGCGCAACGCAACCTTCGCCGACCCGAAGTTCGTCGGCCTGTGCCGCGACCGCAACATCGCCATCTGCGTCTCGGAAAACGCCAACTACCCGATCATCGCCGACGTCACCGCCGACTTCGTTTACCTGCGCCTGATCTCGGCGTCGGACGAGATCGCCACCGGCTATGCGCCGGCGGAGCTGGACCTGTGGGCCGACCGCTTCCGGGCCTATGCGCGGGGCGACTTGCCGACCGACTTCACGCCGATCGACCGCACCGGCCTGCCACCGGCGCCGCGCGACGTCTACGCCTTCGTCATCCACGAGGGAAAGGTCCGCGCCCCGGCTGCGGCCATGGAGCTGATCCAGCGTGTCGATCCGCAATTTTCCGCCCAGCCGCTGCCCTGAATACCCGCAAGCCTGAAGCAGGGCGCCGAACACCGGTCAACAGACCACAAATCTTCCCTGTCATCCCGGCCGCAAGCCTGCGGACGCAGGCTGGAGCGCCGGGACCCAGAAGGTTCATGCTGTGTGGTTGCTGCTAGGTCCCGGCTCGGCCTTTGGAGGCCGTCCGGGATGACAGAATTTGGGGTCCTACCTGACAGATGAGGCAAAGTTCGAAGCCCGCAAGCTTAAAACCCGGGCTTGACCGACCCAGCGTCAGCCGCCTTGGCTTACGGCCACCACATGATCTGGGAGGATCCGAGATGGCCGAGCTATCGATCGACGACCTGATGTATCGCCCCGGCCTGATGAAGGGTCAGCGCATCCTGATCACCGGCGGCGGCACCGGCCTTGGCAAGGTGATGGCAGAAGCCTGCCTGATCCTGGGCGCAGAAGTCTATATCTGCGGCCGGCGCGGCGGCGTCGTCGAGGCTGCGGCCAAGGACCTCACAGATGCCCACGGCGGCAAATGCGTCGGCCTGGCCTGCGACATCCGGGTGCCGGAAGCCATCGAGGAGATGATCGCGACGGTCTGGGCCGACGGCGGCGCGCTCACCGGCCTGGTCAACAACGCCGCCGGCAATTTCATCAGCCGCACCGAGGACCTGTCGGCGCGCGGCTTCGACGCCATCTCCAATATCGTCTTCCGGGGGTCGTTCTTCGTCTCCCAGGCCTGCGGCAAGCGCTGGCTGGCCGAAGGCAAGCACGCCTCGGTGGTCTCGATCCTGACCACCTGGGTGTGGAACGGCGGACCCTTCACCGTGCCCTCGGGGCTGTCCGAGGCCGGTCTCAACGTGATGACCCAGTCGTTGGCCGTGGAATGGGGCAACCGCGGCATCCGTTTCAACGCCATCGCGCCGGGCCCCTTTCCCACCGAGGGCGCCTGGGCCCGGCTCAATCCCGGCGGCGGCACGGAGTCTGAGCAGAAGGATCCGACCATCCCGCTCGGCCGCAACGGCGAGATGCGCGAACTGGCCAACCTGGCGGTCTATCTGCTCGATCCCGGCTCGGCCTATGTGAACGGCCAGACCATCGCCATCGACGGCGGTGCGCACCTGCAGGGCGGCGGAGGCTTCAACCGGCTGTCGGGCTGGGGCGACGCCGAATGGGAAGCGGCGCGCAGTTCGATCCAGGCGGCCAACGAGAAGGACCGCGCCCAGCGGACGGTCTAGCGAGACGCCCTACCTCCCCCAATCGAGGCAGCGATGGCCGTAAGGGGACCGCTCGCCGCCTCGCCACGGCATTCACACATCTCACCGAAGCGGCGTCCGTTCTCCGCTTGCGGAACCATAGCGCTAGCCCCTCCCCCTTGCGGGGGAGGGGTTGGGGTGGGGGTGCAGACTCGGCGGCGAGCGTTGGCTCACCGGTCTTCAGTGCGACGTCTCTGACTCAGAGCAGACACCCCCACACCCAACCCTCTCCCCGCAAGGGGGAGAGGGCTTTTGCCACCCCGCTTCGCGGGGGGACGTAGCAAGGCGCGCGACGACACGGTTTGCATTCCGCTGAGGCGCCCCTAGAGTGACGGGTGTCATTTTTCGAGTCGTGGTCATACACAAAGAGCCGTATGTCAGACGTCGCCTATCTCAATCCCGGCAAGCGCGAACAGACCAAGGTCGCCAACCGCCTGGCGATCCTCGACGCGGCGCGCGAGGTGTTCGGCGAGCTGGGCTACGAGACCGCCACCGTGCGCGACATCATCCGCCGCACGGGCCTCGCGGCCGGGACCTTCTACAACTACTACCGGTCCAAGGAGGAGGTGTTCGCCGCCCTCGCCGACGACGGCGCCCGCCGCTTCGCGCCGATCCTGAAGGCCTTGCGCGGTCGCGGCCTCAGCTTCGAGGACTTCGTTCAGGCGGCCATCGGCGCCTATTTCGGGTTCATCGCCGAGGAACAGCGCACCTGGGTCGAGCGCCGCCCGGCCGGCGAGCCGCATCCCCACGTCCACGGCGAGACCCCGGAGATGGCCGCCGTGTTCGCCGACATCCGCGACGCGCTCGCCGAGGACATCGCCCAGCGCAAGGGTCCCTTCGCCGACCCCGACTATATGGCCGCGGCCTGCATCGCCATCGCCCGCGATGTCGGCGACAAGATGCTGGAGCGCCGGCCGATCGACACCGCCTGCGCCGCGCAGTTCGCGGTGGCGATGATCCTCACCGGCCTGAAGGGCCTGCCCCGGGCGCCGGCGTAACGGATGCCGAGCCCGGCCACCCAGCGCAGACTCGTGCGCGCCCTGCTCAGCCTGCCCAGCCCGGTGCTGCGGCTGATGGCTGGCGGCGGGGTGGTCTATCAGGGCGGCCGCACGCTCGACCCGCGCCTGCAATTCCTGGCGGCCCAGGCCCGCAACGCAGCCCCGATGGAAACGCTGTCGCCGCAGGACGCCCGGCGTGCGAGCGCCCGGGGCCTGGCGGCTCTGGCCGGCGATCCGGAACCCGGCGTGCGCGTCGAGCCGATCGTCATCGAGGGACCCGCCGGCGCGATCCCGGCCCGCGTCTACCACCCCGGGGTCCAGGACCCCGAGGCGCCGCTGATGGTCTATGCCCACATGGGCGGAGGCGTGATCGGCGATCTGGAAACCTGCCACGCGTTCTGCGGCCTGCTGGCCAAGATCGGTCGCGGGCCGGTGCTCTCCGCCGACTATCGCCTGGCGCCCGAGCACCGCTTCCCCGCCGGCCTCGACGACCTGATGGCGGCCTATCGCTTCGGCCGCGACAATGCCGAGCGGTTCGGAGCGCCGGTAGCCCAGGCGGCGATCGGCGGCGATTCCATGGGCGGTAATTTCGCCGCCGTCGTCTGTCAGGATCTCAAGCGCGCGGGGGAGCCGCAACCGGTGCTGCAGCTGCTGATCTACCCGGCTGTCGACGTGGCCTGCACGCGGCCGTCGATGACCACCTATGCCGGGGCCTTCCCGCTGGGCAAGGCGCTGATGGACTGGTTCATGGACCTTTACAGGGGCGCCGGCGACAGCGTCCTCGACCCGCGCCTGTCGCCGCTGGCCGCCGAGGATCTCGCCGGCCTGGCCCCCGCCCTCGTGGTCGCCGCGGGCTTCGATCCGCTGCTCGACCAGGGCGAGGAATATGCGCGCCGGTTGAAGGCCGCCGGCGTGCCGGTGACCTACCGGCGCCACGACAGCCTGGCCCATGGCTTCACCGCCTTCACCGGCGCGGTCCCCGCCGCCGACGCCGCCTGCCGGGAGATCGCGGGCCTGGTGCGCCAAGGGTTTGAAGGGAAGATCGACTGATGCGCGCACTGGTGGTGGAAGTCCTGGCGGCGGACTACGCGGGCTGCGTCCTGAAGGAGATCCCCACCCCCGAGCCGGGGCCTGGCCAGGTCCGCGTGCGCGTGCGCGCCGCCTCGGTGAACTTCCCCGACCTTTTGCAGACCCGCGGCGAATACCAGCACAAGCCGGCCCTGCCGTTCATCCCCGGCCTGGAGATCGCCGGCGAGGTCGAGGCGCTGGGCCAGGGCGTCGACCGGTTCAGGGTCGGCGACGCGGTGGTCGGAGGCGCGATGATCGGCGGCATGTCCGAGTTCGCCGTCACCCCGGTGGCGGGCCTGCGCTTGAAGCCCGGGCGCCTGTCGTTCAGCCAGGCGGCCGGATATGGCACGGCCTATATCACGGCCTATGTGGCCCTGGTCCGCCGCGCGCGGCTGCAGCCCGGCGAGTGGGTGCTGGTGCACGGCGCCGCCGGCGGCGTCGGCCTGGCCGCTGTCGACCTGGCCAAGGTGCTGGGCGCGCGGGTGATCGCGGCTTCGGCCTCCGACGCCAAGCTGGCGGTGGTCGCCGCCGAATATGCCCCGGACGCCACGGTCAATGTCACCGGCGGCTTTCGCGAGCGCGTCAAGGAGATCACCGGCGGCCACGGCGCCGACGTGATCTACGATCCGGTCGGCGGCGATGTGTTCGACGAGAGCGTCCGCTGCATCGCCTTCGACGGCCGCCTGCTGTCCATCGGCTTTACGTCCGGCCGCCTGCCGGTGCTGCCGGTCAATATGGCGCTGATCAAGGGCTTTTCCCTGATGGGCGTGCGCGCCGGCGAATACGGCCGCCAATTCCCAGACAAGGGGGCCGAGAACCAGGCCACCATCTGGAAACTGGCCGAAGACGGGCTGGTGAAACCCCGCGTGGACGCCGAATACCCCCTGGCCGACTGGCGCGCCGCCTTCTCGTCGCTGGCCGACCGCAAGGTGATCGGCAAGACCATCATCCGGCCGGATCTGTGATGCGCGATCCCCGCCGGCGCGTAGGGGTCCCGGTCTTCGCGGGCGAAACCGGGATGACGCGGGGAAGGCGATGTAGTTGACACCGCCGCGTCCTTCGCCTATCCACCGCCGCTCGATTTTCGACCCCCGGAGCCTTCCGTGAAGCGGACTTTCCAGCCTTCCCGTCTCGTCCGCGCCCGTCGCCACGGCTTCCGCCTGCGCATGTCCACCAAGAACGGACAGAAGGTGCTGGCGCGCCGCCGCGCCAAGGGCCGCAAGCGCCTGAGCGCCTAAGCCCGATTGCGCTGTAGGGTGTCGGTGTGACCGACGCCGACTTCAAGATCGAACGCCTGAGAAAGCGCCCGGACTTCCTGGCCTGCGCCAAGGCCGCGTCCTGCGCGCGCGGCGCCGTGCTGATCCAGGCGCGCCCGCGTGACGAATTGCCCCTGGTCCGCGTCGGCTTTACCGCCACCAAGCGGATCGGTGGGGCGGTCGAGCGCAATCGCGCCAAACGCCGCCTGCGCGAAGCCGCACGCCTCTTGCTTCCGGGCCTGGCGTCCCCAGGTTTCGACTATGTGGTCATCGCCCGCAGCGGTGTGACCACCCGCCCGTGGCCGCGTTTGCTTGACGATGTGAAAAGCGCGCTGTTAAGGCTCGCCGCCGACCGCGACCGCCCTGCGACGTAAGGGCCTTTTCTCCAGCCGGACCGCGCCCCTTCCATGCAAGACCAATCCAACCGCAACACGATCATCTTCCTCGTGTGCGCGGCGCTCATGTTCCTGCTCTACAACCAGTTCGTGCTGGAGCCGGCCGCCAAGCGCCGCCAGGCCGAGGTGGCCGCGCAGGCCGCCAGCCATCCCGCGCCCGTGGCCGCGGTCGGACCGACTGGAACCCTGGCCGTCCCCGGGGTGCGCGTGGCGCCGGCGGTGACCCGCGCCGCGGCCCTGGCCGCCAGCCCCCGCGTGCCGGTGACGACACCGGCGCTGCAGGGCTCGATCTCGCTGCGCGGCGCCCGCCTCGACGACCTGTTCCTGACCCAGTACCGCCAGACCACCAACAAGGCCTCGCCGCCGGTGGAACTGCTGCGGCCGGAAGGCGCGCCCTTCGCCTGGTTCGTGGACTATGGCTGGGTGGGCCAGAACGTCCCCGGTCTGCCGACGCCGGCGACGCTCTGGACCCTGGCCGAGGGCTCGACGCTGGCGCCCGGCCGGCCGGTGACCCTGACCTACGCCAACGGCCAGGGGCTGACCTTCACCCGCAAGGTTGAGGTCGACGACCACTACCTGTTCACGCTGACCGACACCGTGGCCAACACCGGCGCCGCGGCGGTGACCCTTGCCCCCTACGGCTCCGTCCAGCGCCAGGGCGTGCCACACGATGTCGGCCAGTCCGGCATCGTCCATGAGGGCGCCACCGGCTATCTCGACGGCCGCGTGCGGCGCTTCAAATACAAGGACCTGTCGAAGAAGGGCGCCGCGCCCCAGGCGTTCAATTCCACCGCCGCCTGGACCGGCATCACCGACAAGTACTGGCTGGCGGCCCTGATCCCCGACCCGGCCGAGCCGATCCACGCCATCTACCGCGACGCCAAGGACAGCGGCGTCGATGTCTACGAGGCCAACTACACCGGCGCCGGGCGCATGATCGCGCCGGGCGCCCAGGTCAGCGTCACCCAGCACCTGTTCGCCGGCGCCAAGACCGTACCCCTGCTCACCGCCTACCAGACCAAACTGGGCGTGGCCCATCTCGACGACGCGGTCGACTGGGGGATGTTCTGGTTCCTGACCCGACCGATGTTCGCCTTCCTCGACTTCATCTTCCGGCACGTCGGCAGCTTCGGCATCGCCATCCTGCTGCTGACCATCTGCGTGCGCGTGGCCTTCTTCCCGATCGCCAACAAGCAGTACGAATCGATGACCAAGATGAAGAAGGTCCAGCCTCTGATGGAAGAGGTGAAGAAACGCTTCAAGGACGACCCGGCCAAGCAGCAGCAGGAGATCATGGCGCTCTATCAGCGGGAGAAGGTCAATCCGCTGGCCGGCTGCCTGCCGATCCTGCTGCAGATCCCGGTGTTCTATTCGCTCTATAAGGTGCTGACCGTCACCATCGAGATGCGCCACGCGCCTTTCCTCGGCTTCGACGACCTGTCGGCGCGCGACCCGACCACCATCTGGAACCTGTTCGGCCTGATTCCCTGGAACCCGGCCGGCCTGCCGCTGGCGGGGACGATCCTCGACACCACCCTGCACCTGGGCATCCTGCCGCTGGCCTACGGCGTGACCATGTGGCTGACCACCTCGATGAGCCCGCCCGCGCCCGACCCGGCGCAGCAGCGCATCTTCCAGCTGATGCCGCTGTTCTTCATGTTCATCATGGCCCCCTTCGCGGTCGGCCTGCTGATCTACTGGACCTGGTCCAACGTGCTGACCACGCTGCAGCAATACGTGATGATGCGCCGCTTCGGCGTGGACAACCCCATCGACCGGATCATCGCCAGGCTGACCGGCAAGGCGAAGGCTTCAGGATGAGGCCAGGCGCGTGAGCGAGCCATTCGACGACGCGGCGCTGGAAGCCGCCCGCGTGCTCTTCGCCCACGAGGTCAAGTTCATGATGGGCGCGGTCGAGATCGCTGGCCTGCCCCCCGCCGACCTGCCCGAGGTGGCCTTCGCCGGCCGCTCCAATGTGGGCAAGTCCACGCTGATCAACGCGGTCACGGGACGGCTTCACCTGGCGCGAGCCTCGAACTCGCCGGGCCGCACGCGGGAGGTCAACTTCTTCGTCGCTGACGAGAAGCTGCGTTTGGTCGATCTGCCCGGCTATGGTTTCGCGCGGGCTTCGCGCGGGGACGTGAAAAAATTCCAGAACCTCGGTCGCGACTACCTTCGGGGCCGGCCGAACCTGAAGCGCGCCTATCTGCTGATCGACGCCCGCCATGGGCTGAAGGACGTGGACACCGAGGCGCTCGACGCCTTCGACACCGCCGCGGTGTCCTATCAGATCGTGCTGACCAAGGCCGACAAGCTGAAGCCCGCCGACGTCGAGGAAATGGTCGCCCGCACGCTCACCGCCGTCGCCAAGCGTCCCGCCGCCTATCCCCGCGTGCTCGCCACCTCCGCCGAGAAGGGAACCGGCATTCCCGAACTGCGCGCCGAGATCGTCGCCGCCTGCGCGCTTGCGGAATGACATCGCCCCCCGCGTCCGCTATCGGAGCGCTCCGAACCCCGCAGAGCCGCGCCGCCCGTGACTGACACCATCCAAGCTGAGGCCGACACGGACGGCGGCTGGGCGACCGCCAGGACGCTGGCCGAGGCCCTGCCCTATATCCAGCGCTATGACAGGGCCACCGTGGTGATCAAATATGGCGGCCACGCCATGGGCGAGGCCGAGGTCGCCAAGCAGTTCGCCGCCGATGCGGTGCTGCTCAAGATGCTGGGCCTGCACCCGGTGATCGTGCACGGCGGCGGGCCGCAGATCTCCGCCATGCTGGAGCGTGCGGGGGTGAAATCGACCTTCATCGACGGCCTGCGGGTCACCGACGCGGCGACCATGGAGGTGGCCGAAATGGTCCTCTCCGGCGCGATCAACAAGGAAATCGCCAACTGGATCACGCTCGCCGGCAAGGAGGCCGACGTGCGCGGCGTCGGGCTGTCAGGCAAGGATGCGCGGCTGATCACCGTGGAAAAGGTCACCCGGACCCGCAAGGACCCGGACTCCAATATCGAAAGGGCCGTCGACCTCGGCTTCGTCGGCGATCCCAAGCGGGTGGACCCCAAGCTGATCGAGGCCCTGATCTACGCCGATGAGGACTATATCCCGGTGATCGCCCCGATCGGCGTGGCCGAGGACGGCCAGACCTACAACATCAACGCCGACACGGTGGCCGGCGCGCTGGCCGGTGCGCTCAACGCCAAGCGCATGCTGCTGCTCACCGACGTGGCGGGCGTGCTGGACGAGGACGGCAAGCTGATCCGCCAGATGACCGTGGTCGAGGCCCGGGCCGCCATCGCCAGCGGCGTCGCCACCGGCGGCATGATCCCCAAGCTGGAAACCGCCATCGCCGCCGTCGAGGCCGGCGTCGGGGCCGTGGTCATCCTGGACGGGCGCCGACCGCACGCCATGCTGGTCGAGCTGTTCACCGAGCATGGGGCGGGGACGCTGATTTGCGAGTAGGGGGTCTGCGCATGACCGCCGATCTTCGCCATATCGACACCTGGCTGTTCGACCTGGACAACACCCTCTATCCGGTCGAATCCGGCTTCATGGCGCAGTTCTCCGAGCGGATGACGGGGATCGTGGAACGGCTGACCGGCCTGCCGCGCGATGAGGCCTTTCGGCTGCAGAAACGCTACCTTGCCGACTATGGCCTGACCCTGGGCGGCCTGATCGCCCATCACGGGATCGAGCCCAAGGCGTTCCACGAGGAATTCCACGACCTGTCGCTGGAGACCTTGGCGCACGATCCGGCGCTGCTGGTCGCGCTCGAACGGCTGCCCGGCCGCCGGCTGATCTTCACCAACGCCGACGCGGTGCATGCGACCCGGGTGCTCGACCGGCTGGGGCTGGGTCACCTGTTCGAGGGGATTTTCGACATCGGCGCGGCGGACTATGTGGGCAAGCCCGATCCCGCGGCCTTCGACAAGGTGATCGCCGCGCACGCGATCGATCCGGTGGCGACGGTGTTTTTCGAAGACGCCGAGCGCAACCTGGCGCCCGCCGCGGCGCGCGGCATGACCACCGTGCTGGTCGGCCCCGACGCGCCCGCCTCGACGGCGGCGTTCATCACCCACAAGACTGACAATCTCGCGTCCTTCCTGGCGGACGCCCTGCTGAGCGAGGCCGCCCGATGAGCGATGACCTGAAGGCCGTGATCGAGGCCGCCTGGGAGGATCGCGACGCGGTCAGCCACGCCACCCGGGGTCCGGTGCGCGAGGCCGTGCTGGAGACCCTCGAACGGCTCGACGCCGGAACCCTGCGGGTCGCGCAGCGCGGGGCCGACGGAACCTGGGTCACCAACCAGTGGGCCAAGCAGGCGATCCTGCTGTTCTTCCGCCTGACCCCCAACAGCCTGGTCGAGGCGCCCGCGCCCGGCCCCTACTGGGACAAGGTCCCCTCCAAGTTCACCGGCTGGGACGCCGCCCGCTTCGAGGCCGCGGGCTTTCGCGCGGTGCCCGGCTGCGTGGTGCGCAAAGGGGCCTTTCTGGCGAAGAACGTCGTGCTGACGCCGTCGTTCGTCAACATCGGCGCCTATGTCGACGAAAGCACCATGGTCGACACCTGGGCCACGGTTGGCTCCTGCGCCCAGATCGGCAAGCACTGCCACATCTCCGGCGGAGCGGGCATCGGCGGGGTGCTGGAGCCCTTGCAGGCCAACCCGACGATCATCGAGGACAACTGCTTCATCGGCGCCCGCTCCGAGGTCGCCGAGGGGGTGATCGTGCGCGAGGGCAGCGTGCTGTCCATGGGCGTCTACCTGACCTCGACCACGCCGATCGTCGACCGCAGGACCGGCGAGACCATCACCGGCGAAGTGCCGGCCTATTCGGTGATCATGTCGGGCTCGCGGCCCAGCCCGCACGAGGGGATGCCGTCGACCTACTGCGCGGTGATCATGAAGACGGTGGACGAGCGCACCCGGTCCAAGACCTCGATCAACGAGCTGCTGCGAGACTGAGGCGTCAGGGCCAGGGATAGGCCGCGATCGCCGCGCCGGTCTTGCGCAGGCGGGCCACCAGGGTGCGGCGATAGCTGACGACGTCGTTGACGCTGACGGCGCGCAGGGTCGCGACCTCGACGGGCGTGAACTGGCGGATCGGGTCCGCGGGCGCGGCTGACCAACGGTCGACAAGATAGTTCAGGACGTTCGAGAGATCGGCGTCGTTCAGACCCGAACTCGCCACTCCCGGCACATGCAGCATATAGGTGCGGCCCGCCGGATCGCGGGCGAGCTCCCCGATGAAGCCCGGAAACGGCGGCACGCCGGCGTCCGCCGCGCCCTGGCCGTCGGCCCGATGGCAGCCGGAGCACTTCAGCAGGTACAGGGCCCGCGCCGACTGGCCGCTCGCTGGCCAGGCCGTCGCGATCAGCGCCGCCATCACCACGCCAGTCAGCAGCGACCGGCGGCTCATGGCTATTCGGCCACGCCCAGAACGATGGCCACCGTGCAGTGGTAGCCCTTGTTGGTGTTGGCCATGCACCAGTTGATGTCGTTGTAGAGCCCCATGGAATAGCCGGGACGCTCGCCCTTGCTGTGCAGACAGAACTGGGCGCCCGAGTAGGGGGTCTTGCCGCAACAGTCGTAGTAGGAGACCAGGTAGTCGCGCTTGTCGCCCGGGTTGTGGCAGGTGCCCACCCACGACACCTGCGAGGCCTCGGCGCCCACCGGACAGCTCGTCTTGGTCCCGCCGGAGGTGGTGCAGAGGTTCCCGTCCAGCGCGCAGTAGCGCCAGTAGTCGCAGCTCTTGTCGTCGTCGATCGGGGCGGGCTTCTCGCCGGTGGCCGCGAACCCGCGGTCGAAGGGCAGCGCCGCGACCACCGCGCCGCCCACAAGGAAGCCGCCCAGCCTGGCCAGGGCGCTGCGGCGACCAAACCGCCGCGCGCTGGACCGGGCCCCCGACACCAGGGCCTCGTCGAGCGTCTTTCCGACCCGGTTGAAGAAATTCGTCACCGATGGTCTCCCGGTTCTACTCGGCCGCATGGTTGGCGGCATATTGCTGGAGGGACGGCACGTTGGCGTTCAACGCACTGAACAGGCTCTCGAGCTGCTCGCGATTGTTCACCAGGCCCTTGGCGCGGACCACGCCGGTCTTGTCGGTGAGCACGGCGAACGGCAGCCGCTGGACGCGGTAGGCCATGCCCAGCTCCGACGACAGGACATAGGGGAAGGCGGTCAGCCGGCGCCGGCCTATGAACTCCAGATGTTTGGCCTGGTCGCCGTCGCTGGCCAGCACCACGTCGAGCCACGCCTTCTCGTCGGTGCGGATGCTGGTCAGCACCGGCAAGAGCTGTTTGCAGACCGGGCAGGTGGGCGACAGGAAGAACACCAGCTGCGCGCGACCCCTCGCCCCGCCGATCTCGATGGGCGGGCCTGTCAGGCTGTGCGCCATGAACCGGGGGCTGGGTTCGCCCACCTGGGGCCCGGCGCGGTCCATCATCGCGCCCATCGGCGAGACCCGCTCGTAGAGCACGCCGATCTGGCGCAGCATCACCACGATCACCGTGACCAGGACCAGGACCAGCACCCAAAGGGCCGCCACGGCGAATACCAGCAACGTCATGCCGCGCCTCCGAAGAGGTCCGCCGCCGAGGGGGCGTAGGCCTGTCGGATGCGATGGTGATTCGCCGCCAGGTGCTCGCAGGCGATCCAGCAGGCCAGGCCGATGAGCGCTACGGCCCAGCCGACGCCGGCCTCACCCAGGGTGCGCCATTCACCAAGGCCGAGGCCCGCCAGGATCAGCGCCGCGGTCAAAATGAAGTTGCGACCGACCAAGCCCCAGCTAAGCGGCGACGGCGGACCGCCGCAGCCGCAGTCGATCTGCGTCCGCCCTTGCCGCAGCGCCGCCGTCATCGCGGCGGCGTAGACCAGCAGCAGTCCGCTCGCCAGCGCGACGCCGGCAGCCCGGACCGGGCCAATGCAAAGTGCGACCGCCGCCGCCAGTTCCAAGACCGGCACGATCGCGCGCAACGGCTTCAGGGCCGCCTCGGGGATCAGGCCATAGTCGGCCAGGACGCCTTCGAACCCCTCCTGGTCGGCCGCCTTGTGCAGCGCCGCGCGCAGCAAAATGAGAGCGACGAACGCCGCCGCACTGCCGCTGCAAAGGCGCAGGAGGTCGCCGATCATCGTCACCGCACCGTCACCGCCGCGGCGTCCCGCAGGGCGATCTGGTGCGTCAGCTTGGCGGCGAACCTGGCGGTCGGGTCGACCTCAAAGCGGAACAGGCCGCCGCCGTGGCTGGCCACGCCGAAGACCAGCGGGATCTTGCCCTGCGACACCGCAATCTGGGTCAGGCCCTTGGCCACCGACCGGTACAGCACCGCCTTGTGCGCCAGGTCGACGGCCCAGATTTCCTCCGACCCGTCCTTATGACCGCCGTCCTTGGCGCCGGAATGCATGGCGACGAACATGATCCCATAGGGCGCGCTGTAGCCCATGATCGCGTAGCCGCCCGGCGCCCAGTCGCCCTCGACGCCCTTGGTGAAGGCGTAGGTGTCCACCAGCCGCGCGGTGTCGCCCTTGTCGGACACCCGGTAGAAAACTCCGTTGTAGGAGACGAACGTCAGGTCGCCGTCCACGCGCTGGGACTGGGCGAACAACGGATCCTTTTCGACATCGAAGATCGGCTTGCTTCGCGCCTGGCCGGCCGCCTTGCCGTCGGGGCCGATCTTCACCGTCAGGATCGAGCCGTCGCCGCACAGGCTCGAGAAATGCGAGCCGTCCGGCGCCAGGTTGACCTGCCAGCAGCCGGGAATAGGCACTTCGGCGGTCACCTTGCCGGACTTGAGGTCGACCACCGTCACCGATGTGGCCGGGGTGGCGTTCTGGACATAGGCGCGCGCGCCATCGGCGCTCACCTGGATCTGACCCTGCTGCGGGGAGACCTGTGCGAATTTCGGCAGGATCGTCGCTTCCTGCTGCGTCTTCAGGGTCGCGACGTCGAACTTCTGGAGGATCGCCTCGACCGGCCCGTACATGATCCGCTTGGGAAACGCCGAGGCGACGACGCCGGTGTCGGCGCCAGGCGACAGGGCGAACTGCGGCTGCATGCCCGTGGCGTAGTCGCCCTTGTAGGTCAGGTCGTCAGCCGAGAAGACGTAGATCGCGCCCGCGCCGGCCCAGGCGCTGGTTGTGACGAAGACGTTGGGGCCCGGCTTGATGGCCTTCTCGACCGAGATCTCCTCGGCCGGGATCGGCGGCGGCGTCTGCGCCCTGCCCGCGCACGGCGCCAGGACGATCAGACTCAACAGCGCGGCGGCCCATGTTCCCGACATTGATCGCCCTCGAAATCCACCCGGTCCATCGACGGGGCCGCCCTAGCGCAGTCGATCAGCCCTTGAAGCCTGCGTCAATTCGAGCTTGGCCCGGGTCGATCGCGCCGCGCCCGCGCGCGACCGAGCGCTCAGGACTTGGGCGGACCCTACGGTCGGCTTCACAACCCCTGGCGCGGGCTCTAGCATCCTTCAGCCCAAGGCTCGAAGTCAGGGCGCCTGGGTGAGTCGGGGTCTGTCCAAATGCGCCGCATCATGGGTCGAGATCAGGCTTGGCTGGCTTGCCGGGCGTTGGCCGTTGCGTCACGGCGCATCGCCGCCTCCGCCGGCCTTGCGGCGCTGATCGCGCCGGCGACGGCCAGCGCCGACGCCAAGGCGGGCGCGGTCGTTTTCACGCACAAATGCGCCGAGTGCCATTCCACCCGCCGCGGCAAGATCGTCACCGGACCCAGTCTGGCCGGCCTGTTTGGCCGCAAGGCCGGGAGCGTCAGCGACTTCCCCTATTCGGCCGCGGTGAAAACCTCGGGCCTCATCTGGAACGCCGAGACCCTGGACGCCTTCATCGCCCAGCCGCGCAAGACCATCCGGGGCATCACCATGACCTCGCCCGGCGTCGCCGACGCCACGCAGCGCGCGGACCTGATCGCCTACCTTGGGACCCTGAAGTAGGCGATAGCCTGACCCAGACCTGCACCTATTCGTACGGGGTCCCATTCCGGCGGTGATAGCGGTCGGAGCCTGGGTGGGCGACCATGTCGATGTCGGGATAGTCGCACCCGTCTTCGGCCTCGCGCCGCGAACCGACCTCCAGCAGCACCGCCTCCGCGTCCGAACGGTTCTGCAGGTGATGGCCGTTGGGGGCGCCGGCCGGGAAGCCCGCGCAGTCGCCGGCGCGCAGCACCTGTTCGCTCTCGTCGGTGACCAGCACCACCTCGCCGGAGACCACCCAGACGAACTCGTCCTCGGCGGTGTGCCAGTGCCGCTGGCTCGACCAGACGCCGGGGCCGAGCCGCTGCAGGTTGACGCCGAACTGGGTCAAGCCCGCCGCGTCGCCCAGCTTCCAGCGCTTGCGACCGGCGCACGGCGCGTCAAACGGCGGCGGATAGGCCGATCCGAAGCGTGTGGGCGCCTGGGCGATGTCGATCTTGGGCATGCGGTCATTCCACTCAAGGTCGGGCCGGTCGAAGAAAGCCGCTCAACACTATCGAACACATTGCTGGGGAGAGGCCTTCACTTCGGCTTGCGCATCCGCATCAAGCCTTCCTGGGCCACCGAGGCCACCAGGGTCCCGTCGGCGGCGAAGATCGAGCCGCGGATGAAGCCACGGCCTCCCGAAGCGCTGGGGGAGTCCTGGGCATAGAGGTGCCAGTCGTTGAAGTTCAGCGGCTTGTGGAACCACATGGCGTGGTCGAGGCTGGCCGACTGGAAGCCCTTTGTCTGCCAATGCACGCCGTGCGGCCGCATGGCGGTCGAAAGCAGGTTCATGTCCGAGGCGTAGGCCAGGATCACCTGATGCATGTGCTGGTCCGGCCCGATCGGCTCGCGCGCCCGCATCCAGCTCTGGCTCTCCGGATCCCTGGCCACGCCGCCCTGGAAATAGGTGCGCGCGTCCACCGAGCGCATCTCGATGGGCCGGGGCCGCGACAGCCAGCGCTTCGCCTCCTCCGGCGCATCCTTCATCGCCGCCTCCTGCATCTCCGCCTCGTCGGGCAGGTCCGCCCACGGCGTGGCGGCCGGCATCGGGGCCTGGTGTTCGAAGCCGTCCTGGGCCTCCATGAACGAGGCGGCGAGGTTGAAAATCTGCTGGCCATGCTGGATGGCGATCACCCGGCGCGTGGTGAAGCTGCCGCCGTCGCGGGAGCGATCCACCTCGAAGACGATCGGCACGGTCGGATCGCCCGGCCGGATGAAATAGCAGTGCAGCGAGTGGCAGATGCGGTCTTCCACCGTCTCATAGGCCGCCAGCAGCGATTGGCCGATCACCTGGCCGCCGAAGATACGGCCGGGAGCGTTGTCGGCGGTGACGCCCCGGAACAGGTTCACTTCGATCCGCTCAAGCTGCAGCGTCTCGGTCAGGTTCTCGATGTCCATGTGCCGCCGCTTACGCTCCGCGCGGCCGGCCAGCAAGACTTGACGCCGCCGCTCGTGGCGGCCCTTTGCTCCGGCCATGCCGTTCGACGCCACAGTCCTGACCATGTTTCCGGAAGCCTTTCCCGGCCCGCTGGGCGTCTCGCTGATCGGGACCGCCTGGCGCGACCAAGGGCTCTGGACCCTGGAAACGGTGGACATTCGGGGGTTTTCCAGAGATAAGCGCGGCTTCCTCGACGACACCCCCGCGGGGGGAGGTCCTGGACAGGTGATGCGGGCGGACGTCATCGCCTCGGCGCTGGACAGCGTGGAGCGACGGGCGCGCCCGCTTTTGTATATGAGCGCCCGGGGTCGGCCCCTGACCCAGGCGCGGGTGCGTGCGTGGGCCCAAGGGCCGGGGCTGATCGTGCTCTGCGGTCGGTTCGAGGGGGTGGATCAACGGGTCATCGCGACTCGCGGGTTCGAGGAGGTCGCGGTTGGCGATGCGGTTCTGGCCGGTGGCGAGGCCGCGGCGCTGGTGACGATCGAGGCGTGCGTCAGGCTGGTCCCGGGGGTTCTGGGTCAACCTGAGAGTTTGAGTGACGAAAGCTTCGAGGACGGACTCCTCGAGCATCCGCAGTTTACCCGGCCGCGGACGTTCGAAGGGTTGGATATTCCCGAGGTGCTGCTTGGCGGCAACCATTCCGAGGTTCGGAAATGGCGGCAGGCTCAGCGGGAGACCACCACGCGGGAGCAGCGGCCGGACTTGTGGGCGCGGCGATCCGCCAATCAACAGGCAAAGGGCGACTAAGCCCGGAAGGACGACAAGACCATGAATATGATCGAGACCCTCGAGAAGGAAGAATTCGACCGTCTGCTGGCGACCCGCAAGATCCCCGAGTTCCAGCCCGGCGACACCGTGCGCGTGAACGTCAAGATCAAGGAAGGCGAGCGCGAGCGTGTCCAGGCCTATGAGGGCGTCTGCATCGCCCGCGGCGGTCAGGGCATCAACGAGAGCTTCACCGTGCGCAAGATCAGCTTCGGCGAAGGCGTCGAGCGGCTGTTCCCGGTGATGAGCCCGATGATCGAGAGCATCGAAGTCAAACGTCGCGGCGTCGTGCGGCGCGCCAAGCTCTACTATCTGCGCGATCGTCGCGGCAAGTCCGCCCGGATCGCCGAGCACTCCATGGCGCGGGTGACCGAGACGCCGCCCGAGGCGTAGAGCGCCTCGCGCCACAGCCATTCAAGCGGCGGCCGCAGCGATGCGGCCGCCGTTTTCGTGCGCCCCTCAGGCGTCGGCGTCGTCGTGTTCGTCCTCGTCGTCAAAGACCGATTCGGCGGTGTGGTCGGCCTCGTCGGCGTGGTCGTCGGTCGGCGCCGCCGGGATCGCCCCGGTTTCCGACGCGGGCGCGAGCGTCGGGCCCTCCGGCTCGGCGATGCCGCGGCGCTTGTCGTCCTTGGCCTTCTTGTCGGCCGCCTTCTTGACCACGGCGTCGAGTTCCAATTGAGTCGACAGTCCCAGCGTCACCGGATCGACCGGCTTGATGTTGGTCGAGTTCCAGTGCGTGCGGTTGCGCACCTGGTCGATGGTCGCCTTGGTGGTGCCGAGAATGCGCGCCAGCTGGCTGTCGGCCACCTCTGGGTGGTTGCGCAGGAACCAGGCGATGGCGTCCGGGCGATCCTGCCGGCGCGAGACCGGCGTGTAACGCGGGGCCTTCTTCTGCGGCTTCAGATATTCCGCGTGCCGGCTCTTCAGCGCCACCAGCCGGTGCTTGTCGTTCTTCTCGGCCAGGTCGAGTTCCTCGCGGCTCAGCTGGCCGTTGGCGATCGGGTCGGCGCCGCGGATGTCGCGCGCCACTTCGCCATCAGCGATGCCCTTCACCTCCAAAGGGTGCAGGCCGCAAAAGTCGGCGATCTGTTCGAAGGTCAGCGAGGTGTTGTCCACCAGCCAGACGGCGGTGGCCTTGGGCATCAGGATGTCGGTGGTCATGTGAGTTTTCCGTGCGTCGGAAATGAAGGCGCCCGGCCTTTCGGCCGGGCGGTGAGGCGCGATCTATATGCCCCTTCCGCGCGGGAGGAAACGGGATTGTGTGCGCCGGTCGCTGGCGCCGGTCGCCGCTCAGGCTCCGAAGATCCAGCCGGGGGTCAGGGTGGAGAGTTGCACGCCTACCAGGATCATCTGGTTGCCCGCTCCCATGTCGATGATGGTGTCGGCGCCCACCTGGCTGACCGTGTAGGTGGTGCCCGGGTCCAGCATCACCCGATCCCCTTCACTGAGGTTGAAGTCGAGCACCTTGTCGATGCCGGCGTCCTGCGAGGTGTGGAAGATGTCGGCCCCGGGGCCGCCGGTGATGGTGTCGTTTCCCCGGTCGCCGGAGAGAAAGTCGTCGCCCGGACCGCCGAACAGCACGTCGTCGCCCTGGCCGCCGCGCACCTGGTCGTTCCCAGCCCCCCCGTCGAGGGTGTCATTGCCCAGATTGCCCCAGACGATGTCGTTCCCCGCATCGCCGAACAGCATATCGTCGCCCTTGCCGCCTACCACCCAGTCGTCGCCGCCGTTGCCGTGGGCGGTGTCGTTTCCGGCGTTGCCGTTGATGTCGTCGAAGGCCGCGCCGCCCGTGATGGAATCGTTGCCGTCGCCGCCGCGCAGGTAGCTGATCCCCGCCCCGCCGTCGATCGTGTCATTGCCGGCCCCGCCGACGATGGTGTCGGCCCCGTCGCCGCCCGACAGGGAATTGGCGAGCGCATTGCCGGTGATGGAATCGGGTCCCGAACCGCCCACGGCGTTCTCGATGTCGGCGCCCTTGGCGATGACCACGTTGCCGATCAGGCCACCGACACTGGAGAAAAAGCCCTGGCGCAGGTCGATGACCTGACTGTCGAAGTAGCCGGAGAAATCCAGGGTGTCGTTGCCGCCGGCGTCCCAGACGGCGAACACCAGGTTGGTGGCGCTGGAGGTGGCGACGTACCACGGCTGATCGGCGTTGGAATGGAAGCCATAGACCGTATCCCCAGTCCGGGCGGTCATGTTGGGGCCATACTCTAGCTGGGCTGCGGCGATGTCGTCCAGCTGCGGCGCGGAGGCGTAGACTGGGCCGTAGTCACCGCCGGTGTTGAACTCGTTGAAATAGCTCATCACCGTGTATTGACGGCTATCCTCATAGTAGCTGGCGTCCGCGGCGTAGGTGATGGTGACGCCTGCGGACGCGTTGTAGCTGGATGGGTGGTCCAGGCCGATCGCGTGACCAAGCTCGTGCACCAGCACCTGGCCGCCGTAATTTCCCTGGTTCGGAACGGTATTGTAGCCGTAGGTCGAATTGATCCAGACGTCTCCCGCCGAGGAACTGAAGCTGGTGCTGCCCGGAAATTTCGCGAAGGCCGAGGCCCCGGCGACGCCGGTGGTGTAGTCGCCGAACAGGATTGTGGCGGCGTTCGAATAGGCGCCCTCGCCGACATCGCCGGCTCCCACCCGGACAAACCTGATGTTGGCGACATCCGCCCAGGCCCTGAGCGCCAGTTCAGCCTGGTCGATCTGGCCAATGTTGAACCGCGCGAACCCACCGGAATCATCCGGCATCACGGAAGGCGCGTCCGCGCGGTAGGCATAGCTCACCGTCGCTCCGACGCCCAGCGCGCTTGACCAGCCGGGCGCGCCGCCGATCAGCTTGTTCGCCGCCTCATCGATGGTCAGGCTGGGCTTGCCGTTGTCGGCGATCCCGGTGCGCTGGTCGGCGTTGAGGAAGGCCAGGGGGCCGCCGCCATCGAGGGTCATGGCGGCCGCCGCATAGGGATCTCCCGCCCGCGCGAGGAACACCGGCCGCGACCCGTCGCCGTTGGCTGTCATGACCATGCCGGGGAAAGTATCGGACGCCATCAACGGAACTCTATGGGAGCCAACCCCTTGTCCCGTCTTCTGGGCGCCCTGGCAACCTTCGTTCTAACCCAGCGGCGCCCGGCCTAGAATCCGCAGGCCGTAGCCCGCCGAACCGGGGAGCACGGTCTTGGACGAGGTCAGCAACAGCATGTCACGCACACCCAGGTCGATGAGGATCTGGGCGCCCACGCCATAGTCGCGCAGGACGTTGGCGCTCTGGTTGGCGTCCGGCTGGCCGTAACGCTCCGAAAGCCAGGCGGGATTGGAGTCGCGGATGAAAACCGCCGCGCCGGCCCCGTCGTAGGCGGCGATGGCGGCCAGCGCCATCGGCACATAGTCGCGACGCGCCTCGGTATGGCCCAGCATGTCGGCGGCCAGGTCGACCCGGTGCATGCGCACCAGCGTCGGCCTGTCCGGATCGATCTTGCCCTTGGTCAGCACCACATGTTCGGTGCCGTCCAGGATGTTGCGATAGATCACCATCCGGAAGCGGCCGCCGTAGGCTGAATCGAACGGTGTTTCCAGCACGCGCTCCACCTGGCGTTCGGTGCGCCGGCGATAGGCGATCAGGTCGGCGATGGCTCCGATCTTGATGCCATGCAGCTGGGCGAAGGCCACCAGGTCCGGCAGCCGGGCCATAGAGCCGTCGTCCTTCATGATCTCGCAGATCACCCCCGCGGCGTTGAGCCCGGCCAGCCGCGAGATGTCGACCGCGGCCTCTGTGTGACCGGCGCGGACCAGAACGCCCCCGTCCTTGGCCACCAGCGGGAAGACGTGGCCGGGCGAAACAATGTCATCGACGCCCTTGGTCGGATCGACGGCGACGGCGATGGTGTGAGCCCGGTCGTGGGCGGAGATGCCGGTGGTGACCCCTTCGCGCGCCTCGATCGACACGGTGAAGGCCGTGCCATGGCCCGACTGGTTGTCGCTGGCCATCGGCGGCAGGCGGAGCTGTCGCGCCCGCTCGGCGGTGATCGACAGGCAGATCAGGCCGCGGGCGTGCTTGGCCATGAAATTGATCTGTTCGGGCGTGGCGAACTGCGCCGGGATGATCACGTCGCCCTCGTTCTCGCGATCCTCGGCGTCCACCAGGATGTAGGGCCGCCCGTTGCGGGCGTCCTCGATGATGTCCTCGATGGGGCTGATCGCCGAGGTCAGGTCGTCGTCCTCCGGCGGGCGGTCGTCGCCGAACGCCTTGGCGGGCGGGACGAGATAGGGACGCTTCATTGGTCGGCTCCCTTCGATTGTGCGCGACGCATCTGGGCGAACTCCACGACCTGACCGGCGACCAGGACCAGTTGTGCGGCGTCCTTCGCCTCGCCGATCTCGCCACCTTCGTCAAACAGGTTCGACGCCTTCAGCGCCGCCCCGAACGGCGTCGGCCATCCGCGCATGGCATGTATGATCGCGCGGACCGCCATCAAGGTGGTGCCGCCCGCCTGGGCGCCGTCGGCGGTGATGATGATCCCCACAGGCAGACCATGGAAATAGGGCCGCGGGTCGGCGCGGGTGAGCTCCAGCGTGTCCAGCGCGTTCTTTACCAGCCCCGACAGCGAGCCGTGATAGCCGGGCGTCGCCAGGATGATTCCGTCGGCGCCGCGCACGGCGGCGACCAGGTCGGCCTGCTCGGGGCTGGGGCCGGCCGGACCGGGATTGAAGTGGGGCAGTCGCTCCAGGAACTCGCCGCCGAACAGCTTGGTCCGCGCCCCGGCCGCCGCGGCCTGGCGCAATGCCAGCGCCAGCGCCCGCTCCGTCGTGGAGACCGTGCGCGGCGTGCCGCCGATACCGACGATCAGGGGTCCGGTCATGCGGATTCGGATTCAGGCAGGAACAGTTTTTTCAGCTCGCTCTTGAGGATCTTCCCATTGGCGTTGCGCGGCAGGGTCTCGGGCCAGAAGACCACCCTCACCGGAACCTTGAAGCCGGCCAGCCGCGCGCGGACGAAGGCGCGCAGGTCGCTCTCGGTGACAGAGCCGCCGGGTCTCAGATGCACCACCGCGCCGGGCTCCTCGCCAAGGGTCTTGTGCGGGATGCCGACAAGGGCGGCGTCCATCACCTCGGGGTGATCGTACAGCACGTTCTCGACCTCGACGCAGTAGATGTTCTCGCCGCCGCGGATCAGCATGTCCTTGGCCCGGTCGATGATGAACAGGAAGCCCTCGTCGTCGATCCGCGCCAGGTCGCCGGTTCGAAGCCAGCCGTCGACAAAGGTCTCGGCGGTGGCCTGGGGCTTGTTCCAATAGCCTTTCACCACCTGCGGGCCCTTGACCCAGAGTTCGCCCACGGTCCCCTGCGGCAGGATCGTCCTGCCGTCGGCGGGATCGCGAACGTGCATCTCGCCGACCGGAGCGGCCGGCCCGGCGCTGTCGGGGCGGTTCTCGTAGTCGCGGCCCAGGTGCGAGGTGAAGGTGGCGGTGGTCTCGGTCATCCCCCAGCCATTGCCGGGGGCCGAGCCGGGGAAGGTCTCGCCGATCTTGCGCACCAGCTCCGGCGCGGAGGGCGCGCCGCCATAGGTGACCGCCACCAGGGACGACAGATCGTAGTCGGCGCGCGCCGGATGCTCGATCAGCTGCCAGGCGATGGTCGGCACGCCCCCCGTCGAACTCACCTTTTCCCGCTCGATCAGCCGCATGGCGGGCTCGGCGTCCCAGCGGCGCATCAGCACGATCTTGCCGCCGGCATTCATCGTCGGTCCGAGCGTCGCCGACAGCCCCGTGGCGTGGAAGAACGGCACCACCAGGAGGGTCACCCGCTGCGGCAGCTTGTGCGGATCACTCTCCGGCGGCGGCTGGCCGGCGCGCAGGAAGTTGCGCGTCGCCGAGATGCCGCCGGCGGCGATGTTCGAGGTCATGTTGCGGTGGGTGCCCAAGGCGCCCTTGGGCCGCCCCGTGGTGCCGGACGTGTAGAGGATCGTGGCGTCGTCCTCGGGTCCCAGGTCAACCTGGGGGACCGGCAGGTCGGGCAGGTCCCTCCAGCCGCTCACCGGACCGATGATGTCCTCCAGCCGATGGACCTTAGCGTGAGCGGCTGGCGCGGTCAGCCGCGAAACGTAGACCGCCCTCAGATCGGCCAGACTGTCCAGATAGTCATCGATCCGCCCCAGCCGCTCATCATCGACAACGGCGATTTTGGCCCCGGAATCGGCCAGGCCATACTCCAGCTCCTGGCCAGTCCACCAGGCGTTCAGCGGCGTGACGATGGCGCCGGCGAGGACCGCAGCGAAGAAGGCCACCGGCCACTCCGGCAGGTTGCGCATTACCACCGCCACCCGGTCGCCCTTGCCCACCCCGTCGGCGCGCAGCCTAGCGGCCAGCGTCAACGTGGCGCGGGCGAAAGCTTCGTAGGTGGCGCGTTCGTCGTCGTAGACCAGGAACTCGCGATCCGGAAAGCCACGCGCGTTGAGGAACACGTCGCGCAGGGTCGGCGGGGCATTCTTCCACACCCGGGTCAAAACGCCCCGGATTGGCATCTCCTCGATTTCGAAACGTTCGCCGGGGGCGGTGAGCCGCGCGTGGGCCTCGGCGATCGAAATCACGGGCCAGGCGGCGTCGGGCACGTAGCAACTCCAAACAAATCGTCATCCTGGACGGCCCGAAGGGGCGATCCGGGACCCAGGGGGACGCCACGGCAGAACCCTCTGGGTCCCGGCTCTCCGCTACCTTGCGGCCGGGATGACGGCAACAATAGAAAGGGTGGCGGTTTCGCCTAGGCCGGCGACTTCTCCCGCTTGGCGTAGGCCTCTTTCAGCTCGCCCAGTTCGGTGGCGTACTTCTCCTGGGCCGCCTCGCGCAGCTTGGGGATGTGGTAGGCGGGGAACAGGTCGTTGTCGGGGCGGTAGTCCTTCAGAACCTGCCTGGCGAGGGTGATCTTGTGCACCTCGGTGGGGCCATCGGCGATGCCCATGACCAGTGAACTTGTCACCATGTGCATGAACGGCATCTCGTTGGAGACGCCCAGCGCGCCATGCAGGTGGGCGGCCTTGGTGGCGATGTCGCCATAGACGCGGGGCATCATCACCTTGATCGCGGCGATATCCTTGCGGACCAGCTGATAGTCCTGGTGCTTGTCGATCAGCCAGGCGGTGCGCAGCACCATCAGGCGAAAGCTCTCCAGCTGGATCCAGCTGTCGGCGATGTCGGCCTGGACCATCTGCAGGTCGGCCAGCCTGCCGTCGCGGGTGGTGCGGCTGACCGCGCGCTTGCACATCAGGTCGAGCGCGTTCCTGCAGGCGCCGACGGTGCGCATGGCATGGTGCACCCGCCCGCCGCCCAGCCGCACCTGGGCGATGACGAAAGCCGCGCCGCGCTCACCCAAGAGGGCGTCGTAGGGCAGGCGGACATCGGTGTAGCGGACGTAGCCCTCGGTCCCGCCGCCGATCTCCCCGCCGCCGCCGACCGCGACATTGCGGATTATCTCCACGCCCGGCGTATCGGTGGGCACCAGGAAGATCGAGGTCCGCCGATAGGGGTCCTTGGCGTCCGGATCGGTGACCGCATAGAGCACCAGGACCTTCGAGAACCGGGCGTTGGTGGAGAACCACTTCTCGCCGTTGATCACCCAATCCTTGCCGTCGAGCACGGCGCGGGTCTTGAAGGTCAGTGGGTCGGAGCCGCCCGTGGGTTCGGACATCGAAAACGCCGATCGGATCTCGCCGTTCAGCAGCGGCCACAGCCAGCGCTGCTTCTGCGCCTCGGTGCCGTAGTGGGCGATGATCTCGGCGTTGCCGCTGTCGGGCGCCTGGCAGCCAAAGACGGTGGGGGCCAGGCCATTGCGGCCCAGCTTCTCATTCATCAGCCCGAGTTTCAGCTGGCCATAGCCCTGACCGCCCAGGTCTGGCCCCAGGTGGCAGGCCCAAAGGCCCTGGTCTCGGACCTTCTGCTGCAGCGGCTTGATGAATTTCTCGCGGCCCAGCGGCCCATGGACGGCCATGCCCAGGTGCGACAGCGGCTCGACCTCGTCGGCCATGAAATCCTCGATCCAGTCGAGCTTCTTCTGGAACTCAGGATCGGTCTCGAAATCCCAGGCCATGGTCGCCTCCGCTGATCGGCTTTTTCGCCGGGCCGGCATGTCTCCGACCTCAGCCGAGTATTGGGCGCGGGCTGGCGTTGCGCAATGTCGCTGGCGTCGTCGGTGTGCGGGAAAGCCCCTTGCGACCGCGCTCCTGGCGGGGCCATTAGGGGGCGCAACCGGAGCTGCTGTCCCATGAGCAAGGCCAAGTCCCACGGCTTTTCGCCACAGCGCCTGGCGCGCATCGATCGGTTTCTCGCCGAGAAATATACCGGCCCCGGGCGGATGCCCTGCGCCCAGTTCGTCCTCGCCCGCGACGGCGAGATCGTCCACGAGACGGTGCTCGGGACCCGAGATATCGAGCGCGGGACGGTGCTGACCGGCGACACGGTCTTCCGCATCTATTCGATGACCAAGCCCCTGGCCTGCGTGGCGCTGATGACCCTGGTCGAGGAGGGCCTGATCGCTCTGGATGACCCGGTCGCAAGACATATCCCGGCCTGGAAGGACCTGGCGGTGTTTTCGGCCGGCGTCGGCCCCTACCTGACCACGCCGCCCGCGCGGCCGATGCAGGTGGTCGATCTGCTGCGCCACACCTCGGGCCTGACCTATGGCTTCCAGAACCGCACCAATGTGGACGCCGCCTATCGTCGCGCGAAGGTCGAGGAGATGCATGGCGCGCGGGACCTGGACGGCATGATCGCCGAGCTCGCCACCCTGCCGCTGGAGTTCTCGCCCGGCGAGGCCTGGAACTATTCGGTGTCCACCGACGTGGTCGGCTATCTGGTGCAGAAGCTCGCCGGCAAGCCGCTGGGCCAGGTGCTGGCCGAGCGAATCTTCTCCCCGCTGAAAATGGTCGACACCGGCTTCTTCGTCCGGCCGGATCAGCGAGACCGGTTTTCCGCCTGTTACAGCGCCACGCCGCAGGGCGGGCTGAAGCTGCAGGACGACCCGGCCGACAGCTCCTACCTCAAGCCCCCCGCCCTGGAATCGGGCGGTGGCGGCCTGGTCTCGACGGCGGCGGACTATCTGCGCTTCACCATCATGCTGGTAAACGGCGGCGAGCTGGAGGGCGCGCGGATCCTCAGTCCCATGACCGTGCGGCTGATGGCGTCCAACCACTTGCCGGGCGGCCGCGACCTGACCGAAATGTCGCGCTCGCTTTTCTCCGAGGCCACAAACGAAGGCGTCGGCTTCGGCCTGGGCTTCGCGGTGGTGTTCGATCCGCCCAAAACCCTGATCCCGTGCTCGATGGGCGAGTTCTACTGGGGCGGCGCGGCATCCACGGCCTTCTGGGTCGATCCGGTGGAAAAGGTCACCGCGGTGTTCATGACCCAGCTGCTGCCGTCCTCGACCTATCCTATCCGGCGGGAGCTTCGGACCCTGGTCTATTCGGCGCTGATGGAGTCTCGCGCTTGAGATCCTGGCGGCGGATCTCCTCGTCGGTGATCGCCTCGCTCTCATCCATCATCGGCTGGCCGAGGCCGGTGTCAGGGGCGTCGGCGCTGGGCGTAACCTCGAGCATGCGCGACGTCCGCCAGCCGCCCCACAGGAAATAGCCCCCCGCCAGCAGGCAGGTCATCGAGCTGCCGACCGGGAAGGCGTACCAGATGGCGTCGGCGCCGATGTGCGGCTCGAGCAGCCTGGCCATCGGGATCCGTACGCCCCAAAGCGAGATGATCATCGCCAGCAGCGGCGGCCAGACCGCGCCGGTGGCGCGCACGATGCCGGAGAAGATGAACGCCACCCCAAACGGCACGAAGCCCCAGACGACGATCGAATTGATATGCACGGCGATCGGCAGCGAGGGACTGGCCCCCGGCAGGAAGGCCCGCAGCACCCACGGGTCGGTCAGGTAGATGGTCAGCACCGGCACGCCGGTGAACAGGATCGCATAGAGTGCCCCGATCCGCGCCACCCGCTCGACCCTGTCCATCTTGCCCGCCCCGACGTTCTGGGCGGCCATCGAGGAAACCGCGGCGCCCAGTGCCATGGCCGGCATCTGGATATAGGTCCACAGCTGCGCCGCCGCGCCATAGGCCGCCGAGGTGTGCACGCCATAGCGGTTAACGAAGCTCATCATGGTCACCGCCGCCAGGCTGATGACCATCATCTGGAAGCCCATCGGCAGGCCCTTGGTGACCAGGGACCGGATGATCGTGAAATCGGGGATCAGCAGCCGCCATTCGGGGGGCCGGACCACCAGGATGGATCTGCGCCGGTAAAGGTGGATCAGCATCACCGCCAGGGTGACGGTCTGGGCGATCAGCGTCGAGGTCGCCGAGCCGGCGATGCCCATTTTCGGGAACGGCCCGATGCCGATGATCAGCATCGGGTTGAGGATCACGTCGAGGCCGACGGCCAGCAGCGAGAAATAGAACGGTGTGCGACTGTCGCCAGTCCCGCGCTGGCTCATCATCATGAAGCTGAAGAAATACATGAACGGCATCGCCGCGAAGATCACCCGCAGATAGGCGATGGCGTCGGCCCGCGCGGCGGGCGGGGTGCGCATGGCGTCCAGGATGTGTGGCGTCGCGATGCCGCCGGCGACGCCCACCGCCAACGACAGCACGATGAAGAAGGTGGTGCAGGTGCCCACCACCCGCTTGGCCAGGGCCTCATCCCGCGCCCCGACCGCCTGGCCGATCATGATGTTGGCGGCCATCGAGACCCCGAACACCGCGCCCAGCATCAGGAAGAAGATCTGGTTGGCGTTGGAGGTGGCGGTCAGCGCGGCCTCGCCCAGCACATGGCTGACCCAGACGGCGTTGGCCGAGCCGTTCAGCGACTGCAGGATGTTGGAGCCCAGCACTGGCAGGGCGAAAGTGATCAGGGTCGGCCCGATGGGTCCGATGGTCAGGTCCGGGCCCTTGCGGCCGGGAAAGCCCCCCGTCGGCGGCCCCCCCGGGGGTCCTGGTCTGCGAGCTGCGGCGCCGGTTGCGGTCATCGGTTGGGGATAGACCTCAACCCCACGTCACGCAAAGCACCGCTTTCGGCCCCGCGTCCGAAAACCGCGCAAGGCGCGTTGCGCTTCAGGCGGCGGCGAGCTGGCTCCGCGTGCGGCCGTAGATCAGGTAAACAACCACGCCGACGACATTCCAGACCCCAAAGAAGATCATCGTCTTGGCCGAGAGGCTGGTGAACAGATAGAGGCAGCCCGCGATGCCGGCCGGGCCGACCAGCCAGATCAACGGCGTGCGGAACGGCCGCGCCAGGTCGGGCATGGCGCGGCGCAGCGCCAGGACGGCCAGCGTGGTGGCGATGAAGGCGGCCAGGGTGCCGGCGTTGGCCAGCGCGGCGATCTCCGACAGCGGCATCACGCCGGCGATCACCGCGGCGATGACCCCGGTCAGGATGGTGACCGTGCTGGGCACGCCGCGCGAGCTGACCCGCGCCAGCCCGCGCGGCAGCAGGCCATCGCGGGCCATGGCGAAGAACACCCGGCTCTGGCCGAACATGAACACCATGATCACCGTCGGCATGGCGACCACCGCGGCGCCGGCGATCACCGCGGCGGCGGCCGGCCGATGCAGTTGCCGCAGCACGAAGGCCAGGGGTTCGCCGCTCTTGGAAAACACCTCATAGGGCGAGGCGCCCAGGGCGCAGGCGGCGACCACCATGTAGATCAGCGTGCACAGCACCATCGAGCCGAGGATGCCGATGGTCAGGTCGCGCCGCGGGTTCTTGGTCTCCTCGGCGGCGGTGGAGATGGCGTCAAACCCGTAGAAGGCGAAGAAGATGATCGCCGCGGCGCCCATCACCCCGTACTTCTTGCCGTCGATCTCGTGCGCCGCATAGCCGAACGGCGCGAAGGGGTGGAAGTGGCTGGCGTCGAAGCTCGGCAGGGTCAGCGCCACGAAGGCCGCCAGCGCCAACAGCTTGATGCACACCAGGATGAAATTGACCGTCGCACTCTCCCGGGTGCCGACCAGCAGCATGCCGGTGACCGCCAGCGCGATGACCACCGCCGGCAGATTGACCAGACCTCCGGCCTCGGGTCCCGCCAGCAACGCCTTGGGGACGGCCCAATGCGCCTGTTCGATCAGCCCGGCGGCATAGCCCGACCAGCCGACGGAAACCGCGCTGCAGACCAGGGTGTATTCGAGGATCAGGCTCCAGCCTATCACCCAGGCGATCAGTTCGCCCAGGGTGGCGTAGGCATAGGAATAGGCGCTGCCGGCGTGCGGCATCAGGCTGGCCATTTCGGCATAGCTCAGCGCGGCCACCGCGCACACCGCCCCGGCCACGGCGAACGATAGGATCACCGCGGGCCCGGCCAGTCCGGCGGCGACGCCGGTCAGGGTGTAGATGCCGGTGCCGATGATCGCGCCCACTCCCAGCGCCATCAGATGCGGCCAGCTCAAGGTCTTCTTCAGGCCATGGGCGCCGGCGGCGGCTTCCGCAGCGATGGGCTTCCGGCGTGTGACAAAGCTCATGGGCGTCCCTCCCAGGCTACGAACCGGCGCCAGGTCCGCGCCGTGCGTCCGCCCAAGGCCCTGCGCCCCAGCCGGGGCTCAACATGACAAATTTGAAACCAACAGTCTGTGGATTCCGGCCCCTTAACGGTGTTAAGTTAAGCCGATGATAGGTGTTCCGCGGATATTTGCCCGGGAAACCGCAAGAGCCCGTTTCCTGGGGAGGATATTTCCAATGCTGTCTGCGCGAATTGGCGTGCTGGGTCTGCTGGCGAGCGCCGCCCTGGTCTATGGCTGCTCCACGAACGGCGCGCAGAGCGCGCTGGATCATGCCCAGGTCGCGGCGGGGGCCGAGGCCATGGCCGCGCCGACGCCGGCCACAATCGACAATTTCATGCTGGTGGACGCCCAGAAGCTGGAGGCTCACGACCTCTACCGGATGGCCGACGACAAGGCGATCGTGCTGGTCTCGACCGGCGTCGGCTGCCCGATCGCGCGGTCCATGGTGCCGGCGCTGAAGGCGCTGCGCGACCGGTACGCCGCCCAGGGGGTCGAGATGTTCCTGGTCGACTCGAACCTGCAGGACAGCCGCGACGCCATCGCCGCCGAGGCCAAGGAATACGGCATCGACATCCCGATCCTGATGGACTCCAACCAGCTGGTCGGCGAGGCGCTGGGCGTCACGCGAACCGCCGAGGTGTTCGTGATCACTCCGAAAACCTGGAAGGTCGCCTACCACGGTCCGGTGAGCGACGCCGCCGACTATGGCGTGCAGAAAGCCGCGACCAAGGAATTCGCCAACGATGCGCTCGCCGCCGTACTGGCCGGCAAGCCGGCGCCGGCCGCGACCCAGGCCTCCAAGGGCTGCCTGGTGGACTTCCCCGAACGCGGCAAGGCCGCGGCGACCAGGATTTCCTACGTCAAGGACGTCGCCCCGATCCTGGAGGCCAAGTGCGTGGCCTGCCACGAGGAAGGCGGCATCGGCCCGTTCGCCATGACCAA
Organism: Phenylobacterium sp.; assembly: GCF_031360265.1. Classification (GTDB taxonomy): domain Bacteria; phylum Pseudomonadota; class Alphaproteobacteria; order Caulobacterales; family Caulobacteraceae; genus Phenylobacterium. Next base: position 40,525 of record NZ_JANMBF010000099.1, read on the forward strand.
CTACGCCATGGTCAAGGGCTTCTCGCCGATGATCCGCGAGGTGATCCGCACCGACCGGATGCCGCCCTACAACGCCGACCCCCATGTGGGTAAGTTCTCCGACGACAAGAGCCTGACGCCCAAGGAGATCAAGACGATCGTCCATTGGGTGGAGGCCGGCGCGCCACGCGGCGACGGCGTCGACCCGCTGGGCGCCAAGAAGCACGTCGCGCCGGAGTGGCCGCTGGGCAAGCCGGACCTCGTCCTGAACGTCCCCGCCTACACGATCCCGGCCTCGGGCGTGGTGGACTATCAGCACCCCTACGCGATCAACCCGCTGACCGAGGGCAAGTGGCTTCGCGCCTCGACCATCAAGGTCGAAAGCCGCCAGGGCGTGCACCACATCCTGACCGGCTACATGACCGAGGTCCCCAAGCCTGGCCAGGCGTTCGAGAACAAATGGGGCGTTTCGGTCGGCGGCTACGCCGTCGGCGCCGAGAGCGAGATCGCGCCGAAGAACGTGGGCGCCTACCTGCCCCCGGGCGGGGCTGTCGGTTTTCAGACCCACTATACGCCGTTCGGCAAGGAAGTGACCGACCACAGCCAGGTCGCGCTCTATTTCTACAAGGCCAACGAGAAGCCCGAGATGGTGATGCACAACTCGGTGATCGTGAACAACTCGATCGTCCTGCCGCCAAATGACGGGCACCATCTGGAAACCACCTACCTCAATATCCCGCACGAGATGCTGCTCTATTCGGCCTTCCCGCACGCCCACTATCGCGGGGCGTCGGCGGACCTGTGGCTGCGTACGCCGGACGGCAAGGACAGGCTCCTGCTCTCCCTGCCCCGTTACGATTTCAGCTGGCAGCGCGCCTACACCTTCGCCGAGCCGGTAAAGGTGCCCGCGGGCTCGAAGCTGATCGCCCACTTCATCTACGACAACTCCAAGCGCAACCCGAACAACCCCGATCCGAACAAGACCGTGGTCTGGGGCGATCAGTCCTGGGAGGAGATGTTCTACACCGCGCTCCGCTACCGCTGGATCGGTGAGACTTCCGCGAAGATGAACGACTTCGACAAGGACCTGGACCAGGACCGTATCCTTGGCATGCTGGACCAGAATATCGATGGGAAGATCCAGAAGGCCGAACTCAAGGGCCAGATGGGTGACATGATCGCCAAATATTTCGACGTGCTCGACAAGAACCACGACGGCGCGCTCGACAAGGACGAGCTGGCGGCGATGCAGAAGATGATGGGCGGCCAGCGCCGCAAGCGCGAAGCCTCGGCCGAAACGCCGAAGGCGCCCGCGTCAACCGCCCCCCCCGCGGCGACCCGCGGTGGGAAATAGATCTCGACCGAGAGGTTGAGCCAGGGCCCGGGGCGAAAGCTCCGGGCCTTTTCTTTTGGACGGCTATTCGCCCCACAGGTCGTGGATTCCGCCCTTGCGGTTGAGCATGCGCACCGCGCGCTTGACGACCGCCAGCAGCCGGTCGCGGCGGGCCGCCTGGTCATAGGTCATGGCGCCCCGCGCCAGGCCCTCCAGCAGGAAGCGGCCGAGGTCGCGGCTGGTCTGAAACCGGGGGTCGGCGCCGGCCTGGGCCAGGGCGCCGAAACGCTCGCCGACCTGGGCGTGGTCGAACGCGGCCTGGGCCGCGGCCAGGCGGGCCTTGAGCATCGGATCGGTGCGGGCGGCGGCCTCCAGCTCGGCAAAGGCCACGAAGGGGATCTCGTGCAGCAGCGCCCAATAGGCGTCGATCGCCTGTTCGGAGGCGTCCAGGCCGGCGCCGGCGGCCAACTGAGCGCTCGAAGCCCGCGCGGCCTGCTCGAACAGCTTGGCGCGGGCCAGCTCGATATGCGCGACCGCGCCCTCGACCAACTCTTCCCGCGTCGCGAAATGGTAGAGCATGGCGCCGCGCGTCAGCTTCGCGGCGGCGGCGATCACGCTGTTGGAGGCGGCGCCATAGCCGACCTCGGCGAACAGCCGCATGGTCGCGTCGAGAATTCTCTGGCGCGTGCGAAGCGACTTCGGCGTCGCCTTCGCCGGATAGGTGGTGGCGTCCATGGAACCCCGTCTCGGGCGACCCGCCAACCTGGGCCGTCGCCGGTGCGGATCGTCCCAGGGTCTAGCAGGAAAATCCACGCCGGCGCCAGAAGATCAGCCGGGTTTCGCAAAACTGACATGGAATCAGGCCAAACGTGCCCGTCAACTGGGCGATCAGGGTGTCAATTGACCGAGGCTGCACTCCACCGCTATCGCAGCGTGTTCATCTCCGATGTGCATCTGGGCACGCGCGGATGCCAGGCCGAGATGCTGCTCGATTTCATCCGCGCAATGGAGTGCGAGACCCTCTACCTCGTCGGCGACATCGTCGACGGCTGGAAGCTGAAATCGGGCTGGTACTGGCCGCAGTCGCACAACGACGTGGTGCAGAAGATCCTGCGTCTGGCCCGCAAGGGCGTGGGCGTGATCTATATTCCCGGCAATCACGACGATCAGATCCGCAATTTTTGCGGCGTGCATTTCGGCGGCGTGGTGGTGGCGCGCGACGCGATTCACGAGGCCGCCGACGGCCGGCGTTTCCTGGTGATCCACGGCGACGAGTTCGACGCAGTCGTGCAGCACGCCCGATGGCTGGCGCTGTTGGGCGACTGGGCCTATCGCGCCCTTCTGGCCTCTAACACCGCGATCAACCAGGTCCGCCGCAGACTCGGGTTCGGCTACTGGAGTTTCTCGGCCTTCGCCAAGACGCGGGTGAAGAAAGCGCTGCAGTTCATCGAGAATTTCGAGCAGGCGGTCGCCGCCGAGGCCCGCCGACGCGGGGTCGACGGCGTGATCTGCGGCCACATTCACAAGGCCGAAAGCCGGATGATCGGCGAGGTGGCCTACATCAACGACGGCGACTGGGTGGAAAGCTGCACCGCCCTGGTCGAGCACAGGGACGGCCGCATGGAGATCCTGGACTGGGCCAAGGTCCGCCAGCGGGCGGCGGCGCTCGCGCTGGCGCCCCTCCCCGCCGCCGCGCCCCGGGCCGCCTGACAGCCGATTGACAGTCCTGAGGAACTTGTGACAGTGGCGCTGTCATGAAATCTCCCTTGCCGGCCACGAACCTTCGCGAGCGGCAGCGCCAGGAGACACGCGAACAGATCCTTCGCGCGGTGGGCCGCCAGCTCGAAGCCGGGCCGCTGGAGGATCTCAGCTTCGCTGATATCGCCCGCGACGCAGGCGTCGGCGAGCGGACGGTCTATCGCCACTATCCCACCAAGGAAGCCCTGCTGGGCGCCTTCTGGACCTGGATGCAGACCCAGGCCGTGGTTCCGCCGCAGGCGCCCAGGCCGCCCCGCTCGCTGCCGCGCATCCGCGAGGCGATCAATGCCCCGCACGACGCCGGCCGGCCAATGCGCATCCTGGTGGCCACCGACGCCTGGGAGCCCCAGGTCAACGGCGTGGTGCGCACGCTCACCCGCGTGGTCGCCGAGCTGCGCGCCATGGGTCACATGGTCGAGGTGATCAGCCCCGACCAGTTCAAGACCTTCCCGCTGCCCACCTATGCCGAGATCAAGGTGGCGATCGGGGTCTATGAGCCGGTGCAGGAACGCTTCAAGGCCTTCGAGCCGGAAGCCATCCACATCGCCACCGAAGGTCCCATCGGGCTCGCCGCGCGGCGCATTTGCGTGGAATGGAAGCTGCCCTTCACCACCAGCTATCACACGCGGTTCCCGGAATATGTCTCCGCCCGCCTGCCGCTGCCGCTGGCCGCCGGCTACGCCTACATGCGGTGGTTCCACAAGCCGTCGGGGCGGCTGATGGTGGCCACGCCGACGATGCGCGACGAGCTCGCCGGCCATGGATTCCGCAACATTTCCGCCTGGTCGCGCGGAGTCGATACCGAGGTCTTCCATGCGCGGCGCCCCGGTGACCTCGACCCCTATGAGGGGATGGCGCGGCCGATCTTCCTGTCGGTCGGCCGGGTGGCGGTGGAAAAGAATATCGAAGCCTTCCTCGGCCTCGACCTGCCCGGAACCAAGGTGGTGGTCGGCCCCGGGCCGCAGAAGGAGGAGCTGGAAGCGCGCTATCCGCGGGCCGTGTTCGTCGGATCCAAGGGGGGCGAAGAGCTGGCGGCCTATTTCGCCGGTGCGGACGTCTTCGTGTTTCCGTCGCTCACCGACACCTTCGGTCTGGTGATCCTGGAAGCCATGGCCTGCGGCACCCCAGTGGCCGCCTACCCCGCCCCCGGCCCGATCGACATCATCCCCAACTCCGCCGCGGGCAAGCTGGCCGCCAGCGCCACGGAGGGCCTGCGCGAGGCGTGCCTGGAGGCGCTGTCCTGCGATCGCGCCGTGGTCCGCGCCTTCGCCGAGACCTTTTCCTGGCGGGCCTGCGCCGAGGATTTCCTGCGCAACCTGCAGCCCTATCCCGAGCCAGAGAAGACCCGGTTCTGGCGGCGCCTGCGGCGGCTCGCCCGGGTGCGGCGGCGTAGGCCCGAAGTGGCCTGAGCCCGTCAAGCCTGGGCTAGGAGCCTGTCCCACTCAGGTTGGCTCAATCTGAGTGGAGGAGATGGGGCTCCAGATATAAGCGACCACCCTGTTCTTTCCCGGCTGACGTGATTCACGTCAGCCGGGCCATGACGATCAAAGGGAACCTTTTGAGCCACCCTGGACAGGCCTCAGCCGAAGCGGCCAGTGATGTAGTCCGAAGTGCGCCGCGTGGCAGGGCGCTGAAAGAGGTTCTCGGTCGGCCCGAACTCGACCAGCTCGCCCAGGTACATGAAGCCAGTGTAGTCGCTGACCCGGGCCGCCTGGCCCAGGTTGTGGGTGACGATGACGATGGTGTGGTCGGCGGCGAGCTGGGTCACCGTCTGCTCCAGCTTGGCCGAAGAGATCGGGTCGAGCGCCGAGGTCGGCTCGTCGAGCAGCAGCACTTCTGGCCGCACCGCCACGCCGCGCGCCACGCAAAGCCGCTGCTGCTGGCCGCCGGAGAGGCCGAGCCCCGGGCCCTTGAGGTTGTCCTTCACCTCGCCCCAGAGGGCGGCGCGGGTCAGCGCCTCTTCAACCCGCGCGTCCATCTCGGCCTTGCCGAGGGTCTCGTAGAGGCGAACCCCGAAGGCGACGTTGTCATAGATGCTCATCGGAAACGGCGTCGGCTTCTGGAACACCATGCCGACCCGGGCCCGCAGCCCCGCCAGGTCGACGCGGGGGCCAAGCACATCCTCGCCGTCCAGCATGATCTCGCCGGTCGCCCGCTGGCCCGGATAGAGGGCGTACATGCGGTTGAGCGTGCGCAGCAGGGTCGACTTGCCACAGCCGGAGGGTCCGATCAGGGCGGTCACCTTGTTCTTCGTAAACGGGATGGAGACCGCCTTCAGCGCGTGCAGCTTGCCGTAGTAGAAATCGAGGTTGCGCACATCGACCTTCACCTGCGCGCGATCCACGTCAGCGATGCTGGTCTCGAACATCTCGTTGGGATTGGAGGTATTCATCGGCTTGTGGAGTCCCTGGCGATAAGGCGCGCGATGATGGTCACCGACAGCACCGTGACGGCGATCAGCAGCGCGCCCGCCCACGCCAGCCTGCGCCAGTCGTCATAGGGGCTGAGCGCGAACTGGAAGATCACCACCGGCAGGTTGGCCATCGGCTTGGTGGGATCGAGACTGAAGAACTGGTTGTTCAGGGCGGTGAACAACAGCGGCGCGGTCTCGCCGCTGACACGGGCGAAGGCCAGCAGGGCGCCGGTCAGCATGCCGTTGCGCGCCGACGGCCAGAGGATCTTGCGCACCACGAAGGAGAAATGCGCGCCGAGCGCCACGCCGGCCTCGCGGAGGGTGGACGGCTGCAGCCGCAGGACATCCTCGGTCGTCCGGGTGATCACCGGGATCGCCAGCAGCGACAGCGCGACCGCGCCGGCGAAGGCCGAGAAGCTGTGGAACGGCGCGACGAGGATTTCATAGACGAACAGGCCGACCAGGATCGAGGGCGCCGAGAGCAGCACATCGTTCAGGAACCGGATGACCTCGGCATAGTGGCTGCGCCCGCCGTACTCGGCAAGCCAGGTCCCGGCCAGGACGCCGAACACCACCGCCAGAACCATGGCCAGCAAGCACATCATGATCGAGCCGACGATGGCGTTGGCCAGGCCGCCCTTGGATCCCGGCGCGGGGGTCGAATGAATGAAGACGCTGAGGTCGAGCCCGCCGACGCCCTTGCTGAGCAGGGTCCAGAGGATGGCGGCCAGCGCCGCCAGGGCGACGGCCGTCACCGCGTAGCAGAACACCACGAACAGGGCGTTCCAGACCCGCCGGCGCACCAGGATCAGGTTGGAGGATCTGTTCAAAGCCTCTGCTCCTGCCGGCCCAGCAACAGGCGCGCCAAGGCCAGCACGATGAAGGTTATGACGAACAACACCAGGCCCAGCGCGATCAGCGCCGCGAGATGCATGTCGCCCGAGGCTTCGGTGAACTCGTTCGCGATCGTCGAGGCGATGGTCGAGCCGCTGTCGAATATGGACTTGGGGAAGCCGTGCGAATTGCCGATGATGAAGGTCACCGCCATGGTCTCGCCCAGGGCGCGACCGAGCCCCAACATCACCGCGCCGATGGCGCCGGTGCGAATGTAGGGCAGCGTGACCGACATCACCACCTCGCGGGTGGTCGCCCCCAGTCCATAGGCGCTTTCGCGGACCGAGGCGGGCACCGTCATCAACAGGTCGCGCAGGGTGGCGGCCATGAACGGCAGAATCATGATCGCCAGGATGATCGAGGCCGACAGGATGCCTGACCCGTTGGGAACGCCGGTGGTGAGGGTTTCCAGCAGCGAACCCGGCCTGGCCGCCGACATCAGCGGCAGCTGGACGTATTTCGAGAACATCGGGGCGAAGACGAACAGGCCCCACATGCCGTAGACGATCGAGGGGATGCCGGCCAGCAGCTCCACCGCCGTGCCGATCGGCCGGCGCAGCGGCGCGGGGCAGAGTTCGGTGAGGAAAAAGGCCACGCCGCCGGCGATGGGCAGGGCGATCACCAGCGACACCCCAGCCGTGATCAAGGTGCCCACCATCGGGCCGGCCGCGCCATAGACCTCCGTCACCGGGTTCCAGGTGGCCGATGTCAGGAAGCCGAAGCCGAACTTGTGGATCGCCGGCCAGCCGCCGATCACCAGCGACAATAGAAGGCCGCTCAGCGCGGCCAGCACGGCGGTGGCCGCGGCGAAACAGGCGCCTTCGAAGATCACGCCCACAAAGGCGCCGCTTGGTGAGGAACGGACGGTCGAAGGCGGACGGGAGATGACGGTTTCAGGCATGCCTTCGCTCGGGTTCGCGCGCCGCCCCGGCCCACCCGGCGCCAGGGGTTGGCGACGAGCGGGTCGGGCGGCGAGTAGACGCTACTTCAGCTTCGACCAGGCGAGCTTGCGGACCTGCTCCTTGACCGACGCCGGTAGCGGAACATAGGCCAGTTGCGAGGCCGCCGCGTCGCCGTTTTTGTAGGCCCAGTCGAAGAAGGCCAGGACGGACTTTCCCTTGGCCTGGTTGGTGTGCAGCAGGATGAACGTCGCGCCCGAGATCGGCCAGGCGTCCGGCCCGGCCTGATCGACCAGCAGCAGATAGAAGCCCGGCGCGGATTGCCACTTGGCGCCCGCGGCGGCGGCGGCGAAGGCGGCGGCGGTAGGGGACACGAACTTGCCGGCCTTGTTCTGCACCTGGGTGTAGGTCAGGTCGTTCAGCGTCGCGTAGGCGTATTCCACGTAGCCGATGGAGCCGGGGGTCTGTTTGACGAAGGCGGCGACGCCCTCATTGCCCTTGCCGCCTAGGCCGGTGGGCCAGGACACGGAGTCGCTGGCGCCGACGTCGCTGGCCCAGTGGGCGGCTTTCAACGCCAGATAGGTCGTGAAGATGAAGGTCGTGCCGGACCCGTCCGAACGGTGCACGACAGTGATCGGCAGGTTCGGCAGGGTGATGCCGGGGTTGGTCCTGGCCAGCAGCGGATCGTTCCATCTCTTGATCACGCCGCGATAGATGTCGGCGATCTGCGCGCCGGTCAGTTTGATCTGGCCGGACTTCACACCCGGCAGGTTGACCACCGGCACAACGCCGCCGATCACGGTGGGGAACTGAATGAAGCCGTTGGTCGCCAGGTCGTCGGGTTTCAGCGGCTTGTCGCTCGCGCCGAAATCGACGGTGTTGGCGGTGATCTGACGAATGCCGCCGCCGGACCCGATCGACTGATAGTTCAGGCTGGCGCCGGTCTGGGCCTTATACATCTCCGCCCACTTGGCGTAGACCGGCGCCGGGAACGTCGCGCCCGCGCCCGAGATCGAATCGGCGGCCTGGGCGGCGCCGGCCGCACCGGCGATCAAAAGCGCGCCGACGGCGGCCCGAAAAAATTGAATCATGGTTCTCTCCTGAATAGAGCGCCGCGTCCCTGTCGCTCTTTCCCGGGTCCTTAACGGCCTTGGTTGTCAGTTTGGTGACAGCGGACGCCAAACGTCCGCCGGCGGACGGACCGCGCACTGTCACATCCCTGTCATTCGATTGTCGGCCAGTCGTCACACGGCGTCGCTAAGACCCGGCGGCAGATAAGACGGGGACAAAGATCATGAACCTTCCGAACACCGGGCAGGCGCGACGCTATGCCGGCGCGGCCTGCATCGCGCTTTTGATGTCGGGCGCGGCCTCCGGCGCGCTCGCCGCGCCGAAGCACCACAGGGCGCACGCCCCCAAGGCGCCGGTGGTTGACGCCCGCGACGCCAGGTTGGCGGCGATGCAGCAGCAGATCGACGAGATGCGCGCGCAGATGGCGCAGATGGGCCAGAAGGGGCCCGACCAGGGCGAGGCTCGCGTCGCGGCGCTGCAGCAGCAGGTCGACACCGTCAACGCCCAGCTGGCCGAGGTAAAGGCGGCGCAGACCGCCGACGCCTCGAGCATCATCACCCTGCAGGCGCCGCCGTCCGGTGGGGCCGTGGTCACCACTCTGCCCAATGGCAAGCCCGCCTTCGCCACCGCCGACGGCCGCTTCACCGCCAACGTCCGCGCCAACGTGATGTTCGACGCGGCCAGGTATTTCCAAAAATCCAACCTGCCGGCTCAGGTCACCAACCGCGACCTGAACAGCGGCACCAACTTCCGCCGAGCCAGGTTCGGGGTCGATGGAAAGATCTTCAAGGATTTCGACTATTCGATGATCATGGAATTCGGGGGATCCGGCGGCGAAAATGCCGGCCAACTCTATGAATTCTATATCCAGTACAGCGCGCTGAAGCCCTGGAAAATCAAGCTCGGCGCCTTCGAGCCCAAGGTCGGCCTGGCGGCTGACGTCGCCACCGGCCAGATGCCGATCCTGGAACGCCCGTCCCCGGCCGAAGTCGCCCGCAACGTCGCCGGCGGCGATTCGCGCAGCGCGCTGCAGGTGTATGGCAACGGCCTCTGGGGCGCGGGCGACACCGGCGTCGCCACGCGCTGGATGCTGTCGGGCGCGGTGACGGGCAATACCATCGGCACGATCAATTCCACGGGCGCGGCGACACCGCAGCCCTCTGGCGAGCAGACCGCGATCATCGGCCGGTTCGCGGTCGCCCCGTTCAGCTCCACCGACTGGCAGGCGCACTTCGGCGTCAACGCCCAGTACGTGACCCAGCCGAACGACGCCGGCGCCGCGGCCAGCCCGCGCTATCCCGTGCAGCTGCGCGACCGGCCGGAATTGCGGATCGACGGCGCCCGTCTAGTGGACACCGGCGCGATCGATACGCGCCACGTCACGGTTCTTGGCGCCGAGGCTGGCCTGACGGTGCGCAACTTCATGGTCGAAGGCGAGTACTTCGACTACCGGATCGACCGCCGCAACGCCGCCAGCCCGGCCATCGCGCCTAGCAACCCGAACTTCACGGGCTGGTACGTCACGGGCGTCTGGGTGCTTACCGGCGAATCCCGGTCCTACAACCCTGCCGAGGCGCGGTTCGACGGTCCGAAGCCGAACTACAACTTCAATCCGGCCGCCGGGACCTGGGGCGCCTGGGAAATCGCCGCCCGGTATTCGGACCTCAATTTGAACTATCACGACTGCGGCGCCGGCAAGGCCATCCCGGCCGCGGGGGTCGCTTGCTTCGACGCCATTCGCGGCGGTGAGCAGAAGATCTCCACGCTCGGTCTCAACTGGTACCTGAACGCCGACATCCGCTTCATGCTCGACTACCAGCATGTCGATGTGAACCGCTACAACGCCGCCGGTCTGCAGGTCGGCCAGCAATACGACGCCATCGCGCTGCGCAGCCAGCTCAGCTTCTGATCCCCCCTCTGCCTCCCTCGCAGAGCCCTTGCGCCGCCGCGCCCCCCCGCGGCGGCGTCTTCTTATTCAGGATGGGCCAGGCGTCAGAGCAGCCGGCCCCGCATGGCCTGGGACAACAGGTCGATCAGGGTCACAGCGACGATGATCACGATCACGATGGCCGAGAGCTTGTGATAGTCGAAGGCGTTCATCGTCTCGAACAGCAGCTGGCCGATGCCGCCGGCGCCGATCAGGCCGAGCACCGTGGCCGAACGGGAATTGGATTCGAACCGATAGAGCGCATAGGACGTCCAGTGCGGAGCGACCTGAGGGATCACGCCCCAGACCACCTCGTGCAGGCGGTTGGCGCCGGTGGCGCGGACGCCCTCAACCGGCCCCCGGTCGATGGACTCCACCGCCTCGGAGAACAGCTTGGCCAGCACTGCCCCGGTATTGACCGCCAGCGCCATCACCCCGCCCAGCGGACCCAGGCCGACGGCCACCAGGAACAGCGTGCCCAGCACTAGGTCCGGGATCGAGCGCAGCAGGTTCATCAACAGGCGCATCGGCTGCTGCACCCAGGCCGGCGAGACATTCTTGGCGCAGGCCAGACCAAAGGGGACCGCCAGGATCACCGCCAGGAAGGTGCCCCACATGGCGATCTGCACCGTGAGCCACATCATCTCGACATAGAGCCGCCAGTCGGTGAAGTCGGGCTTCAAGAGTTCCGCGCCATACTCGCGCATGTTCTGCGAGTTGGTGAACAGCTTGGTGACGTGGCTCATCTCCACGGGCTTGTAGGCCACCAGCAACAGCACGATCACCACCCCCCAGACCAGGGTGTCGGGCGCCCGCTGCAGCAGCGAGCGGTGCGGCGGCGGCGGGATCTCGCCCGCGCTGAGCGCCGTCGAGCTCATCAGACGTCCGGCTCCTTGGCGCGTTTGCTGGCGGCGGCGGCATGGATCTTGTCGAAGGCGGCCTGCGCGGCGGCGATCTTGGCCGGATCCTTGCCGGCCTGCGCCGCGGCCAGCGCCTGGGAGGCCTGCATCTCGCGGATCGGGTCGAGGTAGGCGTTGCCGGCGGGCCTGAAGCCGCCGTAGGCCAGGCCCTTCAGCACCAGGCGCTGCCGGTCGGCGGTGGGGCCGGTTCCCACGCCGTAGGTCAGGAAGAACTGGCGCATCTTCTCCTTGATTGCCGGATCGAGGTCCTTGCGCGCGACGATCGAGCTTTCCGGCAGGGGCGGAGACGTCCAGATGGTCTCGATCCTGGCGGCCTCTTTCGGGTTCTCGCGCTGGAAGAACAGGAGGCCGACGGAATTGTTGGTGGCCACATCCAGCACGCCATTGGCCACCGAGAACGCGTTGGCCTGGTGGCTGGCCGAGCGCACGGTCTTGAAGCATTTGGAGGGCTCGATCCCCTTGGGCGTGAACAGGTAGGCCATCGGCGCCAGCGTGCCGGACGTCGACTGCGGATCGCCCAGGCCGAAGGCGTAGCGCTGGCCGCAGGCCAGCAGCTTGTCCAGCGTGATCCCCGAGCCCTTGCGCACGATGATCACCGACTTGTAGGTGGCGTCCCCGCCGGCATCGACCACCCGCCCCAGCACCTCGGCGTCGGCCCGCTCCACCGCGTCCAGCGCCGGCAGGGCGGAGAACCAGCCCACCTGCGCCTGGTTGAAGCGCATGGCCTCGATCAGCGAGGTGTAATTGGTGGCGAAGAACGGCTTCACCTTCACCCCGATCTGCACCGACATGTCGTCCAGCAGCGGGGTCCAGAGAGGGGACATCGACGCCTGGTTTTCGGCGGACAGGATGGTGAAGGTGATCTCCCTCGGCGGGGCGACCGGGACGGGTTTCGGTGCGCAGGCGCTCAACGCCGCCAAGGCGCAAAGACCCAGCGCGCCGGCCAGGGTGCGGCGGGCGATCATTTCGGAGCTCCTTCCCAGAACACGTCTTCGAATTCCGGACCGTAGATGTCGATCAACTGTTCGGTCTTCAGGTCGCGGGACGGGCCGTCGTAGACGATCCTTCCAGCCTTCAGCGCCACAACGCGCTCGCAGTAGCGCAACGCATAGTCAACCTGATGCAGGGTGACGATCACCGTCAGTCCGTCCCGCGCGTTCAGGTCGCGCAGGCTTTCCATCACCTTGCGCGCCGCGACCGGATCGAGGGAGGCCACCGGCTCGTCGGCCAGGATGATCTTGGCCTTCTGCACCAGGGCGCGGGCGATGGCGGCGCGCTGCTGCTGGCCGCCGGAGAGCGTGTTGGCGCGCTGGGCGGCGTAGTCAGCGACGCCGACGCGGGCCAGCGCCGTCATGGTCGCCAGCCGGGTCTCCTGTGGCCAAAGTCCAAGCAGGCCCCGCCAGGCGCCGATCCGGCCCAGCGAGCCCAGCGCCACGTTGGTGAACAGCGACAGGCGTCCCACCAGATTGAACTGCTGGAAGATGAAGCCGATGCGGGTGCGGGTCTTGCGGACCCCGCTGTTGATGCGGCCGTTTTCCTGCACCGGGCCGCCGAACGCCTCGATGACGCCGGCGCCGGGATCGATGGTCTGCAGGCCCGAAATCGAGCGCAGCAGGGTGGATTTTCCGGAGCCCGAGGGGCCGATCAGCGCGATCATCTCGCCCTTGCGAACCTCCAGCGACACGCCGTCCAGCGCCCGGCGCGCGCCAAAGCTCTTGCTGGCCTTGCGGATGGACAGGACCGCGGCGTCGGACATGGACGGTTGGGCTTCCCCGAAACGAGCCTGTGGGCGGGCAAACAGGCCCGCCCTGCCCAGGCTTCATGGCACGCCCGCCCGCGTCCGGTCTAGCGCAGCGAAAGCCATGGGCCGCCGCTGTGGATAGAACTCTTTACATCGCGGTCCGATGACCCTATTTGGCGCGTTCCGGCGGACCCGATGTCCTGAAAAGCGCTGCTAACGCCGGATTGGGTTCAACTATCCGTTGGGGGTTACGTGAATTGCACACGTATCATACGCCCCTGGACCTGGTCCGTGATCGCTCTCCGGAACGTCCCGTCGCACTCGCGCGACCGGATGCGGTAGCGACCGCGGCGCGCTGGTTCCAGGACAAGTTCAAAGGCGACGTCTTCTACGCGGTCAAGGCGAACCCGTCGGCCTGGGTCATCGAGACCCTGGCGGCGAACGGCGTGACCTCCTTCGATGTGGCCTCGATGCCGGAGATCGAACTGGTCAACCGGTTCGCGCCGGGATCGCGCATGGCCTTCATGCACCCGGTCAAGAGCCGCGCCGCCATCGCCGCGGCCTACCGCGACCACGGCGTCACGACCTTCGCGCTCGACACCCATGAAGAGCTGGCCAAGATTCTCGCCGCCACCGGCGGGGCCGACGACCTGACCCTGATCGTGCGCCTGGCGGTCAGCGCCACCGGCGCGGCCTACTCCCTGTCCGGCAAGTTCGGTGTCGAGGCTCACGAGGCGTCGTCCCTGCTGCTGGCCACGCGCCAGGCCACCCGTGGCCGGATGGGCGTCTCGTTCCATGTGGGCAGCCAGTGCATGCGCCCGACCGCGTTCCAGGCGGCCATGGCCCAGGCCAGCCGCGCCATCGTCCGCGCCGGGGTTATGGTCGACATTGTCGACGTGGGCGGCGGCTTTCCCAGCGTCTACCCGGGCATGGTGCCGCCGGACATGGCCGACTATTTCGACTCCATCGAGCGCGGCTTCGCCGAGATGATGGTCCACGAGGACACTGAGCTTTGGTGCGAGCCGGGCCGCGCCCTGGTGGCGGAGGGCTCCTCGATCCTCACCCGGGTCGAGCTGAAGAAGGGCGACGCGCTCTATCTGAACGACGGCAGCTACGGCAGCCTGTTCGATGCAGCGCACACCAAATGGCCGTTCCCGGTGAAGCTGTTCCGGAACGAAGACGGCCTGGCCCGCGAAGTCGACGGCCCGATGAAGCCGTTCCGCTTCTACGGCCCGACCTGTGATTCCATCGACCACATGCCAGGTCCGTTCTGGCTGCCGGAGGATGTCGCCGAGGGCGACTACATCGAGATCGGCATGCTGGGCGCCTATGGGGTGGCGATGAACACCCGCTTCAACGGCTTCGGCGACGCCGACACGGTCGAGGTGCGCGACGCCCCGATGGCCTCGATGTTCGGTCTGGCCGGCCGCAACATCCGCCTGCCGCGCGAACAGCAGGAGGAAGACCGCAAGGTGGTCCGCCTGTCCCGCCCCAAGGGTCGCGCCGGCAAGAGTCGGCGGCGCAGATAGGCAGATAGAATGTTGGTCCTTCTCCCTTGCGGGGAAGGTGGCCGCGTGGGCAGTCGGATGGGGGTGCATCTCCCACGCCGGCCAGTTCCGCGCTGACACCCCCACCCCAACCCCTCCCCGCAAGGGGGAGGGGGCTTCCGGTTCGTCGCTCCGTCCGACCCGGCAGGACTGATTTGGACGGGCGCTCAAACTCGAAGGAAACTCAGGGAATGAACGCTGACGTTCAGAAGTCCAACCGCAAGGCCGAGCTGCTGGCCAACACGGTCGAGCACGTGGCGATCGACGCCTATGACGCGCGGCCGATCATCGACGCCATGCGCCAGATGAGCTTTACCAGCCGCGACACCGCGCGCGCCGCCGACATCTGGTCGATGAGCCTGGAGGACGCGGGCTGTTCGACCTGGCTGACGCTGGCCGGCTCCACCTCGGCCGGCGGCTGCATGCACATCTATCGCGACATGGTGAAGCACGGGATGATCGACGTGATCGTCTCCACCGGCGCCTCCATCGTCGACATGGATTTCTTCGAGGCGCTGGGCTTCAAGCACTATCAGGCGCAGGCCTCCGTCGACGACCGCGACCTGCGCGACCTCTATATCGACCGCATCTACGACACCTATATCGACGAGGAAGAGCTGCAGACCTGCGACGCGACGATCTTCGACCTGTGCAACGCGCTCGAGCCGCGCCCCTATTCGAGCCGCGAGTTCATCTGGGAGATGGGTAAGTGGCTGGCATCCGGCGGCGCGAAGAAGCCGGGCTCGCTGGTCCAGACGGCCTACGAGGAAGACGTGCCGATCTTCTGCCCCGCCTTCACCGACTCATCGGCCGGGTTCGGCCTGGTCAAGCATCAGGTGGAACAGATGAAGGCCGGCAGGCCCTACCTGACCATCGACGCGGTCGCCGACTTCCGCGAATTGACCGACATCAAGATCGCCGCCGGGACCACCGGCCTGTTCATGGTCGGCGGCGGTGTGCCGAAGAACTTCGCCCAGGACACCGTGGTCTGCGCCGAGATCCTCGGCCACGTGGCGGAGATGCACAAATACGCCGTGCAGATCACCGTCGCCGACGTCCGCGACGGCGCGTGCTCGTCCTCGACGCTGAAAGAGGCCTGCTCCTGGGGCAAGGTCGACGTCACCTGGGAGCAGATGGTCTTCGCCGAGGCCACCACGGTCGTGCCGCTGATTGCCTCCGACGCTTTCCACCGCGGCGCCCACAAGGCCCGCGCCCGGCGCCGGTGGGCCAGGCTGTTCGCCAAGGCGGCCTGAGCCTGTCTTCCCTCGCTGCCCCTCGCTCAAACCCTGTCCTGGGGCCGACTTTGGGTCGGTCAGGGCTGAGCCGTCCGATAGGACTCTAAGCGATGATGTCGGGGGTCAGCAGGTCCTCGATGCGGAAGATCTCGTCCTTCAGCGCCAGCTTCTTGCGCTTCAGCCGGCCGATCAGCAGCATGTCGGGCAGCGGCGACAGCGCGATCGCCTGGACGGCGGCGTCCAGGTCGGCGTGGTCCTGGCGCGCCTCGGCCAGGCGGGCCCTGAGGGCGTCTTCGGAGGTGTCTTCGTCGTCGTTCATGGCGCGGCCTGATCCTAACCCAGCGCGGCGGCCAGAGCGGCCAGGGCGTCCGGCGGCGCGGGCCTGCCCCAGGCCCGGGACGCCGCCTCCAGCGCAGTCAGGGCATGGGCCCCGCCCCGCCCCTTGGACAGCGTCTCCAGCGTTTCCAGCAGCACCCGCTCGGCGCGCAGCTCGGCGGCCTTGACGTCCTCGCGCAGACCCTGGCGGGCGTCGTCCTCGACGCCGGTGAAGGCTGGTTTCAAGGCCCGGCGAATGTCGCGCAGCGGCCCCAGCGCCAGCGCCTCCCAGCGGCGCGCCACATCGGCCGCGCGATCGAGCAGGCGTGCGTCGTCGGTCTCCGCCCACACCGCCCAGAGCAGCAGAGAGGTGTTCTGGCCGTGAACATCCTGCAGGGTCAGGCAGGCCTGTGGCGCACCGTCGCGCGCATAGGCCGAGAGCGTCCAGTTCCAGAGTGTCATGAATTCACGCCTCCGACTTCAGCGGGCCGATGTCCAGGCCCCAGCGTTTCACCGGCGTCCACGACAGCCCGAAGAGATCGAGCGCGCGGCCCACCGACTGATCGACCATGGCCTCAAGGCTCGCGGGCCGGGCGTAGAAGGCCGGCAGCGGCGGGGCGATGATCGCCCCCATCTCCGCCAGCTGGACCAGGGTGCGCAGGTGGCCCAGGTGCAGCGGCGTCTCGCGGACCATCAGCACCAGCGGCCGGCGCTCCTTCAGCACCACATCGGCGGCGCGGGTCAGCAGCGAAGCGGTGACGCCGGTGGCGATCTCGCTCATGGTGCGCACCGAACAGGGCGCGACGATCATCCCCAGTGTGGGAAACGAGCCGGAGGCGATAGCCGCGCCGATGTCGCCGGCCTTGTGCGCCATATCGGCCCTGGCGTTGACCTCGGCCTGGGAAAGCTCGGTCTCCTGGGCAAGCGTCAGCGCCGCGGCGCGACTCATCACCAGGTGCGATTCGACGCCTAGGTCGCGGCAGGCGTCCAACACCCGCAGGCCGTAGACCACGCCGGACGCGCCGGAGATGCCGACCACCAGCCTTGGGCGCTCGATCTTGGGGCGCTCGATCTTGGCCATGGAAGCGGTCCCTAACGCGCAGACGCCAGCCAAGGTTTCAGCTTAGCCGTCTGCAAACATATGTGATCTGACAGCGAGGCATAGCGGGTGTTCACTGTGCTTTCCAACAGCAAGGAGGTCATTCGCATGGCGTTGGAAGCCCGGATCCGTGAACTCGGATCCCGCCATCAGTCCCTTGAACAAGCCATTCAGGACGAACTGCGCAGGCCCGCCGCCGACGACATCCGATTGAAGGAGCTCAAGCGACAGAAGCTCAAGCTGAAGGAAGAGATGGAGAGTCTTCGCGGCCAGGTTCACTAAGGCGCAGATGCAGGGCGGATCGCGCCGAACCACGGTCCGTTCCTCCGCTCAGTCGTGGCTGTCCTTCACATAGGCGGTGACGCCCTCGACCAGGTGGTCGAACATGGCGCGCATGCGCCGGCTGCCGCGCAGGTTTTCGTGCATCACGATCCAGACCCCAAGCTGGAAGACCGTGATGTCGGGCATCACCCTGACCAGGCTGCGGCGGCGCGCGATGGACGGCTGAGACACACCGATCCCGAAGCCGGCGCTCATCGCCGCCAGCTGGGCAAGGTCGCTGTCGCTTCGGAAGGCGAAGGTCTCGCGGCTTATCACGACGTTGCGGCCGCCCAGATCGCGCACGCTGCGCGCGGCGCTGTCAAAGCCGATCACCGGATGGCGCTCCAGCTCCTCGAAGCTGGCCGGCGCGCCGTACCGGGCGATGTAGTCGGGCGCGGCGTAGAAGCCCAGGCTCACCTCGCCGACCTTCTTGGCGACCAGCGCGCTTTGGGTCGGCGGAGCCATGCGCACGGCGATGTCGGCCTCGCGGCGTGAAAGATCGTCGAGCACATTGGACATCATCAGCTCGATCACTGTGCCGGGGTGGGTTTCCCGAAATCGGGTCAGCATCGTCGGCAGGACCTCGGCGCCGACGATCTCGCTGGCGGTGATACGGATCGCGCCCACATGGGAGTCCGCCGCGCCGGTGGCGTCGCGCACCGCCGCCGAGGCGGCCGCGGCCATGTCGTGCAGGTGGGGCTTGAGCTCCAGGGCCAGGTCGGTGGGCTGCAGGCCGCGCGGACTGCGCAGGAACAGCGGGGAGCCCAGGCGCTGCTCCAGCGTCTCGATGTGGCGGCCCAGCGTTGGCTGGGTGAGGCCACGCAAGCGCGCCGCCGCCGACAGGGTGCCGGCCTCCAGCACCGCGTGCAGGCTTTGGAATAGATCCCAGTCATTCGGTCCAGGCATGCATCAATGCATAGCTGATCCAGAGAATTGGGCAATTCCGTTTGGGTCACAAGGACGGCATCTGTAGCGCGAAGCCCAGGAGCGGACAGATGACGACGGAAAGACGGGCGCTGGTGATCGGGGCCACGGGCGGGATCGGCGGGGCGGTGGCGGACCAGCTGGTGGCCGACGGCTGGCGCGTGCGGGCGCTGAACCGCAATCCCGACAAGGCGCGAGCGACCCGGCCCGGCCTTGAGTGGGTCAAGGGCGACGCCATGGTCGAGGCCGACGTGGTCGCCGCCGCGCGGGGTGTCCAGCTGCTGGTTCACGGCGCCAATCCGCCGGGCTATCGCAACTGGGCCGGCCTGCAGATGCCGATGCTGGCGGCGAGCATCGCCGCGGCCAAGGCGTCCGGCGCGCGCCTGGTGTTTCCCGGAACCGTCTACAACTTCGGCCCGAGCGCCTTCCCGACCCTGACCGAGACCTCACCCCAGGTCCCCGTGACCCGCAAAGGAAAGATCCGTGTGCGGATGGAGCAGGCGCTCGCCCGGGCTGCCGAGGACGGCGTGCGGGTGCTGATCGTTCGCGCGGGCGACTTCTTCGGCCCGAAACCCGGGAACAACTGGCTGTCGCCGGGACTGGTCAAGCCCGGCCGCCCGCTTGCCGCGGTCAGCTATCCCGGCCCGCTGTCGGTGGCCCACAGCTGGGCTTACCTGCCCGACGTTGCCAAGACGATGGTGCGGCTGGCGGCGTTGCCCGATCTGGGCGGCCTGGAAGTCTTCCACATGAGGGGCCACAGCCAGACCGGCCAGGCCTTCGTCGAAGCGCTGACCCGCGTGGCCGGCCGCAAGCTGGCGGTGAGCCGCCTGCCCTGGTTCGCCGTCCGCGCCGCCGCGGCCTTCAACGAGACGATGCGCGAGATGCTGGAAATGCGCTACCTCTGGGACGAGCCGGTGCTGCTGGACAACGCCAGGCTGGTCGCCCGCCTCGGCGCCGAGCCGCATACGCCGCTGGAAGATGCGCTGCGGGCCGCGCTGGAGGGCCTGAACGCCCTGCCGCGGGAAACCACGGCGCTCGCAGCCTGACGGCAAGACAATGCGCCGCCCCGCAAATCCGAGGCTCCGCGGCACTGGACGCGCCCGGGGTCGCGGACCTACATGCGATCCATGTTTGGCAAGACGCTCTACGACAAGATCTGGGACGCCCACCTGGTCGCTGACCAGGATGGCGAGTCCATTTTCTACATCGACCTGCACCTGATCCACGAGGTGACCACGCCCCAGGCCTTCGCGGGGCTGAGGGCCGCAAAACGCGCCGTGCGCCGGCCCGATCGCACGCTGGCCGTCGCTGACCACAATGTTCCCACCGAGGGCCAGGGCCTGGGCGTCTCCGCCGTGGCCGATGCGGAAGCCCGCCTGCAGCTCCAGACCCTGGAAGCCAACGTCAAGGACTACGGGATCGAGTTCTTCCCGATGGGCGACGTGCGCAACGGCATCGTCCATGTGGTCGGCCCCGAGCAGGGCCGCACCCAGCCTGGCATGACCATCGTCTGCGGCGACAGCCATACCTCCACCCACGGCGCGTTCGGGGCGCTGGCCCAGGGCATCGGCACCTCGGAGGTCGAGCACGTCCTGGCCACCCAGACCCTGCGCCAGAAAAAATCGAAGAACCTGCGGGTGACGCTCGACGGCGCGCCGATCCCCGGCGTCGGGGCCAAGGACTATGCGCTGGCGGTGATCCGGGCGATCGGCACGGCTGGTGGCACGGGCTACGTTATCGAGTACGCCGGTTCGGCAATCCGGGCGCTGTCCATGGAAGGCCGCATGACGCTGTGCAACCTGACCATCGAGGCCGGCGCCCGAGCCGGGCTGATCGCGCCGGACGCAACCACCTTCGACTATCTGCGGGGCCGTCCGGCGACGCCCAAGGGCGGGGCCTGGGAGATGGCGCTGCCCTACTGGCAGTCCTTCTTCTCCGATCCCGACGCCCATTTCGATCGTGAGATCGTCATCGACGCCGCATCTATCGCGCCGCTGGTCACCTGGGGCACCAGCCCCGAGGATGTGATCGCAGTGAGCGACCGAGTTCCCGATCCGGCGCGCTTCGAGACCCCTGACAAGCGAGCTTCGGCGGCGCGGGCGCTGGACTATATGGGGCTGACCGCCGGCCAGCCGATCACCGAGGCCAGAGTCGACATGGTGTTCATCGGATCCTGCACCAACAGCCGCATCGAGGACCTGCGCGCGGCAGCCCAGATCGTGGCCAAGGCTCTGGAAAACGGCCGCCTCGTCGCGCCTCACGTCCGCGCCATGGTCGTGCCGGGCTCGGGCCTGGTGAAAGCCCAGGCGGAAGACGAGGGCCTGGACGAGATCTTCCTGGCCGCCGGCTTCGAATGGCGCGAGCCGGGCTGTTCCATGTGCCTGGCGATGAACCCCGACAAGGCGCCCCCCGGCCAGCGGGTCGCCTCGACCTCCAACCGCAATTTCGAAGGCCGTCAGGGCCGCGCGAGCCGCACCCACCTGATGAGCCCGGTGATGGCCGCCGCCGCCGCCATCGCGGGCCACATCGCCGACGTCAGGGATTTCCTGTAGCTTGACCAACTTGGTCAAGGCGACCATCTTGAAGCCATGAAACAGGTCAATCTCTATGAGGCCAAGACCCACCTCTCGGCCCTGGTCGAGGAGGCGGCGGCCGGCGGCGAGATCATCATCGCCAAGAACGGGAAGCCCTATGCGCGGCTTGTGGCGATCCCCGAAGCGGCCAAGCGTCCGCCGCGCCAGTTTGGGCAATGGGGCCGCGACTACGGGTGGCAGGCGCCGGAGGTGTTTCCTGAAACCACGCCCGAGGAGATCGCCTTGTGGGAAGATGGGCCGGTGTTCCCGCCGGACGATCCGTGAGCCGATATCTGATCGACAGCCATGTGTTGCTGTGGCTGGTCGGCGGCGACCGGCCGATCCCGCAGGCAGTGCGCGCAGTGCTCCAGGATGCCGACAATGACCTTTACGTCAGCGTGGTCGGTATCGCCGAACTCTGCATCAAGAGCGGCCTGGGGAAGTTGGTGCTGCCGCCGGCCGTCATGAGCGACCCACTTGCCAGATTCACCGTGATTCTCAGTGAGAACAGTATCGAGCCCCTGCCCCTTACCCTGTCGCACGCCGCGCGCCTGCGCGACCTGCCGCGCCACCACGGCGATCCGTTCGACCGGCTGATGATTGCTCAGGCGATGGCGGAGAACCTCACCGTCGTCACCCATGACCGCGCCTTCGCCGCCTATGAAGGGCTGGCTGTGCTATGGGTCTGACCCGATGATCCGCGCCCTCGACCACATCGCCATTGCCGTCACCGACTTCGACGCCGGGGTCGATGGCTATCGCCGCCTGCTCGGCCGCGAGCCGGACCTGGAGCCGCGCAATGGCGCGAACCGCGCCTGGTTCCGCTTTCCCAACATGGCGCTGGAAGTGATCTCGCCCACGGGAGCGGGCGGGGCCGGCGACCGCGTGCGCGCTCAGATCGACACGGCCGGCGAAGGAACCTGGCTGGCCGCGTTCCAGGTCGATGACGTCGCCGCCGCCTCGCGCCTGCTGAGCCGCCGTGGGCTGGAGGTCGAGCCGATCGGCGCGCTGGCGCGTGTGCGCGCCGCCGGTCTCACCTTCGTCCTGACGCCCAAGGCCGACGCGCCGCTCTCGCCCCCGACCGACGGCGAGGCCGCCGCCGTCAGCGCTCTCGATCACGTCGTCGTCCACACGCCCAACCCCGACCGGGCGCTCGGCCTCTATGGCGCCAAGTTCGGCCTGGACCTGCGCCTCGACCGCGCCAACCAACAGTGGGGCGCGCGGCAACTTTTCTTTCGCTGCGGCGGGGCGGTGTTCGAAGTGGGCGCGAGCCTGAAGGGTCCGGTCAGCCCAGAAAGCCTGGACGAGCCCGACCGGTTCGGCGGCCTCGCCTGGCGGGTCACCGACCCCGACGCCGCCCAGGCCCGCATCGCCGCCGCCGGCTTCGACGTCTCCGAGGTGCGCATCGGCCGTAAGCCCGGAACCAAGGTGTTCACCGTCCGCGATGCGCCGGGCGGCGTGCCGACGCTGATGCTGATGCCCTCGCCGCAAATGGATCCCTCCTGATGGACGCCTTCACCCGCCTGGACGCGAAGATCGCCCCGCTGCCGCTGGCCAACATCGACACCGACCAGATCATCCCCAAGCAGTTCCTCAAGACCGTGGAGCGCGAGGGGCTGGCCAAGGGTCTGTTCTACGACCTGCGCTTCGATGGCGAGGGCCGCGAGCGGCCGGACTTCGTGCTCAACAGGCCGGAATACAAGGGCGCGGGCGTGCTGGTGACCGGCGACAATTTCGGCTGCGGGTCGAGCCGCGAGCATGCGCCCTGGGCCCTGCTGGACTTCGGGATCAGCTGCGTGATCTCCACCAGCTTCGCCGACATCTTCTACAACAACTGCTTCCAGAACGGCCTCCTGCCGGTGGTGCTGAAGGCCGAAGAGGTGCAGGCGCTGATGGAGGAGGCCAAGGGCGGCAACCACCTGGTCACCGTTGACCTGGCGGCCCAGACCGTGGTTTCGCCGTCGGGCCGGACCTTCGCCTTCGAGATCGACCCGCAGCGCAAGCAGAAGATGCTGAACGGCCTGGACGCCATCGGCGAGACCCTGCAGGCCGCCTCCGACATCGATGTCTATGAGATGAAACAGGCGCTCGCTAAACCTTGGTTGGAAGACGCCTAGGGGCTGGAGGACGCATGACCCTGATCATTGCCGGAACCGTGCGCGTGCCGCCCGAGAACCTCGAGACGTTCAGACCTCATATGCAGGCCATGCTGGCCGCCAGCCGGGCCGAGGATGGCTGTCAGGACTATTCCTATGCGGTCGACGTGGCCGATCCGGGACTGGTCCGCGTCTTCGAGGCCTGGCGCGATCAGGCCGCCCTCGACGCCCATTTCCGGACGTCGCACATGGCGGCGTGGCGGGACCAGTGGCCAAGCTTCGGGGTATCCGACCGCCAACTCTTCGCCTACGAGATCGCCTCGCAACGTCCGCTCTAGGGTGGAAAGAACGTCATGGCCGGGCTTGTCCGGGCCATCCATGATCTATGTGCCGGCAGACTCGGATTCGGGGGCGCCGCAGCGCTCCGGCCTTCATCGCCGAGATCATGGGTCACCCGGACAAGCCGGGTGATGACGATCAAAGAAGAACCGATTGAATCACCTGGCGTCGAGGGGCCCATGACTGACCTGCTGCTGCTGCCCGGTGACGGGATCGGGCCCGAGGTGACCGCCCAGGTCCGCCGCGTCGCCAACCGCCTGGCCAACGACCTGACGATCGACGAGCGCCCTTTCGGGGGGACCAGCTTCGACCTGCATGGCTCGCCGCTGACCGACGAGACGCTCGCGGCAGCAAGGTCGGCCAAGGCCGTGCTGATGGGCGCGGTGGGCGGACCTCAGTGGGCCAACGCGCCGCGCGCCCATCGCCCGGAAGCCGGCCTGCTGGCGCTGCGCACCGGGATGGGCGTGTTCGCCAACCTGCGCCCGGCGCTCTGTTTCCAGCCGCTGGCCGACGCCTCCAGCCTGAAGCGCGAGCGGATCGAGGGCCTCGACTTCATGATCGTCCGCGAGCTGACCGGCGGGGTCTATTTCGGCCAGCCGCGGTTCATCGAGGACCTGCCCGGCGGCGGCCGCCGCGCCGTGGACACCCAGGTCTATACCTCGGGCGAGATCGAGCGGGTGGCCCGCGTGGCCTTCGAACTTGCTCGCGGCCGACGGGGCAAGGTAACCAGCGCTGAGAAGTCCAACGTCATGGAAACCGGGCTCTTGTGGCGGCAAGTCGTCACCGACCTGCACGCCCGCGACTATGCCGACGTCGAGCTGGAGCACATCCTGGCCGACAACGCGGCGATGCAGATCGTCAAGAACCCCCGGCAGTTCGACGTCATGGTCACCGACAACCTGTTCGGCGACATCCTGTCGGACATCTCGGCCCAGTTGACCGGCTCGCTGGGGATGCTGCCGTCAGCGGCGCTGGGCGCGCCTGGGACGCCGGGCCTCTACGAACCGATCCACGGCTCGGCGCCCGACATCGCCGGCCAGGGCATCGCCAACCCGCTGGCCGCGATCCTGTCGTTCGAGATGGCCCTGCGCTGGTCGCTGGCGCGGCCGGACCTTGCCGACACGCTGTTCGCCGCCGTCAACCGGGCGCTAGAGACGGGCGCGCGGACGCCCGACCTGGGCGGGACGCTGAGCACGGCGCAGATGGGCGACGCGGTGCTGGCCGAGCTTTAGGCTCCCGCCATCGCCGCGAGCCCGCGCGCCCTGGCCTCGGCGGCGGAATAGTAGACGACCCCGTCGCCCCAGTCGTGGACCCGCGCGTCGGCCGGTGGCTGGGCGGCGTCGCCGCAGAGGAAGGCCAGTTCCTTCGCCGTCAGCATGCCCCAGCGGGCGAAGGCCTCGGCGGCCGTCGGATCCGGCCGTGGGTCGGCGGTTGCGCCGGGCAGGGCCGCCTCGAGGCCGGCGACGTACTCCTCATAGCCAACCCAGCCGGCGACGGTGTGCTCGCCGCCGGGGCCCTTGAAGATCACGGTGGGCAGGGCGTAGCGGTCGTGGCCCTCGGAGTGCTTCAGCTCGCCGTTCATCGGGCTGTCGTGCTTGAGATTGCGGACATAATCATTAGGAAGCCTCGTTTCCCGCCAGTCGGCCTGGTAGGCGGCGGCGACCTCGGCGCGGGCCTGGTCGGCGCGCCAGCGGGCCTGGTCGAGACCCGTCACGCCCACCGTCGCGGCTGCGAACTCGTCGGGGGTCTGCGGCCCGATCCCGTCGACGAAGATCCGCTCGCGGAAGCGGCGCAGCACGGCGTCGGCCACGTCCTGGCCTTGCAGCTCGGCGGCCTTGACCGCGGCGCCCAGCGGATCGGTGGATCGCAGCATCAGGCGCATGGGGTTCGGATAGGGCATGTCGGTCAGCCGCCAGACCCGCTTCCAGTAGGCGCGCATGGGCTCGGCCGCGCTGACCCGGTCCCAGCCGTCCCTGCCGGTGGAGGCGTCGCCGACCAGGCCGCCCATGACCTTGCGCCAGGCGATGTGGTGGCCGTGTCGCCAGTCCAGCCGGCGCAGCAGCGGTTCCGCCCCCCAGGCGGTCGAACAGACGGCGTCGGTATATTCGACGGCTTCGACCCGTGACATGGCGGCTTCCCCGGCGCGGGGCCTAAGCGCCCCTTGCCCAAGCGTCCCGCCGCGCGCGGCCGATGGCAAGCAAAACTCCGCGAGCGTCCTGGCGGGTCAGCTCAGCTCAAGCCCAGTCTCATGCGCCAGCACAGCCCGGACCGCCGCGATGGCCCGGGCCACGTCGGCCTCGGTGGTGCGCCAGTTGCTGACGCTGATCCGCATGGCGCGGCGGCCGTTCCAGGTCACGCCGCCGAACAGGGCCTCGCCGGAGGCGTTGATCGCGGCGATCACCGCGTCGGTGCGCTGGTCATGGTCGGCGTCGGTGGCGGCGGCGGACGGGGCCGGGAACCGCACCAGCGCCTGGTTGAGGCCCGAGGTGGAGATCAGTTCCGCGCCGGGCAGCGCGCCGATGCCCTCGGCCAGGGTGCTGGCGTGCCGGCAGGTCCGGTCCACCAGGTCGGCCAGGCCCTCGCGGCCGAGCTCGCGCAGGGCCGCATAGACGGTGAAGCCTCGTGCGCGCCGCGACAGCTCGGGGTTCCAGTCCAGCGGGTCGCGCGCCACGCCTCCGCCCGGCGGCAGATAGCTGGTCGCCAGCGACATGGCCGCGCGATGCGCATCGGCGTCGCGGACGAAGGCCAGCCCGCTGTCGTAGGGCGCGTTCAGATATTTGTGGCCGTCGGTGGTCCAGCTGTCGGCCAGTTCAATCCCGTCGGCCAGCTGGCGGTGCGCGGGATTGACCTTGGCCCACAGACCGAAGGCTCCGTCCACGTGGGTCCAGGCCCCGGCCGCCCGGGCGATGGGAACCAGGGCGCGGAACGGGTCGAAGGCGGCCAGATTGAGCTCGCCGGCCTGCAGGATGACGATGGTGGGGGCGTCGCGTTGGGCCAGGGCGGCGGCGAGACCCTCCGGCGTCACCCGGCGCTGGGCGTCCAGCGGCAGGGGCTCCAGGGCGTCCAGGCCGAATCCCAGGATCCGCAAGGCCACGTCCACCGAGCCATGACGGTCGGGGTTGGCCAGCACCCGGATCGCCGGCGCCCCGGACAGCCCCTGGCGCTCCACGTCCCAGCCGCGATCCCGCAGCACGCCGTGCCGCGCCGCCGCCAGGGCGGTGACGTGGGCCATCTGGCAGCCGGTGACGAAGGCGAAGCTGGCCTCGGCCGGAAGATCGAACAGGTCCTTCAGCCAGGCGCCGGCGACCTCCTCGACCACGGCCGCCGCCGGACCGGAGATGTGCAGGCAGGCGTTCTGGTCCCAGACGGTGGTCAGCCAGTCGGCCGCCATCGCCGCCGGTGTGCCGCCGCCGATCACCCAGCCGAAGAACCGGCCGCTCTGCGAGCCGACGATGCCGCCGGCCACGTCGGCGACCAGGTCGTCGATGACCTGGGTCGCCTGCGTCCCGCCGTCGCCCAACGGCCGGGCCAGGCGCGCGCGAAGGTCGCTCAGGGAGACCGTCGCGGCCACCGACCGGGTGTCCAGGTCATCGAGGAACGCTTGGGCGTGGTGAGCCGCGCGGTTCAGGGCCGCGCGTTCGGGGGTGTCGGTCGGCATCGGTGGCTCCTCAGGCGCGTGGAAAAAGGCGACGCGCGGCTCGCAAGTCAACCGCCGGCGCGGCGGGAATCGGCCCTCGGCTTGCCAAGCTGGCGGGACCGTGATCCGTCAGCAGCGATTGTCAGGACCCTATGGAGCTCGCAGATGGCCCACTGGCTGGTGAAGTCGGAGGCGGCGAAATACGCCTTCGCCGACCTCGTGCGGGACGGCAAGACCGTCTGGGACGGCGTGCGCAACAACACCGCGGCCCTCCACCTGAAGGCCATGAAGGTCGGCGACGAGGCGTTCTACTACCACTCCCAGGAAGGGCTTGAGGTCGTCGGCGTGGCCAGGGTGGTCACCGAGGCCTTCCTCGATCCCGGCGATCCCGCCGGCCGCTTCGTCGCCGTGGAGCTAGCCCCTGTGCGGCCGCTGAAAAGCCCCGTGACCCTGGCGCGGATGAAGGCCAACCCGGCGCTGGCCGACATGGCCATGCTGCGCCTGTTCCGCCTGTCGGTGTCCCCCGTGAAGCCGGACGAGTGGGCGGCGATCCTGACGATGGCGGGCGAGCGATAGGATTCCTATGCGACGAGGTTGTTCGGCCTCGGCGACGGTTCTAGGGTTTCCGCCTCCAATTGGGGGGAGCGACACCATGACCAAACTCGAACGCGCGCCGACGCGGGACGTCCGCACGCCGATCATGGAGTCCTCCCGCTGGGACGGCTTCGCGATGCGGCCCGACGACATCGTCATCGCCACCTATCCCAAGTGCGGCACCACCTGGACCCAGCGAATCGTCGATCTGCTGGTGTTTCAGGACCCCGCGCCACGGCCGATCATGGACACGGCGGTCTGGCTCGACTCGCGGATTTTCGACACCCACGAGGCCAATGTCGCGACCCTGGCGGCCCAGACCCACCGGCGGTTCATCAAGAGCCACCTGCCGCTGGACGCCCTGCCGATCTACGACACGGTGAAATACATCCACGTGGCCCGCGACGGCCGCGACGCCTTCATGTCCTGGCACAACCACGTGAGCGGCTTCACGACGGAAACCAGGATGAAGGTCAGCGGCGTCATCATGAGCGACCCGGCGCTGGCCCATATGATGGCCGGCGGGCCGCCGCCGGCGCCGCCGGCGGACCCCCAGGTCTTCTTCCAGTCCTGGATCGCGCAAGCCGAGGCGGACCCGGCCAGGGGGCCGGGCGCCGACCTCTCCTATTTCGACTTCGAAAACACCTACTGGGCCGAGCGCAGGCGCGAGAACCTGCTGTTCGTCCACTACGCCGACCTGAAGGCCGACCTCGCCGGCGAGATGGCTCGTATCTCAACCTTCCTGGAGATCGACACGCCCGCCGACCGGCTGGCGACTCTGGCCCAGGCGGCGGGCTTCGCGGCGATGAAGGCGAACAGCGAAGCGCTGCTGCCGCACATCGGCGAACACTTCGACAAGGGCGCGGAGCGGTTCCTCAACAAGGGAACCAACGGCCGCTGGCGCGACGTGCTCACCGACGCCGACCTCGCCCGTTACGAGGCGGTGTTCCGCCGCAAGGTCTCGCCGGCCTGCGCCGACTGGCTGGAGCACGGTCGCCTGAGCGCCGGCGATCCCCGCGACATGCCGGACTGAGAGGGGGCCGACTGACCGGGATTGGGGACGCTACTTCGGCGTCGGATCGGGGCCGGTCCAGGTCCAGCCGGCGATCTTCCAGCCCTTGTTGTCCTTCCGCATGGCGAAGGTCATCTGCGCCGGCTCGTGCATGGCCACGCCCTTCTGCTGGAAGCTGTAAGTCGCCGCGATGATCACATAGGCGTTCGATCCCGTGATCAGTTCGCGTTTCACCGGCCCGAGGGTGACATGCTCCCCGGTGATCCCCGCCGCGGCGTCGTTCTTCGTCAGGTCGGCCACCCAGTCGCTGAACGCCTTGGGGCCGCGCCAGAGGTAGGGCGGCACCTCGTCGATGATCGAGACGTTGGCCAGGTGGGTGGCGGCGGCGCCGGTGATATCGTTCTTGTTGAAGGCGTCGATGAACCGATGGATCGGCGCCTCAAGCTGAGGGTTCGCCGCGGTCGCGACCGAGGCTGTCGACAGCGCCGCCAGACACAGGGCGCCAAAAACCACGGATTTCATCAATTCCTCCTCTGGTTCGAATCTTCGTCCACCGACGCTATCGTCCATCGCTCGGCGCCGCCAGAGCCGCCGCTCCGCAGGGCGCTGACGCCTTCGGCTCTCGATCTGACCCCCCAAAGCTCGTCCTGGCCCGGCTCGGGAGCCTGCCCCGGGCGGTTCAGGTCGCGATGCGACCCGGAGGGCCACCCACTATCGCCGCAGCCACCGACATGGCGGCAGCAGACCATGCCGCCACGACAGAAACGGACGTGGGATTGGGGCCGAGTGGACAATTTTTGGCGGACGTTGGGAAGGTCTGCTTCCGGGCGCCGATCATCCCCGTATGCGTTTTCGACTCTCTCGCGGAGGCGGGTGGGCTATGGTGGCTTTGGCGTCATATCTGAGGGTTCCCACGCATGCGAGTTCTGGTCACCGGCGCCACGGGCTATATCGGCACGGCCGTGATCGCCGAGCTGGTCGCAGCGGGGCACCAGGTGCTGGGCGTCGCACGGTCCGATGAGGGCGCGCGCGCGCTGGAGGCGCGAGGGATCGACGTCCATCGCGGCGTCCTGACCGAGCCGCAGACGCTGGCGGACGCCGCGCGAGCCTGCGACGCCGTCGCCCATACCGCCTTCATCCACGACTTCTCCCGCTTTGCCGAGAGCGCCGAGATCGAGCGCGTGGCGGTGGCCGCGATGCTCGACGCCCTGGCGGGGTCGGACAAGCCCCTGGTGATCAGCTCCGGCCTGCTGATGGTGCGGCCGGGCGAGGTGCTGACCGAGGCCGTGGTCGGCGGGGACTTCGGGCGCGGCGCCACCGAGACCCTGGTGGTCGCGGCGGCCGAGCGCGGCGTGCGCACCGCCGCCATCCGCCTGGCGCCAACGGTGCACAGCCAGGACGACCGGGGCTTCACCCCGCGCCTGATCGACATCGCGCGCCAGAAGGGCGTGGCGGCCTACATCGGCGACGGCGCCAATCGCTGGCCGGCGGTGCACCGCCTCGACGCGGCGCGGCTCTATCGCCTCGCCCTTGAGAAGGGCTCGCCCGGGGCCCGCTACCACGCCGTCGGCGACGAAGGCGTGCCGACGCGCCAGATCGCCGAGGCGATCGGGCGCCATCTGAGCCTGCCGGTGCAGAGTCTTGAGGCCGAAAAGGCCGGCGAGCACTTCGGCTTCCTCGGCATGTTCTTCGGCCTTGACGCGCCCGCCACCGCCCACGTCACGCGGGCCGCGCTGGGCTGGGCGCCCCGCGAGCCGGGCCTGCTGTCCGGCCTGGGTGCCGACGCCTATTACCAGGGCGCCAGCAAGTACTGAGAGGAGACTGTCGATGGCCAAGACCCTTGTCGTCGTCGGCTATGGCCCCGGCGTCTCCGCCGCGATAGCCGAGAGGTTCGGGGCTGAGGGCTTCTCCGTGGCCCTGGTGGCGCGCACCGAGGCGAAGCTGGCGGCCGGTGTCGAGGGGTTGAGGGCAAGGGGGATCGCAGCCGGCGCCTTCCCGGCCGATGCCGGCGATCCGGCGTCGATCCGGGGCGCCATCGTCGCGGCGCGCGCGGCGCTAGGCCCCATCGGCGTGATCCACTGGAACGCCTTCAGCGGGCGGGGCTTCGGCGACCTGTTGACGGTCAACCCGGCGAAGGCGGCGGGCCTGTTCGATGTGGCGCTGGTGGGCCTGCTGAGCGCCGTACAGGAGGCGTTGGCGGACCTGAAGGCCGCCGGCGACGGCGCGGTCCTGGTCACCAATGGCGCGTTCGGCGAACTCAACCCGATGATCGACGCCATCGCCATTGCCCTGGGCGAGGTCGGCGTGCCGCTGGGCAACGCGGCCAAGGCCAAGCTTGTGGGCCTGCTGTCGGCCAGGCTTCGCGGCGAAGGCGTCTATGTCGGCGAGGTCACCATCGCCGGCGTGGTCAGGGGCACGGGGCCGGAGAGCCCCGGCATGCCCACTCTCGAGCCGGCCGTCATCGCCGAGGCCTTCTGGCGCCTCTACACGGCGCGTGACGAAGTCCGCGCCCGGATCGGCTGATCGCGGCGGTCATTCGGCGCGTCCGATCTTCGGCCTTTTCTGGACGACGCTCATTCCGTTTTGAGCGACGAACGCCGCGGAGCGTCCGATGGAACCGCTTGGGGCCAGCCCGGTCGCGCCGGCGATGGCTGGACGGATCAGTCTTCGTGTCCGAGACCAGACGTCATCGAACAGTATTCCGCGAACACACCCACAAGAACTGTAGTCTCCAAAAGCAATATCGACTGGCAACTGAAGAGTGTTCTTGGATTTGTCACACCAAGTTCGCAGGTCTGTCGTCTCCCGCCGCTAGCCCCACGGACGGAGCCGGACATCCAGCCGCGGATATTGGACGCGCTCCACCAAAGGAGCTTGGCGTGCATCGATCGGCCCTCAGACTGGCGTTACTTTCGGCCGCCAGCCTTCTCACATTCGCTCATCCCGCGATGTCAGCGCAGCCGCCCTCCGGCGCCATCGCCGGGCATGTCATGGGCGTGAAGGACAGCAAGGGGCTTGCCGGCGCCGCGGTCAGGATCAGGGAAAACGGTCGCACGGCGAAGGCCGGCGCCGATGGATCCTACGCCCTTGGCGACCTGGCGCCTGGCGCCTATACACTGGTCGTCACCGCCGCGAACGGCGCTGAGACCGAGACCCGTGTCGCGGTGAAGGCGGGCGAAACGACAGCCCAGGACCTCTCCGCAGACAACAAGACGACAGCCCTGGAGGAGATCGTCGTCCTCGCCCAGCGCGCGCCGCAGGCCCTGGCGCGCAGCGCTCAAAAGGAAGCCCCCAACCTGGTGGTCATCCAGACCTACCAGGAGATCCGCAAGCTGCCAGATGTGTCGACGGCCGAGGCGGTTCGGCGGGTGCCGGGGATCTCGCTCGAGACCGACGAGGGAGAGGGCCGCTACGTCAATATCCGCGGCCTGGACGCCGATCTCAACAGCACCACCTTCGGCGGCTTGCGCCTGCCGCCGACGAACAACGCCTCGCCGTTCGGGGGCTATCGCGCCGTCACGCTCGATTCGATTCCGATCGGCCTGGTGGGGGCGATCACGGTCACCAAATCCAACCTGCCCGAACAGGACGCGGAGGCGTTGGGCGGGACGATCGAGATCACGCCAAAGACCGCCCCGCGCGGTGGAGAGCCGTTCATCCAGGGCAATATTGGTTCCGGGTATGAGCCGCTTCGCAACACGCCGATCACCGACGTGGCGGTGACAGCCGGCGCCCACTTCGGCGGGGCGTCGGGGTTCCTCAGTCCCGGACCGTTCTCGATTGTGGTGACCGGGACGTATTACGAGGACAAGCGCGGGATCGACGACGTTGAGCCGGCCTATTTCAATGACCCCAAAGGCCTTGGCGCCAGACCCTATAGCGCGATCAGCGACCTCCAGCAGCGGGACTATGAGCTTAACCGCAAACGCCACACGCTCGGCATCGACCTGGGTTATCAGCCGGACGACAACAACAGCTGGTACCTGCGCGCCTTCGAAGCGGGCTACACGGAGCGCTACAAGCGACAGATCCTGGAACTCGTGCCGGACGGCAACGCGGCGCTCCTGCCAAACGGCCAGATCGTGGACACCTTGCAGGCCGCGAACGCCGCTGGCCAGTCGACGGCCATCCTGAAATCCCTCCGCGACGAGGCTGAGACGTCCACCGACCGCGTGTTCGTCGC
The DNA here is from genome assembly GCF_031360265.1 of Phenylobacterium sp. GTDB lineage: Bacteria > Pseudomonadota > Alphaproteobacteria > Caulobacterales > Caulobacteraceae > Phenylobacterium. The sequence goes on from NZ_JANMBF010000099.1 coordinate 73,335, forward strand.
TGGCGGCAAGAACATCTTTGACAAGGCTGTCCTCGACTACAGGGTGGGTTTCACTGAAGGAACCTACCACAAGCCCTATGACGTGAACTCCACGTTCGCTTACACGCCGGCGCCCGCCGCGGCCACGATCACCTATGCTCCGACCGGACCCGGGCACGTGCCCCTCTATACGATTGGCGGCGCGACCTACGCGGATCCCGCCAACTATCAGTTGGTGAACCTGGTCAACGGCAAGGCGGACAATTTCGACAAGGAGTTGTCGTTCGCCGGAAACCTCCAATACCCGCTCGCCGTCTGGGGCTCGGATGAAAGCCTGAAGGTCGGGTTGAGCGCTCGCCTGCGGCACAAGCGCACGACCGCGCAGCCCCTGTCCTATGCCAACCTCACCACGTTGCCGTTGGCCGCGGCCTCGTCGACTCCTCCCGAGCGCTACTATCGGGGCCTCTATCAGAACGGTCCGGACATCATCCCCGGATTTCTACAGAACATGTTTGGTCCCGGGCAGGTCGCCGCGTCCGACCAGCTCAGCGCGGATCAGCAGTATCTGGACGTGAAGGAAAACGTCTACGCCGGCTATGGCGAATATCGGGTGACCTTGGGGCGCCTGGGCATCCTCGCAGGGGTGAGGGTGGAGCAGACCGACGATCGATCCACGGCCTTCGCGCTCGTGAGGGACGCAACCGGCAGTCAGGTCGCCAATCCCGTGCGGGCGTCGAACAACTATGTCGACTTCTTCCCGGCGGTGCAGCTGCGCTATGAGATCGAGCCCGATCTGATTGCCCGCGCGACCTATTCCTCGACCATCGCCCGGCCGGGATTCAACCAGTCCACCGCGGCTGAATCCATCGACCTCGGGTCAGGAATCGTGTCCGAAGGGAATCCGAACCTCAAGCCAGCGCGGGCGAACAGCTTCGATATCAGTTTTGAAAAATATCTCGGGGGGTCGGGCATCATCTCCGTGGGATTCTTCTACAAGGATATCTCCAACTACATCGTCGCGAACAGTATCGGTACGAGAGTGGTGCAGGGCGTGCTGCTCAAGGATTTCACATTTGCAAATGCGAACGGATCTTACGCGCGAGGCGTTGAGCTGAACATCGACGAGAAGTTCCTCATGCTTCCAGGGTTGTGGAGCGGTCTCGGGGTCAGCGCGAACTACACCTACGTGGATTCCCAGTTCGAGATCCGTCCGGGCGAGAAATCGCCACTCCCGTCATCCTCGAAGGAAACCTGGAACGCAGCCCTATACTATGAGAAGGGTCCGGTGGCGTTGCGTCTGGCCGCCTATTCGACCTCGGCAGATCTCTTCGCCATTGGCGGGGACAAGACCAGCGATGTCTTCAACGCCACCCGAACCTCGATGGACATCGGCGCCAGCTACAAGGTCAATCCAAACTGGGTGGTCTATTTCAACGCCAAGAACCTGCTGAACACGCCCCACGCCTTCTACCAGGGGACGGCTGACCGACCCATCCAGCGCGAATTCTATGGCCAGACCTACCAGGTGGGCGCCCGGTTCGACTACTGAGACGGCAAGCCGGCGCGCGGCGCGTCGGCCTCACTTCACCCGCGTCCAGTAATCCTTGAACTGTCCGGCGATCGTGGCGGTGAACCCTTCGGGTCCGAAGCTCACCACCACGCTCTCGCCGGCGGGCGCATATTCCAGGCGCCCCGCCCGATGTACGACCGGGCTGCAGTGGTCCTTCACCGGCGGCGGCGTGTGGGTAAACCCCGGCCCGTCGAGGTTGTCACGGGTCGTGAACAGCATCCACTCGCAGTATCGTCGGGGAAGGCCGAGGGCGCCAGCAGCGCCAATCCCACCACAATCCCCAGCCACAGCTTCATCGCCCAACGCCCCGGCGGGCAAACCCGCCGTAGACCCGTGGCGGACGGGAGCCTTCCGGGCGGGGGGTGTCAATCACCGGCGCGATGAGTTTACGCGCACGGCGCCTTTGCTGTACCCAGCCCGCACGACCCGCACGACCCGCACGACCCGCACGACCCGCACGACCCGCCCGCACGACCAAGCGGCTGGCGACCCGCGCTGGGCTCGCCCGCTTCCTCTCGAACCGTCACGCCGCGAAGGCGCAGGACCCCGCCGATGAAACCCTCCTCCGCTGCCGCCCTGACGTTCGAAGAGGTTGTCATGGGGCGCCGGAGCATCCGCGGCTTCACGCGCGAGCCGGTGGCCAAGGCGGTGATCAAGGAGATCATCGCCATGGCGATGCGCGCGCCGTCGTCGCTGAACACCCAGCCGTGGAACTTCTATGTGGTGGCCGGCGCGCCGCTCGACCGTATCCGGGCGGGCAATACCGAGCGCAACCTGGCCGGCGTGCCGTCGTCGCGGGAATTTCGCAGCCATGGAGACTATGCCGGCGCGCACCGGGAGCGGCAGATCGGGGTGGCCAAGCAGCTGTTCGCGGCCATGGGCATCGAGCGGCATGATCAGGAAAAGCGCCAGGACTGGGTGCTGCGGGGCTTTCGCCAGTTCGATGCGCCGGTGTCGATCGTGGTGACCTATGACCGATCGATCCACGGCGGAGACATCGCGCCGTTCGACTGTGGCGCGGTGGCCAACGCCCTGGTCAACGCGGCCTGGTCGCGGGGCCTGGGCTGCGTGATCAACAGCCAGGGGATCATGCAGTCGCCCGTGGTCCGCGAGCATGCGGGAATCCCCGACGACCAGGTGATCATGATCTGCATCGCCATGGGCTATCCCGACGACAGCTTCCCGGCCAATGCGGTGGTGTCGCAGCGCAAATCGGTCGATGAGGCCGCTGTATTTGTCGGCTTCGACGCCTAAGGTCAGCCGCCGCCCAGAGGAGCGTTCAGCCGCCATGCAGCCCACGATGAAGCTCTATTCCGGGGATCTCAGCCCGTTTTCCGCCCGCGTGCGGATGCAGATCTACGCCAAGGGCGTCACCGACATTGCGCTGGAGCGGCCGGCGACGTTCGGCACGCCGAAGTTCCGCCAGGACCATCCCATCGGCCGCATCCCGGTGCTTGATATCGACGGCGACATGATGCCGGAATCCGACGTGATCGCGGAATATCTGGAGGAGATCTATCCGCGGCCTTCGATGCTCGGCGCCACGCCGCGCGAGACCGCCCATATCCGCACGCTGGCCCGCATCGGCGACATCTACATCATGAACAACATGTTCATGCTGTCGGGGCAGACACGGGCCGCCACCCGCAACGACGGGATCGTCGAGCTGCTCGGCGGCCAGGTGGTGCGCAACATCAAGGCGCTGGACAGGCTTATCGGCCAGGACGGCTTTGCCTGCAGCGGGCGCCTGACGATGGCCGACTGCGCGCTGGTCCCCGGCCTGTTCATGGTCGAAAACGTGCTGCCGGCCACCGGCCTCGACAATCCGATCCCGGCCAACGCCAGGGTCGCCGCCTATTGGGCCGCGATCCAGACCAACGAACACGCCGCCAGGACCCTGGTGGAACTGCATCGCGGCCTGGAGGAGCGGCGCGAACTGATCCGCACCGGCGCCTTCGATAAGATGATGGCGGCGTCGAGAGCGGCGATGGCGGCGGCGGAAAGCTGAGGGATCGCGCCGCGGTCGAGGGGCCCCTACGCCGCTATTGCGGCAGCTGCTGAACCTGTTTCACCCCGTCGTCGCCGATCTCATAGTAGTCGCCCCTGTCCGCGACGAAGATGTGAATCGCCAGATGGGTGGCGGTCGGCGTGTCAAAGGCGCCCATGGCCAGGCCGATCCAGTCACGAAACAACGGATCCCAAAACAGCGACGAGCCGCAGGTCGAGCAGAAGCCCCGGCGCGCCTTGTCCGAGGATCGATACCAGGTGACGTGGTCCTCGCCGCGGATGGTCACCGCCGCGCGCGGGACATCGGTCGAGGCGAAGTAGTGCCCGGAATGCTTGCGGCACATGCCGCAGTGGCAGGCGTCGGGTCCGGGAAGATCGCCTTTCACCTCGAAGGTGACGGAGCCGCACAGGCAGGATCCTCGATGCATGGGAAGCCCTCGATGTCAGATGCCTGGCGTAGGCTAGAGGGCCGCGACAAATAGACAAGCCGCGCGAACCGGCCGGCTGGCGCTTCGCCAAGGGTGCTCCCTGCGTCACCTCGCCGGACGAGGCGGGGAGGTCGGATACGCCCTCGGCGCGCACTGGCCGCTATCCCGCCGCCAGCGCCGACCAGTCCGCGCCGGCCAGGGCCCTCGTCAGGCGTTCGAGGTCGGCCTTCAGCTTCTCGAAGCCGGCGGTGGGCGTCAGGTTCGCCTCGTCCAGATAGAGCGCGCGGTTGATCTCAATCTGCAGGGCGTGGGTGCGCCGCGCCGGACGGCCGTAGTGCTCGGTGGTGTAGCCTCCGGCGTAGGGGGTGTTGCGCGCGACGCTGTAGCCCATGGCCCGTAGGTCGCGCTCGACCCGGGTGGTGAGCAGGCCCGCGCAGGCTGCGCCATAGCGGTCGCCGAGCACGAAATCGCAGGGCCGCTCGCGTCCGCCGAGCCGTCCGGCGGCCGCCGGCATCGAGTGCCAGTCGACGAGGATGGCGAACCCGTGCGCCCGGTGCGCCTCGGCGATCAACGCCTCCAGGGCGGCGTGATAGGGTCGGTGCGCGCCATCGATGCGGCCCCGCGCCTCGGCGAAGGTCAGCTTGCGCGCATAGATCTCCTGGCCCTCGGAAACCACGCGGGCGATGGCGCCCAGGCCGGCGGCGACCCGGGCGGTGCGGATGCGGGCGAAGTCCGGCAGTTCGTCGGCGAACATGCCGGGATCGAGTTCGAAGGCCTCGCGGTTGAGGTCGATGTAGGCGCGGGCGTAGCGGGCGGCGATCAGGGCGGCGCCGAGGCCGGGCGCGGCGGCGATCAGGTCGTCGACCAGGGCGTCCTCGGAGCGGCGGATGGCGTGGGCGTCGAGGGTGGCGGCGGCCCTCATGTCGTCGGGATAGTGCCGGCCCGAATGGGGCGAGGCGAACACCAGCGGCGTCGGCGCCGCGCGACCTTCGGCGGCCGCCCGCCACAGGCCAAAAGCCGCGCGCGCCGGCGCGGCCTCGGCGGCCCCTGGCGCGACCACAGGTTCCACCAAAGGCTCCCCCAAAAACTCCCCCAAAGGCTCCCACCCGGTCATCGGGGCCATAGAACGCTCAGCCGGGGGCGCGGGTCAAAGGGTTCATCGCGCCTTTACCGTTGACGGGGTATGCTGATCCGTTCGCCAGATCGCGCGCGCCCCGCGTCCCTGCAATCCGGAACCCCATGCCCCGAATTCTCCTGGCCGAAGACGACGACAGCCTGCGCGGGTTCCTCGCGCGGGCGCTGGAGCGCGCCGGCTTCGAGGTCACCGCCTGCGCCGACGGCGACGCCGCCGCCGCCGTTCTGGACCAGGAGTGGGACCTATTGCTCACCGACATCGTCATGCCGGGGATGGACGGGATCGAGGTGGCCCGCCAGGCCGCCGCCCTGCATCCGGGCCTGAGGATCATGTTCATCACCGGCTTCGCCGCCGTGGCGCTGGCTGCCAGCGACCAGACCCCGCCCGGCGCCAAGGTGCTGTCCAAGCCCATCCACCTGCGTGAGATCGTCTCCGAGGTGGAGCGGATGATCGCCGCCTGACGTCGCCGGCGCCGGCGCGCTTGCGCGGGGCTGGCCACGTCGGTATATCCCCGCCTTCCCGGGACCACGGCTTGGACGCGTAGCTCAGCGGGAGAGCACCTCGTTGACATCGAGGGGGTCACAGGTTCGATCCCTGTCGCGTCCACCACCGCATGTTGAAATTTCTACCGTTTTTGGGCTTCTAGGAAATACATCCATCATCCCGCCCATCTAATCCCGATCTCAATATTGTGGGCCGCGGGTGATATCACCCCGAACTTGCGTCGGTGGCGCGCAGCGATCCGGGTCAGGCGCGGCTGCCCTTCGCATTGCTCGGCTAGTCGCGGCGGCATTCGTGGAGCATCACGACATTTAGATAGGGCGCAGCTAGATCGTGCCCGCGATTGTAGCGGGGAAGCGTCTTGTCTTCCTCTTGCGTGATCCAATTCACCCCAGCGAACATTAGGATCGCCTGAATGTCGTCCGGCTCGGGATCGGCAAGGGCGAAGAGCCTCTTGAGGAGATCGGCGACCGGCGGGTGGTGCTCCCATTTGACCGTTTGTCGGGTCTTCCGGTGTTCCCAAGGCCTCAGTCGCAAATCACCCAGCTTTTGTTCATCCGCCAACGCCTGGGCGGCGACTGACACCCCCGGCACCACAAAATACTCAAGGTGTCGAACCATGCGATCAATGACCGACCGATAGTAGTCTTGCTCGACGGCGTTTGATCGGTGATAGGCGCGGAGCAGCGGTGCCATGGATTCCGCAACTGCGCCGGTCACACCCGATAGCATCCCGGCCGGTGTTCTCAGCTTCATGCTACTCCCCAATTCTCCAACGCTAGACCTGCCTCGACGTCCTACCGCCTATCAGACCGCCGCACATATGGGCGATTGCGTACTCCGCTGATCTGCGGCGCCGTCCAGGCGGGTTTCAAGTCAGTCTGCCGGGTCTACCAGTGGGACGGTGCTGCCGGCGTCCTTCAAGACGACGCCGCTGAAATACTCACCCGCAATGGCATCGCCTGCGATCCCGCCTCGGCTGGCACCACCCGACGTCATCTTGCCCCAATAGTCGGTCGTAACAACACGTGCGCGGACCATCGCGGGCCATGGGGAGAAGGTGAAGTGGAGGTCGGCAGGCACCTCGGCATGGGTCCATCGAAGGTTGTCATGGACCGCCGCCCGAACGGTCGTGATCCGACACGGCTCCGACGTCGTCAACGTGACCGGTTGCGTCGTGATCACAGCATAAGCCTCCGCTTCTTGGGCTTCCTTGTCTCTTGCACCCATGACGCGCGGATCATTGTTCCCGCGCTCTCGCAAGCTGGTGACCAACTGCCCAGCCGACGCCATGACGACATTGTCGGGGATGGTGACCCGGCTGATCCCGTTCTCGGCAGCGTCAGACATGAGACAGATTTCGAAGTTGCCCGAGCCCCTCGCGGGCGGAACCCACGCGGGCTGAAACAACGGCGGCGAGCCCTCCGATTTGGCGCCCGCAAGGGACACGGGCGGGCCCGTCGGCTCGGCAGCAGGCGAGGGTTGGTCGCCGCATCCCGCAAGAGCCACAACCGCAACCATGACTAGGAGCATTCGCACAGTGCCGCAGGCTGGCGGCCTCACCGGTGACGTGGTGCGCCCCTTCATTTCGACGGGTATGCCGCCTGTTGGGCAGCTCCGATTTCACAAGCTTGAGGGGCATCGGTCAACACGCAACGGCCTGCGGCCCGCGCCATGTTCATCTCGCCGAAGCCCGCATCTCTCTGCTCCGCGACACACGCCTTGTCCCTTCCGCAGAGCTTCTCGTTGCTCGCCTCGACTTCCTTCTCAAGCGCAATCCGCGCCTTCCGATATTCCGCCTGCAACCATGCTAGATCGTGGCCTTCAATCTGCTCGAAATACGGGGTGGGTCGGCCAATCTCGTCGGCATTATTCCAGAGTTCCGCGCGCGTAGTTGTGAGCTGGTCAGTCACCTTCTTCCAATTGGCGTCGCCCCAGCCCAACGGTGTCACGCCCAACTCACGTCGGCGCACCGCGATGTAGGCTGAGGCGGCTAGCGTTTCCGCAGGAGTGGTTTGTGACGGCGCCGGTGGTTGCTCATTTTCTAGCGTGGCCTGGGCAACTTGCTCGGGGTTCTTTTCGACCGCCCCCGTGGTCTTTCCGCAATTCACCAAGATCACGCCCATAGCGAGGGCCATCACCCCCGCGCAGCCGATCACCACCGCTCTGCCTGCTGCGCTCCGCACCGCCACTGACGTAACCCCGTGTACGTCTCGGCTGGAGCCGGGACGGTTGATCACGCGCACACAGGGAACGCGCCTCCCGTATTTCCTACGAGAGGTGTTTTATTTCGGGAGCCGCCCGACAAAGCGGGGGTCCCTGCGTGTGCGCGTGATGCGCCCCGCCGACGGTGATCAAGCCGGGCGACGGTGAGGTAGTGTTCTCACGATGCCCGTTGAAAGGCCAGAGATGGCTGCTGGGCGGCCTCCGGCTCGCCGATGGGTCCGGTGCCGGAGCGGCGAGAACCGAGGCCCGAGGGCCTTGTTGAGGTCTGGCGAACGGCCAAAACTGCGCCGCTCTAAGACATGGTCATTTCACGCGCCGCTGCGCTCGCTATGATCCATTCTGGCGTCGGGTGGTGGAAACGCGATGAACATGTGCCTTGTCTACGGGGTCCTGCGGGATCTGGGCAGCTTCATCGCCGGACTGCTCGCGCTGCTCGCCGGCTGGCTCGCGTATCGGGCTGGTATCGTCCAGGCCCGCGCCACCAAAAGCTCGGGCGACAAGCAGGTTGCGACGCTTGAACACCAATTGAGCCAATTCGCATCTCACGAACGTCAGTCCGACGACCGCCGTCGCCACGCCCTTCTCATGGCTCTGTCCATGGAGGCGTCGCGCACGAAAATGCTTCTCGATCTGCGCAAGTCCACCCTCCATCGCATGTGGCCGAGCATGTCGAACGAGATCATCCCAGCGACAGTTGCCGCAACCTATTCAATCGAGATGATGGTCGAGCTGCGTCACAACGCTGACCTCGACGCGCTCCTCTCGGAAGCTGTGGCAATAGGGGTCCGTGAACTGATCGCCCGCATCGATCAGCTCAATGCGATGATCACCTTCAAGGGACCAATCGCCGATTTGCACGACAAGGAGATGGACGAGCTGATCACCAAGGCATGGATCGCAGCGAATGAACTCCAGAAGGACGTGTCAATCGAGATCGAACGAGTTAGTCCGGCGACACTTGAGCCTTTCCTTTAGCTAGTCGGAGGTGCCGAGTTCGCTAGGTTGCGTTAGCCTCACCGGCCTTAGGGAGGCGCGCGTGGTCACGATCAATCGCCAATGGTGGGAGCACTTGGCTCCCAAGGTGATGCAGCGGCGCGCCCGCGAGGTGGAAGCGCTGCTCCAGACCTGGACGCAGACGGGCTACGGGGCAATGTGGCTGGGTTCAGTCCGGCAGGAAGGCGGCATTATCC
>NZ_JANMBF010000121.1:0-8916 GCF_031360265.1 Phenylobacterium sp.
CGTTCATCCAGTTGACGTTGCCGCGCACGGTGTTGATCTCGCCGGTGTGGGCGATGAACCGGTAGGGGTGCGCCAGGCGCCACGATGGGACGGTGTTGGTCGAGAACCGTTGGTGCACCAGCGCCAGCGCCGACTCGGTCAGCGGGTCGGTCAGGTCCTTGTAGAAGGTCCCCACCTGGGTCGCGAGCAGCAGGCCCTTGTAGACCACCGTGCGCGTGGACATCGAGGGGATGTAGAGCTGGGTCAGTCCCGGCAGGTTGCGCTTGGCGGCCAGCTCCCGCAGCGGGTTCTGGGTCTGCTTGCGGATCGCCAGCAGCTTGCGTTCATGGGCGTCCTGGTCGCGCACGTTCGGGCCGCGGCCGATGATCGCCTGCCGGATCACCGGCATCTCCGCCAACACCGCCGCACCCAGACCCGTGGTGTCCACCGGCACATCGCGCCATCCGATCAGCGGCTGCTTCTCGACGGTGAGGAAGTGTTCGAGTTGGGCGCAGGCGACGGCGCGCGCGGCCTCGTCACGCGGCAGGAAGCACATGCAGACCGCGTACTCGCCGGCCGCCGGCAGGGTCACGCCGGATCGGCCCGCCCAGTCGCGCAGCAGGGCGTCGGGGATCTGGATCAGCACGCCGGCGCCGTCGCCGACCAAGGGGTCGGCGCCCACCGCCCCGCGATGGTCGAGATTGACCAGGATCTGCAGGCCGGCCTCGATCACTTCGTGCGATTTGCGGCCTTTGATATTGGCCACGAAACCCACCCCGCACGAGTCATGCTCGTTCGCCGGATCGTACAGTCCCTGCTTCCGGGGGAACCCCATCTCGTCCTCTTCAGGTCCAGACACTCAACGCACGCCGAAACGCGGCCAAACCCCTAGTTCTTGATAGGGAGGCCGTGATCGCGGGCATTTACCCGGCAAGATCGCCCCTTGTCGATGGGCGGAAAGCTGAGACCGGGGAAGATTTTTCTAATGCCTGACAATCCGGCGTCAGGGCGCGACCAGGGCCGGCGGCCCGGTGCAGGCCATCCACCCCGCGCCGGCTCGCCGATAGACGCTGAGGTCGTAGGTTCCGGCCGGCAATTTCGAAATGTAGAAATCGCCCGCGAACCCGCTCGAACGCGCACTGGGGTTCCTGAAATGATCCGCCACGTCAGGCCGCGGCTTGTCGATCCGCAACGCGCTGACGAACCGCCCCTTCGGCCCCGTCAGCGCGATCAGACCGTCGGGCGAGGTCACCGCCGTCGCCAGCTCAGAGGCCCATCCGGAGACAACAAGGGTCGCCTGCCCGCCGCCGCCAGGCGCCAGGTTCGCCGCATCGAAGGCGCACCCGCCGCCGGGCCGCGCGGCGGCGATGGCGGCGGCCTGGCGCTGGTCCGGGGCCGCGAGGCGCGGCATCAGGCTTGCCCCTGGCGCCGGGCCCGCGGCATGAGCGGTCGCCAGCACGCGGTCAATCCGCGCCATGGCCTGAGCCGACGCCGCGGGGCTGTCGCCCATGGCCACGCGCAGACCCGGCTCAACCACCTCGGTGATGACGATGTCGGGCTTGAATCGGTCGATCAGGTCTGGACGCCAGAAGCCGTCCTGATCGTGCGCGACGACGATGCGGCGGAAATGCGGATAGAGAAATTGCAGCATCTCGTTGGAGAATGAGTCCCGCGTCATCAGCAGGACGGGCTTGCCGATCACGTGGGTGTCGATGACCTGCGGCGCGGTCCAGTCCCGCTTGGCGGTCAGGTAGGTGGTGTCGATCTTGAACGCGCCCTCGCGACGCTCCAGGCGCGGATAGTCGAGATCGACGAAGCTGGCGACGCCCAGCATCAGCGCCAGGTCGCGCGGACCGTGGCCGGCGGAATTCCGAGCCCGGTACTCCGCCAGCGGCCGAGGGCCATCGGTCAAGCCCATGGCCTGCAGCCGATCCATGATCGCGACGTAGCCGGCGAACGCCCCCAGCCCGCTCCAGTGCGTGTCATGCCGGCTGTAGGTCATCGCCCCGGCCTTGGTGGCCAGCGTGATGGCGGGCTGCAGATACAGCACCTCGCCAGCGTCGCTGTCGCGGGCGAGCCTGGGCAGCAGGACGGCGGCGCGCCCGGGCGCGGGGCCGGCGTACCAGGCAGGCCCATGCCCAGGGTAGATCGCCTCCTTCGTGGGTGGCGCGATGACCAGGTAGCGGATGCCGCGCGCGCGCAGGAATTCGGTCCGACCGGCCAGGCCCGCCAGCCAGTCGCGGATCTCCAGGCCGGTCATCGGCGGGTCACCGCGCGAGGCGCCCAGATGGGTGTCATCGTCCCAGAACAACCAGCCGTCGCGCCCGACGATCACCCGGCTCGATCCGCTGACGCCGACCATCATCCGCAGCCGGTTCAGCGCCGCGATGAGATAGACGCGGGCGGGGAACCGGTCCGCGACATAGGCGTCGGTCGCCTGGCGAAACGCGCGGAGGTCCTCCAGCCGCTTCGGCCAGACGGGCCTTGGCGCCAGGACGCGGTGTTCCTGCAGGGTCGGCGCCGGAACCAGGCGAGGTCCGAGCCAGGCCGCCGCCATCAGCACCAGCACAGTTGCGATCAGCAGTCGCCAGTGGAGCCGCGAGGCGAGGGTCACGCTCAGAACCGGAAATAGAGGAAGGGGTTGAGGGTCGAGCCGGCCAGCACAGCGATGCTCAGCACGAACCCCGCCGCCAGCAGCGGGATCGGCAGCGCGTGGACGTTGCGGGTGTCCAGGCGCTCCGGCATGGCCGGCCTCGGCGGCTCGGCGCGCGGCGCGCCCAAGCGCTCCATCAGGGCCGGGAGCAGCGGCATGGCCAGCAATGAACCGGCCGCCAGCGCCGTCAGCGTCTGGGCGTTCAGCAGGATCGACAACGCCGGGTCCGGCGCCAGGAAGCGGCCGGGCCGGCCCATCTGGCCAAGCACCTGCAAGGCGTGCGGCAGGCTGTCGGCGCGGAAGAACACCCAGCCCACCATCACCACCAGGAGCAAATAGGCGTGGCGCACGACCCGCGGCGCGCGATCGAGCAGCCGGCCGAGCCCGAACCGTTCCAGCAACAGGAACGCGCCGTGATAGAGGCCCCAGACAATGAACCGCCAGGCCGCGCCATGCCACAGGCCGGTCAGGAAGAAGACGATCAGCAGATTCCTGACCGTCTGGACCCCTCCGTTGCGATTGCCGCCCAGCGGGATGTAGACATAGTCGCGAAACCAGGACGACAGGCTGATGTGCCAGCGCCGCCAGAAGTCGGTGAGCGACCTGGCGGCATAGGGGTAGTCGAAATTCCTCGGAAAGGTGAAGCCGAGCAGGAACGCCAGGCCAATGGCCATGTTCGAATAGCCGCAGAAATCGAAATAGATCTGCAGGGTGTAGGCCCACACGCCCAGCCAGGCGGTGGTGGCGTCGAGCTTTGCGAGGCCGGTGGCAAAGGCGTGGTCAGCCAGCGGCGCCAGGGTGTTGGCGATCATCACCTTCTGGCAGAGGCCGACGATGAAATACTGCACGCCCAGGCCGACATGGGCGGTCTGGCGACGGTCGGCGTGCATCTCGTGACGGATGTCGGCATAGCGGACGATCGGGCCGGCGATCAGGTGCGGAAACATCAGAATGTAGGCGGCAAAACGGACACCGTCGCGCTCGACCTTGACCGCCCCGCGATGCACGTCGGTGACATAGCTGACCAGCTGGAAGGTGAAGAACGAGATGCCGAGCGGCAGCGCCCAGTGCGCCTCGGGCAGCGGCGCGCCGGGCAGAATCCGGTTCAGATTGTGCGCCAGGAACTCGGAATATTTGAACACCCCCAGCACCGCGAAGTCGGCGGTGACGAGCAGCGCCAGGATCGCCAGGCGGCCGCGCCTGGCCACCACCGTGTCGAGCCAGCGAGACCCGGCATAGTTCAGGCCGATCAGACCCAGCAGCAGGGCCAGATAGGCGCCTTCGCCCCAGACGTAGAAGGCCGCGCTGCCGGCCAGGAGCGCGCCCGCGCGCCAGCCTGAAACATAGTAGCCGAGCAAAAAGACCGGCAGGAAATAGAAGATGAAGATGACCGAACTGAAGACCACGCCTTGCGTTTCCCTGGGGTCCGCGGCGTCAGGGTTTTTGGGTCGGCGCAGGCGGGGTGGCTTCGGGCGGGGTGGCCAGCGGCAGAGCGGGGGGCGGCCGGGAGTCCGGATTTTCGGCGATGGCGATCTGGCGAATGACGAAGGCGCCGCCGGCCTTGTCTTCGATGTCGAGGCGGATCTGGTCGATGGTCGATTCGGTCCAGTCCGGCGCCCCGAGCGTCTGGCGGCGCATGTCATAGACCAGCGTCGTGGTCTCGTTGACGGCCGGGTTGGCCCCGGACATCGGCTTGCCAAGATAGGCGATGGATTCCGGATGGTTGGCGGTCGAATAGTAGAGCGCCCCGTCCCAGCCCGCCCCCGCGGCCGTGCGCGTCAGCCGCACCAGCACCAGCGAAAACCGCGCGCCCGGGACGTTCAAGCCCTTGGGCGATCGCAGGATGGGATCGACGATCGTCACCGCGAGACCCTGGCCGTCGGCCGGGACGATCTTACTGCGCAAGGTCGCGAAGCCTTCGGTCGAGCCATCGAAGGTCCACAGCTTGACCGTCTTCACCGGCTTGCCGTCCAGTTCGAAGCCACCGGTCGTCGCGTTCCAGTGGGCCGGACCCGCCCGTTCGACCTGCGCCGCGGCGGGACCCCGGGCGTTCGCGGCGGACTGGCCGGCGGGTCGATCGCAACCGGCGAGCAGCGCGAGCATCACGGCAGGTCCGGTCCAGGGCAGACGCGTCACGGGGCGGACTCCGTCAGAGGCGGCCGCGAGGGCAGCCGGATGGGGCTCCAGCTTTAGCATGATGACCGGACCGCGCCACGGCGCGCGCCGGCAAAAAAAGGGCCGCGCCCGTTGCGGAGCGCGGCCCAGTCAAGGGAGGAAACGCCCCAAAGGGCAAAACCACCCTGTATCGTCCCGACGTCGCGGCAAAGCCCGGCGTCACGACATCCCTGGCTTTCCGCGGTCGACGGCGCGAGGCGGCTAGAAATCAGGCGCCGCCGCCTCGAAACCGCACCAGGCTGGCCACGCATCGGGCGTTGACAGCCTGCGGGCGGGGCTCATGCTCGCATCGACGGGAAACCAGGGGCGCTCGGGGATGTCGGCAACGCAGGATCAGGCTGGGGGCGAGCGCCACCTCTCCATCGACGCGGTTCGCGGCTTCGCCGTGCTCGGCATTCTCCTGATGAACATCGTCGGCATGGGCCTGCCGGCCTTCGCCTACATCGACCCGACCTACGCCGGCGGCTCGACCGGAGCCGACTTCTGGACCTGGGCGGTCAACAACGTGCTGACCGACGGCAAGATGCGGGCGCTGTTCACCATGCTGTTCGGCGCCAGCACCGTGCTGATCGCCGAGCGCGCGGAGGCCGGTCGCCCCGGTCCGATGCAGACGCATTATCGCCGCATGTTCTGGCTGTTCGTGATCGGCATGCTGCACGCCTATTTCCTCTGGTGGGGCGACATCCTGGTGACCTATGCGGTCGCCGGCCTGGCCATCTTCCCCTTCCGCAAGCTCGGCCCGCGAGCGCAGATCGGCATCGGCGTGGGGATCCTCGCGGCCCTGCTCGCCAAGAACCTCGTTGAAGCCGGCCAGATCGAAACCCTGCGCGCCGCCGCCATGGCGCCCGGCGCTCCGGCGTCTCTGGTGAAGACCTGGCAGGAGGTGTCGTTCACCCTGTCACCGCCCCAGGCCCTGGCCGCCCAGCAGATCGCCGGATTCGGCGGTGGCTTCATCGACGCCCTCAAGGCCCGGACCCAGATGTCGCTGCTGATGCAGACTGTCATCTCTCCGCCGGACTCCCTGCCCGAGGCGGTCGGCCAGATGTTCCTCGGAATGGGCCTCTTCCGCGCGGGGTTCTTCACCCTGCGTTGGTCGAGCCGGGCCTATGCCGCGATGATCGCGGTGGGCTACCTGCTCGCCGTTCCCGCGACCGCGTGGATCGCCTGGAGGATCGCCGAAAGCCACTTCGAGGCCATCGCCTTGCATCGCTGGGAAGTCTGGCAGCAGGTCAGCCGGCCGCTGATCGCCCTGGCCCACGCCAGCGTCCTTCTGCTGGTCATCCGCGCCGGGCTGGCGCGCGGGCTGGTCCAGCGGCTGGCCGCGGCCGGGCGAATGGCGTTCAGCAACTACCTGATGACCTCGATCATCACCACGCTGGTATTCTGCGGCTTCGGCCTGGGACTCTATGGCAAGCTGTCGCGGTTTCAGGAACTGGCCGTGGTGGCCGGCGTCTGGGCCTTCATCCTGGCCTGGAGCCAGCCCTGGCTCGCCCGCTTCCACTATGGCCCGTTCGAATGGATCTGGCGTTCGCTGGTCAAGTGGAGCCCGCAACCGTTCGTTCGCCGGCCAACCGCGCAGGCCGCCGCCACGGCCTGAGATCCGGAGACTGGAGAATTCGCGATGGTACCAGCTCTCGGTCTCGAACCGAGGACCTCTAGATCCACAATCTAGCGCTCTAACCAACTGAGCTAAGCCGGCCCATCGCGAGGTGGGTTTCTAGTCGCGCGCCGCGCCGCGATCAAGTCACCCCGGTATCGCCCCGTTGTCGCGACCTTCAGTTGATCAGCAGCGGGCGCCGATATCGGCGGCTGCCGGCCAGTTCGCGGCCGTCGCGCAGGCGGACCCGGAAGTCACCGGTAGGCCTGGACTCCACCGTCGCCACAGCGTCGCGGCGGACCAGGCGTGAGCGGTGGATGCGCACGAAGCCCGCCGCCCGGAATCGAGATCCATCGCCGAGTGCGAGGCGCGATGCAGCAGGTTTGCGCCGTACCTTTGCAGTTTCAAATAGTTCCCCACCGCCTCGGCCCGGGCGATGTCCGCCAGGTCGACATGGCGCCGGCAGGCGCCGTGAAGGCCGCGCGGCGCAAAGAAAAAGCCCCGGAGGCTCTCGCCGCCGGGGCCTTTGTCCTGCCGTCTCGTCCGTGTCAGCCCTTGGGCGCGTCGAAGCGGATGGGGATGTTGATCTGCCCCCCATCGACGGGCGCGCCGTCCTTGGTCTGCGGTCGCATCTTGAACAGCTTGCTCATCCGCATGGCGGCCGTCCCGAAATCCTGATTTTCAGGCGACTCGGAAACCACCGAGCAGTTGTCGAGCGTCCCCTTGGCGTTCACCGAGCAGTGGATAACCGCCCGCCCGCTGACGCCCATCCGTCCGGCGCGTTCCGGGAAGTACTTCGCCAGGTCGTCGCCAGTCGGTTTGCGCAGCCAGTCAGGATTGGTGATCACCGACGGACGCGGCGGTTCCGGCGGCGGCGCGGGCGGCGGATTCGGCTGATCGATGAGGTGCTCCACCGGCGGGACCGGCAGCGGCGTGATCGAAGGCAAGTACGGCGAAGCCACCTTCGGCCTCGGCTGCAGCTTTGGCGGCGGCGGCGGCGGGGTGTTCGGCGGCGGCGGCGGCGGCGGCGGCGGCGGCGGAGGCGGCACAGGCTTGATCAGCGCCACATCCGTCACGCTGTCGGAATATTCCTTGAAGTTCGCCTGGAACTTGCTCGTCCAAAGGTAATAGGCGAGCAGGGCGTGGACCAGAACCGCGACGACAAGGGCGATAACCAGGCCCTTCTGGCGTTTCGGTCGCGGGTCGTCGAACGGATTGTGACTGCCGGTCAGAGGGGCGGCGTCACGCTGTGATGTATCAGCCATGCGTCACCAGCCTCACTTGTTATTGTCTTCGCCGACCAGGGCCACGCTGTAGAACCCGTTGTCCTGCAGCATGTTCATCACGCCCATGAAGTCGCCGTACATCACGTCCTTGTCCCCGCGAATGAAGATCCGCTCGTGGGTCGGGTCACGCTTTGCGCCCACTTGTTTCCGCAGGTCATCCCCAAGCGTGGCGAGGTCCGACGGAAAGTCCTGGATGAAGATCCGCCCGTTGGACTGGATCGAGATGTAGACCGGTTTGGGCGGATTGGTGCCCGGTTTGGCGACCGCGGGGGGAAGCACCACCTGCACCGTCACCGCAGCCAGAGGCGCGGCCACCATGAAGATGATCAACAGCACCAGCATCACGTCCACGAACGGTGTGACGTTGATGTCGGCGATGGCCGCTTCTTGTCCGCCAGCAGAGCCTGAAAGCTTGGCTCCCATATGGCTTAAGCTCCTTTGTCGAGCTGCCGGGAGATCGCGTTCATCAGTTCAGCCACAAAGCCTTCCGTCCGCGCGCCGTAAGCGGAGATGCGCGTCTGGAAGTAGTTGTAGAAGATAACCGACGGGATGGCGGCGAACAGGCCAAGGCCCGTGGCCAACAGCGCTTCGGCGATGCCGGGCGCCACGACCGCGAGGTTGGTGGTGTTGGTGTTCGCGATCCCGATGAACGAGTCCATGATCCCGTAGACGGTGCCGAACAGGCCGATGAACGGGCCGTTTGAGCCGACCGAAGCCAGGAACTGCATGCCGCTGGACAGACGCCGGGTGAGCGAGGCCTGGACGGCGGACACCGCATGTTCCGCGCGGCTGAGGGTCGTCTCGCGGTGCTCGCCGGCGACGTGCAGGCCAGCCTGGCGGGACAGTTCGATTTCCTGCGCCGCCGCGGCGGCCATGTCGGCCAGCGGGTTGCCATCATACTCTTCCGACATGGCGATCCGGCCCATGTCGGTGATGCCCTTGGCGCCGCGGAAGGCTTCGAGGAAGCCGTCCGACACGCGGTTGAGCGCGCGGAACTCAAGCAGCTTGGTGATCAGCAGGGTCCAGGAAAACACCGAGGCCAGCAGCAGGCCGAGCATCACGACCTTCACCACCGGCTTGGCGTCCAGGAACATCGTGCCGATGCCCATCTTGCCCGCATGCTTCATCTGCGGAGGCAAGGTCGCGTCGGCGGCGGGCGCGGCCGGGGCCGCGGCGGCCATGTCGGCCAGCGGGTTGCCGTCAAACTCTTCCGTCATCGCGATCCG
>NZ_JANMBF010000017.1:0-9908 GCF_031360265.1 Phenylobacterium sp.
GCACGCGACAGGCCGCAATCTGACTGATACCCATTTTCGGGGTGTCCCGACCCGCGTCTGCCCAGCGATATGTATATCAACTACATATCGCTGGGCCAGCGGCAATCGGCCGTGGTGTCGGCGCCTTGTCACAATTTCGGCTATGCTTGCGGGCGAAGACGAAACCGCGAGGGCCCTGATGACTGAGACGCCCAATGATCGCCGGGCCTTTCTGCAGTTGGCGGCCGGCGCGGCCCTGGGCGCCGCGACGCTCCCGCCCGGCGTGGCGCAAGCCCTCGCCCTGCCCGCCAACCGGGTCACCGGGACCCTCCGGGACGTCGAGCACGTGGTCATCCTGATGCAGGAGAACCGTGGCTTCGACCACTATTTCGGCGCCCTGCGCGGCGTCCGTGGCTTCGGCGATCCGCGGCCCATAGACCTGCCCAGCGGCCAGCCGGTCTGGAGCCAACCGGCCAAGGACGGTGTCGGGATCGTCGGGCCCTTCCACCTGGACACCGCCGCGACGCGGGCCGAGACCATCTTCAGCCTGGACCATAGCTGGAAGGGGTCCCACGCGCGCTGGAAACATCATGACGCCTGGATCGCCGCCAAGGGGTCGCTGACCATGGGCTACTTCAAGCGCGCCGACATCCCGTTCTACTATGCGCTGGCCGACGCCTTCACCGTCTGCGACGCCTACCACTGCTCGATCTTCGCCCAGACCAATCCCAACCGTCTGTTCCTGTGGACGGGCACCAGCGGGCTCTCGGCCGGCGACGACAGCAAGATCGTGGTCGCCAACCCGCCGGAAGAAACCAACGAGACCGCCGATCCGGCCAACGATTCGAAGACCTTCAAGCCGCTCACCTGGCCGACCTACGCCGAGCGGCTGCAGGCGGCCGGCGTCTCCTGGCGGATCTATCAGGAGTACGACAATTTCGGCGACAACGGTCTGGCCTATTTCGCCAACTTCCGCGGCAAGGCCGCGGGCGATCCGTTGCACGACCACGCCCGCGCCTGGGCGCCCGGCGCCAACGCCGGCAACGCCAAGACCTCGGACGGGGAGCATCTGGTGGCCCAGTTCGCCGCCGACGTAGCCGCCGACCGCCTGCCCCAGGTCGCCTGGATCGTGCCGTCGACCCACCTGTCGGAACATCCGGCCGCCACCCCGTCGGCCGGCGCCTGGCTGACCGCCCGGCTGATCGCCGCCCTGGCCGCCAACCCCAAGGTCTGGGCCAAGACCGTGTTCATCCTCAACTACGACGAGAACGACGGCTTTTTCGATCACGTCCCGCCGCCACTGCCCGCCGTCGGGGCCGCCGCCGGCAAGAGCACGGTCTCGACCGACGGCGAAGTCTATCATGGCGAACCGGTGGGCCTGGGCCCCCGCGTGCCGATGATCGTCGTCTCGCCCTGGACCAAGGGCGGCTGGGTCAACTCGCAGGTCTTCGACCACACCTCGGTGATCCGCTTCCTGGAGGCGCGCTTCGGCGTCATGGAGCCGCAGATCAGCCCCTGGCGCCGCGCGGTCTGCGGCGACCTGACCAGCATCTTCGACTTCGCCACGCCGAACCGCGCCCCGACGCCCCTGCCCGACGCCTCCGGTCTGCCGGCCCGCGCCGCCAAGGCCAAGGCGCTGCCCTTCCCCAAGGCCGAGGGCAGCCCGCAGGGCGCCCCGCGCCAGGAGCCTGGCCAACGCCCCGCCCGGCCGCTGCCCTACGTCTTCGAGGTGGCCGCCCGGGTCGGACCTCAGGGCCTGGTCCTGACGATCGCCAACAGAGGCGAGGCCGGCGCAGCCTTCGACCTTCGCGCCGGCGGCGGCGGCGAGCCCAGGTTCTACACGGTGGAGGCCGGCAAGCGCCTGGACGACCTGGCGACCGGCCCGGGCGCCTATGACCTACGGCTGCAGGGTCCCAACGGCTTCCTGCGGGAATTCCGTGGCGAGACGTCCGCCGGGCCGGAAGCCTTCGCGCGCTTCGACGCCAAGGCCGGCCGGCTGCTGATCACGCTTCGCAACACCGGCGCCTCGCCCGTCGCCCTGCACGTCGCCCCCAGCGCCTATCTCCACGCCGCCTCCCGCCCGCACCGGCTCGCCGCGGGCGCGAAGCTGGTCGACGCCTGGGACCTGCGGCCCAGCCGAGGGTGGTATGACATCGTCGTCACCAGCCCCGATCTGCCGGGCTTCAGGCGCCGCTTCGCCGGCCACGGCGAGGACGGACGGCGAAGCGTCAGCGATCCGCTGCTCGGGCGTCAGGCCTGACGGCACTCGCCTGCTGGGGGCAAGCGCTTACAAATGGCCCAGCTTGGCCCTAGGGTTCTTGTCCGGTGGACGCTTGCAGCCGCTGGACCGGACCTGACCCGATGCTGACCCGCGCCCTCGCCCTGGCGGAGACGTCGCTGGCCGCGACCTCCGCCGAGGCCGCCAGCACCGCCTTCCATGCCGCCATGACCAGCCTGGGCGCCTCCTATCTGCAGACCCGCGTCTACCGCCGGCCCATTGTGCCCCTGACCTCTCGGGCGCATTTCGCGGCCGGCGGGGTGATCGCCCGGATCGCTCCAGCCGACTGGCCCGGAAGCCCCGGATTCAACTACATCTGCTTTGAATGCAACCCGTTGCTGGGGGCCATCCGCGGCGGCCTGACCCGCTACCGGTTCAGCGACTTCGCCCCGCGCGGCGACGCGGCTTTCGGCGCCTATTGGGAGGCGCTCAGCGAGGCCGGCATCGACGACGCGCTCTGCGCCACCTCCTATGGACCGAACCGCGCCATCGCTTCGCTGCACCTGGGCTTCGAACGACGCGCTTTCAGCCCCGACGAGGCCCTGTCGGTGCACATGGCCGGCCTGATGCTCACCGAACGGCTGATGACCCTGGCCGAGCCGGAAGCCAGCGATGACGTCCACCTCACCGACCGCGAGCGCGACAGCCTGGCCTGGGTGGCCGAGGGCAAGTCGGACTGGGAGATCTCGGTGATCCTGGGCGTCGCCGAATCCACCATCCGCTTCCACGTCGACAACGCCCGCAAGAAGGTCGGCGCCGTCAACCGCGCCCAGGCCATCGCCCGGCTGGCGGCGGCGCGCCTGATCTGAGGCTCAACCGCGCTCGGCCTGCGCTTGAGCCTCGGCGCGGATCTTCAAGGCCGCGTTCATGTCGGTGAACCCGCGCAGGATCGAGCGACCGACGCGGCGGGCAACCGACGAGCCCATCAGTCCGCCGACGTACTCGCCATTGGCGACGATGCAGCTCGTCGGCGCCAGCGCCTCGATCTCGATATAGCGGACCGTCCTGACCAACCCGCCCGCCAGGGACAGCCGCCACTGCAGTTGCTCGTTCGGCACCCAGTCCAGCACCACGGGGCGGATCCGCTGGGGCGGCTGGCCGGGCAGGTTGAGCGTCAGGTCCAGCCCCGCCCCGATGCGGATGTCGCCGGTCGCGCGGCTATAGAGCGGGTTCCAGTCCGACCAGGCGGCGAGGTCGGCAATCACCGCCCAGATCACTTCTGCCGGCGCCTGTATGCCGATGCGATGCTCTATGCGGACGCCCGACGGCGGCTTGGCCGGCGGGGCGCCGGTGGCGGTCGGCTTGGGCGCGCGCGGCGTTCCGCCACGGCCAAACAGGCCGGCCTTCAGTTGTGGAGACGGCGAAATTGGCATCAGGCCTGCTCCCGAATCCTCCAGGTGGCGCCCGCGGGCCCATCCATCACTTCGACGTTCAGGCCGGTCAGTTCCGCGCGGATGCGGTCGGCCTCGCCCCAGTCCTTGGCTCCGCGCGCCGCGTCGCGTGCGGCGATCAGCCCGTTGATCGTCGCCGCGAGGCCCTCGTCGGCCCCGCCCTGGAACCAGGCCTGCGGATCGGCCTGCAGCACACCTATCACGCCGGCCAACGCCAGCAGGTCCTGCTTGAGCGGACCGGCGGCCCTCGCGCCCTTGCGCACCGCCGCGTCCAGCTCGTTGGCCAGCCGCTTCAGCTCGGCCATGGCCGCCGGGGTGTTGAGGTCGTCGAGCAGGGGCGCGAGCTGATCTTCCAGCAGGCCGCCGCTGCCGCCCGGGCTGATGTCCCGCGCCCGGCCGAGCACCCCGTAAAGATGGTCCAGCGAATTGCGCGCCTGGGCCAACGCATCCTCGGTCCAGGCCAGCGGCTGGCGATAGTGGGCGCCCAGCAAGGCCCAGCGGATCACCTCGCCGGGATGGCGGTCCAGCAGGTCGTGGGCCAGGGTCACATTGCCCACGCTCTTGGACATCTTCTCATCGGCCATGTTGAGAAAGCCGTTGTGCAGCCAGTAGTGGGCATAGGCGCCGTGCTCGCCGG
This sequence comes from Phenylobacterium sp., assembly GCF_031360265.1. Taxonomy (GTDB): domain Bacteria; phylum Pseudomonadota; class Alphaproteobacteria; order Caulobacterales; family Caulobacteraceae; genus Phenylobacterium. The sequence goes on from NZ_JANMBF010000017.1 coordinate 4,286, forward strand.
CGCAGACCCCCTGGGCCAGCTCGTTCTCATGGTGTGGAAACACCAGATCGATGCCGCCGCCATGGATGTCGATCGGCAGGCCCAGTTCCTGCTCGATCATCGCAGAGCACTCGATGTGCCAGCCGGGACGGCCCGGGCCCCAGGGGCTGTCCCAGGCCGGCTCCCCGGGCTTGGACGGTTTCCACAGCACGAAGTCGGCGGGGTGCTGCTTGTAGGGGGCGACCTCGACGCGGGCGCCGGCGATCATCTCATCCAGCGGCCGGCCGGAAAGCCTGCCGTAGTCGCCATAGGCCTGGGTGTCGAACAGCACATGGCCCTGCGCGGCGTAGGCCGAGGTGTTGGCCACCAGCCGGCCGATCATGGCGATGATCGCGTCCATGGTCTGGGTGGCCCGCGGCTGGGCGGTGGGCGGCAATGCGCCAAGCGCCCGGGCGTCGGCGTTGTAGGCCGCCAGATAGCGGTCGGTGATGGTCCCGATCGGAACGCCTTCCTCGGCGGCCTTGGCGTTGATCTTGTCGTCCACGTCGGTGACGTTGGCCGCATAGAGCACGGCGCCCTCGCCATAGAGCCGGCGCAGCAGGCGAAACAGCACGTCGAACACCACAACGGGCCGGAAATTGCCGACGTGGCTATAGTTGTAGACCGTCGGGCCGCACACGTACATCGTCACCCGCCGGGGGTCGGCCGGTACAAAGGGCCGCTTCTGGCGAGCCATGGTGTCGTAGAGGGTGAGCGACATAGGTTGGAAACTGACGCAGGGTTACGGTTGCCCGGATGCGGGTTGCGCCCATATACAGATCACAGGAACGGGATGCCACGGGAACCCTCCTGAGCAAACCCGCCTGACGCAAGGGTGGCCACGCGTAATCCCCGGGACCTTCGTCCCGGCGCAACTCAGCCCTGGAAAGAACGCTCACACACCATGGACGCCATCCGCGACCGAACCCTGGTCGGAGCCGACCTTGATCTTGACGCCGTGAAGCGCCCCTCCCGCGAGGAAGCGATGGAAGCGGTGCGCACTCTGATCGCCTGGGCCGGGGACGATCCCCGCCGCGAGGGCGTGATCGACACCCCCCGGCGCGTCGTCGACGCCTATGGCGAATGGTTCGAGGGCTACAACCTCGACCCCGCCAAGGAACTGTCGCGCACCTTCGAGGACGTGCAGGGCTATGACGACATCGTCATGCTGCGCGAGATCGAGGTGGAGAGCCATTGCGAGCATCACATGGCCCCGTTCCTCGGCAAGGCCTATGTGGCCTATATGCCCACCAATCGGGTCGTCGGCATCTCCAAGCTCGCCAAGGTGGTGGAGATCTTCGCCAAGCGTCTCCAGACCCAGGAGACCATGACCCAGCAGATCTGCGATTCGATCACCGACAGCCTGCGCCCGGCCGGCGTGGCGGTGCTGATCGACGCCAACCATCAGTGCATGTCCACCCGCGGCGTCCACCACCGCCACGTCTCGACCATCACCACCCAGTTCACCGGCGTCTTCAAGACCGACCCGACGCTACGCCAGCGCTTCCTGGATTTCGTCAACCGGAAGTAGCCTGCGGACGACAACCGGGTCGTGGGATTTCTCGCCGTCCTTTGACCGGCGGGGGTCATTGGCTGGCGACTGACAAGGGGTAGGGATCATGAAGCCGACATCGCGCAAGGGGCTGGCCGCGGCGTTCATCCTCACAGGGCTTGTACCGTGCTCAGCGGCGTTGGCCGCGCCCCAGGAGGCCGATGGCTTCGTGCGGATCGGACCGGCACAGGTGCGCTGGACCGACGTGCCCGGCGGCCATGGCGCACAGTCCGCCGCGCTTCTAGGCGATGCCGCCAAGCCTGGTGTCTATGTCATCCGGGTCAAATTTCCCCCTCACTGGATGGACACCCCGCACGCCCACTCCGGCGACCGCTATGTGACCGTCCTGCAAGGAACCTGGTACGCGGGTACGGGACCCATCCTTGACTTTTCGAAGGCCACACCGCTGGAGGCGGGCAGTATCATGAAGCACCGCGCGAACGGTGTGCACTGGGACGGCTCGGCCGGCGACGAGCCGGTCATCGTCCAGATCGTCGGCGTGGGGCCCATCACCACGACTCAGGTCGACCCCAAGGGGCCAGGCTGGGTCCGCGCGACGGCGCCAGCGGCCACCGCGCCCGGACGCTGACCGGCCAGCCTAGCGCCCGGCCGGGCATCGGCGCCATATGTTGGCCATGACCGCGACCTTCCCCACCGCGCCTTCCAAGTACGCGCTTGAGCACGGCGCGACCCTCGCGCCCCGCTTTGACGCCGCCGGCCTGATCGGCGCTGTCGCCACTCACGCCGATACCGGCGAGGTGCTGATGTTCGCCTGGATGAACGCCGAGGCGCTGGCCGCCACACTGTCCACCGGCGAGGCCCACTACTTCAGCCGTTCCCGCAATGAGCTCTGGCGCAAGGGCGCCACGTCGGGCCAGGTCCAGCAGGTGGTCGAGGCGCGCATCGACTGTGACCAGGACTGCGTCTGGCTGAAAGTCCGGCCTCAGGGCGACGGCGGCGCCTGCCACACCGGCGCGCGGTCCTGCTTCTACCGCCTCATCGAGGACGGCCAGCTGGTCGAGCGGCCGTGACGGTCGTCCAGGCGCTGGCGGCCTACGTCGTGGCGGCCGGACTGCTGACCCTGACACCCGGCCTGGACACCGCGCTGATCCTGCGCACCGCCTCCGTCGAGGGCCCCAAGCGCGCGGCGATGGCGGCCATCGGGATCACCACCGGCTGCCTGGTCTGGGGCGCGGCGGCAGCCCTGGGCCTCGGCGCCCTGCTGGCGGCCTCCACCTTCGCCTTCACGCTGCTGAAGTGGGCCGGCGCGGCCTATCTGGTCTGGCTGGGCCTGAACCTGATGCTGAAGCCCCGCGACCGGCTCGACGTGACCGGCGGCGCGCCTTTGGCCGACGGTGATTTAACCTGGCTGAGGCGGGGGCTGCTCACCAACCTGCTGAACCCCAAGGTCGGGGTGTTCTACATCTCGTTCCTGCCCCAGTTCCTGCCGGCCGACGTCGCGCCGGCGCCGTTCATCTTTCTGCTGGCCGCGATCCATGCGGCGCTGGGCCTGGCCTGGTCGGCCTGCCTGATCGGCGCCACGCGGCCGATCGCCGGCGCCCTGCGGCGGGCCAGCGTCGTCCGCTGGCTGGACCGCCTTACCGGCGGCGTGTTCCTGGCCTTCGGCGCCCGGCTGGCCTTCTCGTCGCGTTAGACCGCCTTCAGCCCCGAGACCCCGCCCGGCCCTCGTGTCGCTCGCCACGTGGCGATCAATCGGGTGGTGTACGCCCTATCGCGGATCGTCGAGACCGCCATCATCTGCGCGGTGGCCTGGGTGTGGGTCAGAGTCAGCAGCACGAAGCCCTTGGCGGTCTGGTTGTTGAACTTGACCTCGCGGTTGTGTTTGACGAAGGCGTCGCTCAGCGGGAAGGCCGCGAGGCTTTCGCCCGGGCCTGGGCTGGTGATCCCCGGCGCGCCGAACTCCACCGCCACCCGCCGCCCCCCGGTTTCGGCGTCCCACAGCTCGTTGGCCCAGAAGGCGTGGCTGTCGCCGGCCAACACGATGGCGTTGGCGTGGGCCTTGCCGATCAGGCCGTAGAGCCGCTGGCGATCGGCGGGATAACCGTCCCACATGTCGGTGCCCCAAGGCAGGCCCAGCGCCGCGTTGGCCTCCAGCCGGGCGACCCGGGTCTGGCCGTTGTGCGACAGCGCGGCCAGCGCCTTGGCATAGGCCGGCCCGGTCATGAAGTCGTGCAGCGGCGGGGTAAACAGCCGGGCCATCACCACCTCGTTGCCGAGCACCTGCCAGGGCGTCCCGGCCTTGACGGACTCGGTCATCGCCTTGCCCAGCCACGCCTCCTGGCCGGCCGACATCATCTTGCGCGCCGGATCGGCCAGCCTGCGCCTGAACACCGCCACATCGGCCGGGGTCGGCGCCCTCGGCAGGTCCTTGTCGTAGGTCAGCTGCTGGTCGCGGGCGGTCAGGCGCGTTTCCAGCATGAACAGGCTGGCCACGTCGCCGAAGTCGAAACTGCGGTTGATGGCAAAGCCGCCGCCCTGCGGTTCGCGGATCGGCATCCACTCATAGTAGGCCTTGATCGCGGCGGCCTTGCGGATGTTCCAGTCGCCCTCGGTCGCAGGCTGATGGTTCTCGGCCCCGCCCATCCAGCTGTCGTTGGCTGTCTCGTGGTCGTCCCAGACGACGATCCAGGGGGCGCGGGCGTGGGCGGCCTGCAGCTGCGGGTCGGTCTTGTACTGGGCGTGACGGCGGCGATAGTCGGCCAGGGTCACGCACTCGTGCGGCGGATCGTGCGGCCGCTCGCCGGCCACCGGGCTGTCCATGCCGTAGGTGCCGGGTCCGCCGTACTCATAGATGTAGTCGCCCAGGTGCACGACAGCGTCGACGCGCGGCAGGGCGGCGATGGCGCCATAGGCGTTGAAATAGCCATTCGGATAGAGCGAGCAGGTGCACACGGCGAGCACCACGTCCTTGGTCGGCCCCTGCCGCAGGGTGCGGGTCTCACCCACCGGAGAGGCCGCGCCGTCCGCCTCGAACCGGAAGCTATAGGCTCGGCCGGGATCGAGACCGTTCACGTCGACCTTCACCGTGTAGTCGCGATCCGGCCCGGTGACGCCGACGCCGTGCTTGCCGCCGCCCGTTTCGCCCACCGGATCAAGCCGCCAGCGGTAGGCGACATCGCCGGCGCCGCCCGGGGTAATGCGGGTCCACAGGATCACCCGGTCCTGCAACGGATCGCCCGAGGCGACGCCGTGGTGAAACGCCGCCTGGGTCTTCGCCGCCGCGCGCGAGGCCGGCGCCGCCGCGCCAAGGCCGAGCAGGGCCAGAACCCCGCGCCTGTCGATCCGCATAGATTTGCTCCCCGTCTCGCGCTTGTCGCCGCGCACGCGTATCTACGCGACAGATACCACAGGAGAGTGACGACCCGTGTCCAGTGAAGTCCTGCATGTCCCGCGCGAGAAGCTGCGCCGGGAGACCCTGAATATGCACTATGCGATCACCTCGCTGATGGAGGAGTTCGAGGCCGTCGACTGGTACCGCCAGCGCGCCGACGACTGTGACGATCCCAGCCTCAAGGCGATCCTGCTGCACAACGCGCGCGAGGAGCTGGAACACGCCTCGATGGTGCTGGAATGGATGCGCCGCAACGATGCGGAGGTCGCCGAGCAGTTGAAGGAATACCTCTTCACCGACGGTTCGATCACCGGTCGCGAGGAAAGCGCGAAGGACTGACATGTCCGGCCAGGACGATCCGGAAGATCTCGAGGCCGATGCCGAGGCCGTCGAGGTCCGCATCGTCGCGGTGGGGCCAGCTGACGCCGGCGGTCGGATCGACAAGGTGCTGGCGGGCCTGGCCCCGGAGCTGTCGCGGGCCCGCCTGCAGGCGCTGATCGCCCAGGGGCGGGTCAGCCACGGCGGAACGCCCATCACCGACGCCTCATCCAAGGCGCAGCCCGGCGACTACCGGATCGAAATCCCCGCGCCGGTCGCCGCCGAACCGGCCCCAGGCGATCGCGCTGACGGTGTTGTTCGAAGACGCCCATCTGATCGTCATCGACAAGCCGGCGGGGATGGCTGTTCATCCGGCGCCTGGA
>NZ_JANMBF010000089.1:0-2366 GCF_031360265.1 Phenylobacterium sp.
GGGCGCCTGAGGCCGGTGCGGACGAACTTCGGGATCGATGAGGACACTAGCAAGCCTTTGTTTCCTAGTGTGCTTCTTGGATCTGAAGTTCGCTCAGAGCCTGATCCCTCAAGAAGGCGAACTTCAGATCCAGCACACTAGTTCGACAGATGCTCGTCGAAGAACCGGGCGATGTCCCCGAACGCCACGGCCGATTCCGGACTGTCGAAGGCGTAGATATATTCCGCGTGGCTCATGGCCTCGTGAACCTCGAGCTGAGCCGTTACGCCCGCGGCCCGCATCGCCCGATAGGCGCGCACCGTGTCGCTGAGCAGGATGTCGCGGGTCCCGGTGGTGAAGATGGTCGGCGGAAAGCCGGCGAAGTCGCCGAAGATCGGCGAGACCAGCGGGTGAGTGACCCCGGCCTCCCCCGCATAGAGCGCCGCCATCCCCGCGGCGAACCCGTCAAAGTTCGAAAACACGCCATCCACTGCGGCGTTCACCTGGTAGCTGTCGCTGGCGCCGGTCAGGTCCGTCCAGGGCGTGCCCGTGGCCAGGGCGCCGGGCAGGGTCTCGCCGAGGTCCTTCAGTTTCAGCGCCAGCGCCAGTGTCAGTCCGCCGCCCGCCGAGGTTCCGAACACGCCCATGGCCGAGGCCGACCGCTCGGCCGTCAGCGCCCGCCAGACCGCGACGGCGTCGTCCACCGCCGCCGGGAAGGGGTGGTCCGGTGGCATCCGGTAATCGACCGAGATCACCTTCATGCCGCTGTGGTGGGCGCCCAGCACCGCCTCGCCTGTACTGGCCTCTCCGCCGTTCAGCGCGTAGCCGCCGCCGTGGAAGTGGACCAGGCGCCGCCCAGATTTCGCCGGGTCCAGAGTGGCGGGGGTGATCTCGCGGACGGTGACCCCCGCGATCTGACCGAGCTCGCAGGTGTGCGGATACAGGGCCGCCAGGGCGGGCGCCATGGCCAGCGCCTGGGCGTCCATCTGTGCGATGACCGTCTTCCATTCCGCGACGGACTGCGGCGCCCAGCCCTGGGGCAGGCCGCCGCCGGCCGCCGCCGCCGCCGCCAGGCCGGAGATCGATCGCTGCAACTGAGGGCTCACCGTGCTGGGGGTCTTCAGGCGCTTGGCGGGAACCTCACGGGCGATCTCGATCAGGCCGGCGTCATCCATGGTCGTCTCCATCGGGCCGCCGCGCGGCGGACGGGCTGAATGTTGAACCCGGCAGGGCGCCCGGCGCCAGCGGCAATTGCGGGCGTCCGCAAATTCAGCCCAGCAATCCCTTCAGGCGGTAGAGCGCGTCCATGGCCTCGCGCGGGCTCATGCCGTCGGGCTCCAGCGCGCGCAGGGCGTCCTCGGCGGGGCTGGGGCCGTAGGCGGCGGCGGGTTCGGCGACGGCGGCGAACAGCGGCAGGTCGCTGAGGTTGGCCGGGCCGGCGGCGTCGCGCTCCAGGCGTTGCAGCACGTCGCGGGCGCGGGCGACTACGGCGGCCGGCACGCCGGCCAGCTTGGCGACCTGGACTCCGTAGGAGCGGTCCGCGGGGCCGGGGCCGGCCTCGTGCAGGAAGATCAGGTCGCCGTTCCATTCCTTGGCTTTCAGCGACAGGTTGGCCACGTGGGCCAGGCGTCCCTCGAGCACGGCCAGCTCGTGGTAGTGGGTGGCGAACAACGCGCGGCAGCGGTTCACCTCGTGCAGCGCCTCGGTGCAGGCCCAGGCGATGGCCAGGCCGTCGTAGGTGGCGGTGCCCCGGCCGATCTCGTCGAGGATCACCAGGCTGCGCGGCGTGGCCTGGGTGAGGATGGCGGCGGTCTCGACCATTTCGGCCTTGAAGGTCGAGCGGCCGCGCGCCAGGTCGTCGCCGGCGCCGACGCGGCTGAACAGACGGTCGATGACGCCCAGCCGAAGGCCTTTCGCGGGTACAAAACACCCTGACTGGGCCAAGACGGCCAGGAGCGCGTTCTGGCGCAGGAAGGTGGACTTGCCGGCCATGTTCGGACCGGTGACCAGGGCCAGCCTGGGCCCGCCCGCGCCGGTGCCGTCGTGGCGGCAATCGTTGGGGGTGAAGGCCGCGCCGGCGCGGCGCACGGCGGCCTCGACCACCGGATGGCGGGCGGCCTCCGCCTCGAAGGCGGTGGAGCGGTCGATGATCGGCCGATTGGCGCCCACGTCCTCCGCCCATTCGGCCAGGCCCGCGGCGACGTCGATCCGCGCCGCGCCCTCGGCGGCGGCCTGGATCAGGGCGGCGACGCCTCGCGCCGCCTCGCGCCAGGCCTCGAAGGTCGAGAGTTCGATGGCCAGGGTCCGCTCGGCCGCCTGGGCGATCTTGGCGTCCAGTTCCGCCAGTTCGACGGTGGTGAAGCGGACCTGGTTGGCCAGGGTCTGGC
>NZ_JANMBF010000090.1:0-3466 GCF_031360265.1 Phenylobacterium sp.
GGGCGCCTGAGGCCGGTGCGGACGAACTTCGGGATCGATGAGGACACTAGCAAGCCTTTGTTTCCTAGTGTGCTTCTTGGATCTGAAGTTCGCTCAGAGCCTGATCCCTCAAGAAGGCGAACTTCAGATCCAGCACACTAGCGCTTCCTGACGAACACCGTGCCGGCGGAATAGCCCGCGCCGAAGGAGCAGATCAGGCCGGTCTCGCCGGGCGCGAAGTCGTCGTTGGCGCGGTGGAAGGCGATGATCGAGCCGGCCGACGAGGTGTTGGCGAACTCGTCGAGAATGATCACGTTCTCGCCGGGCTCCGGGTCTCGACCCAGCACGCGGCGGCCGATCATCTCGTTCATGTTGATGTTGGCCTGATGCAGCCACAGCCGCTTTAGCCCGGTCGGATCGAGGCCCAGGTCGCCGGCGTGCTCGACGATCATCTCCGCGACCATCGGCACCACCTCGCGGAACACCTTGCGGCCCTCCTGCACGAACAGCTTGTCGGCAGCCCCGATCCCCTCGGGCGCGGCGCGGTTCAGGAAGCCGAAGTTGTTGCGTATATTGTTGGAGAACTGGGTTTTCAGGCGTGTGCCAAGGATGTCCCAGCCCGCGTTCCTGCCGGTTTTCGGCGCCGTCGCCTCGCTCTCGACGATCACCGCGGTGGCCACGTCGCCGAAGATGAAATGGCTGTCGCGGTCGCGGAAATTCAGGTGACCCGAGCAGATCTCCGGATTGACCATCAGCACCGCGCGCGCCGAGCCGGAGGCCACGAAGTCGGCGGCGGTCTTGATGCCGAAGGTGGCCGAGGAACAGGCGACATTCATGTCGAAGGCGAAGCCGGCGATGCCCAGCGCCTGCTGCACCTCGATGGCCATGGCCGGATAGGCGCGCTGCATGTTGGACGCCGCGCAGATCACCGCGTCGAGCTCGCTGGCGGGCTTGCCCCAGCGTTCGATGGCCTGACGCGCCGCGGCGACGGCCATCTCGGCCAGCACCGAGAGTTCGTCGTTGGACCGCTCGGGGATATTCGGCCGCATCAGCTCGGGATCGATCAGGCCGGACTTGTCGACCACGTAGCGTGACTTGATGCCTGAGGCCTTCTCGATGAACTCGACCGAGGAGGGTGTGAGCGCCGCGACCTCGCCCGCCGCGATGGCTCCTGCGTTGGCCGTGTTGAAGCGCGCCACATACGCGTTGAAGGTCTCCACCAGCTCGGCGTTCGAGAGGCTCTGCGGGGGCGTGTAGAGGCCGGTGGCGGCGATCACGGCGTCAGGCAAGGGGGCGTCTCCGGCGGCGAAGGGCGAGTGATAGCACGCTCCGGGCGGGCGTCAGCGCCTCGTGACCATCGAGCCACACACGGTGTCCGCCATTTCATTGTGGCTAAACCGCCAAGCCCGCGCCGCGTTTACCCCCGATCCCAGGCGGGTGAGGGCTGTTCACGACCTCTACGGAGTATTCCCATGAAGACCTTCATCGCCGCGGCGACCGCCCTGGCGGCGTTCTACGCCCTGCCGGGCGCGGCTCAGGCGCAGGATGCGTCCCCCGCCGGCGTCTATGGATCGATCGGCTATGCCAACGCCCATACGGACGGCCTTGACCTGGGCGCGGTGCAGGGCCGGCTCGGCTATCGCTTCAACACCTGGTTTGGCGTCGAGGGCGAACTGGCCGGCGGGGTCAAGGATGACCGGGTCAATGTCGGCGGAGTCAAGGCCAAGGTGAAGCTCTCCAACCAGGAGGCGATCTACGGCGTGGCGTTTGCGCCGCTTTCGGCCAACACCGACCTGATCGGCCGCATCGGTTACGGCTCGCAGAGCGCCAAGGCTTCGGCCCTGGGGGTCTTGCGGGTTGCGGACGGCCAGTCTTGGAACTTCGGGGTCGGCGCCCAGCACCACTTCGACGGGGTGAACGGCGTGCGCGTCGATTACACCCGCGAGCAGTTCACCGGCTCCGGCTCCGGCCACGCTGACGTCGTCGCCCTGGGTTACGCCCACCGGTTCTGACCGCCGATCAAGGCTCAAGCGCCGCGACCCCGCGGCGCTTGACGCCTGCCGGCTGCCGGCTGACTCTCCGGCCCCCGGAGGATTTCGCCATTCCCAACCAAGCGTTCTTCATCCAGCTGGCGGTCTCGGCCTTGGCGGTCGCCGTGCTCGTGGCGCTGGCCGCCTGGGCGAGGATCGCCAAGCCCGTCGCGCCGCTGGACGAGGACCGCGCCCGGCGCATCCTGGGCGAGGAGTTCCCCGGCCGCACGCTGGAGGACCTGTGGGTGGGGCGCGACGGCAGGGGCGCGCTGGCCCGGTCAGGGGCCGTGGCGCTGGTGCTCTGCCGCCTGGGCGACGGCTACGTGGCCCGTCAGATCCCCTGGGCCCTGGCGCTGGCCGCACGCGTCAAGGACGGCCGCGTCTCTATCGATCTCCGGGACGTCGCCGCGCCCCGGGCGGTGATCTCGCTCGCCGACTGGCCGCCTCAAGGCTCCCCACCCGGCCCGGTGACGGATCTGGCCGCATGAAGTCGTTCGACCCGGTCACCCTGGCGACTCCGTTCTTTATCCTCACGGTCATTCTCGAAATCACTTTCGCGCGCCTGGGCAAGCTGAAGGCGCACTACGAGACCAGAGACACGGCGGTCTCGCTGGGCATGGGCCTGGTTTCGACCCTGGCGGGCCTGCCGGTCGCGGGCCTGAGCTTCGCCGCGGCGATCTGGCTCTACCACCACCGGCTGTTCAACATCCCCATGACGGCGGTCTGGGCGTGGGGTCTGGTCTTCCTGCTGGAGGACGTGACCTACTACGCCTTCCATCGGCTCAGCCACGAGCGGCGCATCTGGTGGGCGGCGCACGTCAACCACCACTCCTCCCAGCACTACAACCTCTCCACCGCGCTCCGGCAAACCTGGACCGGCGGCCTGGCGGGAACCTGGGCGCTGTGGTTACCGCTTTCGTTGCTCGGATTCCCGCCGGCCATGGTCGCCATCCAGAAGGGGATCAGCCTCGTCTATCAATACTGGATCCACACCGAGGCAATCCGCCGGATGCCGCGCTGGTTCGAGGCGGTGTTCAACACTCCGTCGCATCACCGGGTGCACCATGCCAGGAACCCGCGCTACCTCGACCGCAACTACGCCGGCATCCTGATCGTGTGGGACCGCCTCTTCGGCAGCTTCCAGCCGGAGCTGGAGGAGGAGGCCTGCCGCTACGGCCTGGTGCACAACCTGGGCGCCTTCAACATCGTCCGCGTCGCCTTTCATGAATGGATCGGCATCGTCCAGGACATCGTGCGCCAGCCCCGATACGTCGTCGGTTGGCTGTTCGGCCCGCCCGGGTGGAGCCCCGACGGATCGCGCGACACCTCGGCCTCGCTGAAGGCCCGGTGGGCCGCTTCTACTCCCGCAACAGCGGCAGGCTCAGCCCGGACACCGGCCGCGCGCCCAGGATCTCGCGTCTGAAGCGGTAGAGCTCGGCGGGGCGTCCGCCTGTCTC
>NZ_JANMBF010000073.1:0-24044 GCF_031360265.1 Phenylobacterium sp.
GCTGCGCTATGTGGCGCTGAACCCGGTGCGGGCGCGGCTTGTGGCGCGGGCGCAGGACTGGCGCTGGTCGAGCACGGCCGCGCACATCGCCGGCCGCAGCGACGGGGTGGTCACGGTCGAGCCGGCGCTTGAGCGGGTGGGCGACTTCGCGGCGTTCCTGGACCAGGATTTCGACGAGGCGGCGGCCTATGGCCCGCTGCGCAAGGCCGAGCTGATCGGCCGGCCGGTGGGGACGCCGGCCTGGATCGCGGCGATGGAGGCGCGGACGGGGATGACCCTTGCGCCCGGCAAGCGCGGGCCCAAGCCGAAGCCGGACAGTGTGATTTAGGGGTTGTTGCAACTGTCACCGTAATTAGTAATATACCCACGGCTCACCCCGCCCGCAGGGCGGCGATCCCCAGGTCGCGGGCGAGATCGTCCAGCTCGCCGACCGTCTGGTCGGGCAGGGCGAGGCCTTCCGCAAGGTGGCGCGCGGCGCGCCGGGCCTCAAGCTCGCCGGGGTAGAGCACCTCGTCGAAGCCCTTGGACAGCTTCGCCGATTTCAGGCCGGCGATGAGGGCCTCGATGCGGCTGTTGAACAGGGGCAGGGGCTCAAAGGCCTCGATGTTGAGCGCGATCAGCAGGTGCCCCGCGCCGCTGCGCCTTTCAGCCTGAAAGGGTCCGGCGACCGCGTCCCCGAAGGCGCTGCCGGTGAGGACACCGCTGAGCACGTCCATGATCACCGCGATGCCATAGCCCTTGTGGTCGCCCATGGGCAGGATGTTGCCGGCCAGGGCCGCCATCGGATCGTCCGTCGGCTCGCCGTCCTCGTCGATCGCCCAGCCGCGCGGAATCCGCTCCCGCCGCCGCGCGGCCAGATGGATCTTGCCGCGCGCCACGCCGGTGTTGGCGATGTCCAGCACCATGGGCGGATGGCGGCCGGCCGGGCTCGCCCAGGACCAGGGATTGGCGCCGACCATTTTCTCCCGTCCGCCCCAGGGCGCCATCGCCGGACTGGCGTTGGTCGACAGAAACATGATGCACCCCTGAGGCGGCGCCATCAGCGTGAAGTACATGGCGGTCCCGAAGTGGTTGGAGTTGCGCACCGCCACCGCGCCAATGCCGTGGGCCCGGGCCCGGCGAATGGCGTCGCGCGCCGCCGCCGCCGCCACCACCTGGCCCATGCCGTCACCCCCGTCGATCACCCCGACCGCGCCGGCGTCCACGAGGGTCTGGAGTCTGGCGACGGGGTTGACCACGCCCGACTTCAGGCGCGCGACATACCCGGGCAGGCGCATGACGCCGTGCGACTGGTGCCCCCACAGGTCGGCCTGCACCAGCGTGTCGGCGGTGAGGCGGGCGTCGTCCGGCGCCATCCCGGCGGCTTCGCAGACGGCCGATGAGAACGCCAGCAGCCGCTCGGCGGGGATCGGGAGCGCCGCGGTCATGGGGTCCTCCTCACCTCAACGCAGGCAGGCCAGCATAGACCGGCGCCCGCGCCGTTCAGCCTCCAAAATGAGCGTAGGCGATGAGGGCGATGGTGACGGTGATCGCCCCGCCGATCCGCGTCGCGATCTGCGCGAAGGGCATCAGCTGCATGCGGTTCGCCGCGGTCAGGATCGCCACGTCGCCGGTTCCGCCCTGGCCGGAGTGCGTGGCGTTCACGATGGCCGCCTCGATCGGATAGATGCGCACGAACCGGGCGACCAGGAAGCCCGTCCCCATCAGGGTCACGACGGTCGCGACGATGGTCACCAGGGTGGGAAGATTGAACGCCGAGATGAGCTTTGCCCAGGGCGTCTTGGCGACGCCGATGGCGAACAGCAGCGGATAGGTGACGCAGGCCGAGAAGAAGCGATAGGTCGCATAGGCGCCCCGCTCAAGCGCCGGTGACGCGACCCGGGCGAGCTTCATGGCCACCGCCAGGCCCAGCATCACCACCGGTCCCGGCCATTGCCAGAGCTTCTGGGCCACGGCGCCCAGGAGGTAGAGGGTCACGATCATCAGCAGCGCCGCGCCGATCGTCTGGGGGTCGCTGTTGGCGTGCGCCTCCGCCTGCGCCTCCGCCTCCAGCGGAACGTCCTGCTCGCCGGGCTGCAGGCGCCCTTCGCCGGTCAGGCTGGGGAACCGCTTGCCGACGAAGTTCAGGGCTCCGGCCAGGACGATGGCTGTCAGGCTGCCCAGCATGACGATGGGCAGGACCTCCGCGAACAGGCCGCCCTGCGGCTGGTGGGAAAACTGCGCATAGCCCACCGACAGCGGGACGGCGCCCTCGCCGACCCCGCCGGCCATGATCGGCACAACGATCTTGAACAGCGTATGTTTGAACCCCAGGCCGAGCGCGACGCCGACGCTGCAGCCGACCCCAAAGGCCGCCACCGACCCGAGGATGAGCGGAATGAAGATCTTCGCGAAGCCGGCGATCAGCATCCGCCGGTCCATGCCCAGAATCGAGCCGACGATGATCGCGGCGATGAACAGGTAGAGGAAGTTGGAGCTGTCGGTGAAGGTGGTGATCGACTTCACAAGGGGTTTCGGCAAGGCGTGGACATAGACCAGGAACGACGGCGCGAAGGTCGCCAGGATCGCGGCAAGACCCAGGTGGCGCAGCAGCGGCGTCCGCCGGCCCACCTCGGCGCAGAGAAAGCCGCCCGCGGCGAGCACCGCGATGCTCATCAAGATGTCGGCGGGCACCTCGCCGGCGCGCACGAACACGGCCGCCACCCCGGCGATGACCACAAGCACGGGCAGCGGCACGATGCCGATGCGGAAGTCCATGAGGCTCCACCACAGCCGCAGGCCGGCGGGGGGCGCGTCGGGCGCCGCCTGGGCCAGGGGTGGCGCGTCCGCCGGGGGTGCCTGGGACATCTCTTAGCGTTTCCTTCCGCGGCAGACCCGCCGGCGGCGCCGGCGGTCTTGATGGGCGCGCCGGCTATTGCGGCGCGTAGGTCAGCAGGGTGAAGGTGTCGTCGAAGAAGCGGTTCGGATAGAAGGCTCCCGCGCGCCGGTTCACCGGCCGGGACGGATCGACCATGCCTTCCGCCGTCATCGTGAACACCCGGCCGGTCACCGGATCCAGGGCCAGGGTGCGGGCGATCGGCCGGGTGGTGATGGCCATCGCCAGGCGATAGACGTCGGCCGATAGCTGGTCGAAGATCACGATGTTGGCGTCGACTCCGTTGGCGGTGAAGACCCGCTTCGTCCGCGCGTCAAACACCACGCCGTCGTTGCCGCGACCGATCTCGGGGGTGGCGACAACCTTGCCCGTGACCGCGTCCACCACGGCGAGCACCGGGTGATCTCCCTTGCACCCGACAAACAGTCGCCGCGCGGCGGGATCCATGGCCAGGCCGGTCGGCATTTCGCAGCCAGGCAGGGACCATTCCGCCAGCAGGCGATGGGTCCGCAGGTCGACATGGGCCAGTTTGTTGAGGTCGCGCTCATTGACAAAGAGGGTGCCGTCGCCGGCGATCACCAGGCCTTCGAGCTCTTCCGCGGGCATCGGCAGCCGCGCCGAGATTCGGCCGCTGACGCCATCGACGAACACCAGTTCCTTGCTGTCGCCGAGGGTAAAGACCACCTGGCGGGTCGCCGGATCGAAGAACGCGGCGTCGGCCGCCACGCCCAGCTTGACCCGCTCGACCGCCTTCAGGGTCTTGAGGTCGAAGATCGTGGTGCTGCCGTCGCCGTTGGCGGTGAAGCCCCGCCCGAGTTCCGGCGCCAGCGCCGCGACGTTGGCGCCTTCGGAATTCTCGACCTTGCCCACCACCTGGCCCGACGCGCTGTCAACGACGGTGACGCCATCCTTGCGCCGCCCGAGGAACAGGTAGCCGCGGTCCGCGTCGTAGGTGAGGTAGTCCCACCCCGGCGCCGCGCCCTTCAGGGTGACGGACGATTGCAGCCGGTAGGCGGCCGCCGCCTGACCCGTCGCCGGCGCGCAGAGTGCGACCGCCAGAACGACGCCGAGCCACGTGTGGCGCATGGTGGACCTCCCCAGGTGATCTTCTTTTGATCGAAGGCCCCCAGGCCCGCCGTCGACGGGGCGGGACTTCCGACGGCCCACAGCTAGGCGTCGAACCTGAATGTTCCCTATCGTCATTCTGAATGCTTGTTCAGGTAGTCGCGGCGCTGTTGTAGGAGGTCCGGGAGGCGTGGATACTTGCCTTCGGTCCGTTCGGGATCCGGCGGTGTCGCGCGCATGAAAGTTCTTATCGTCGAAGACGAAGCGCGCCTGGGAATCTTCCTGCGCCAGGCGCTGTCGGAACACGCCCACACAGCCAACTGGGTGCAGACCTGCGCCGAGGCGGCCAACGCGCTGGTCGAGACCAAGTACGACCTGGTGGTGCTCGACCTCAATCTGCCCGACGGCGACGGCCTCGACCTGGTGCGCGAGTGGCGCGCCAGCGGGTTCACCGAGCCGGTGCTGATCCTGTCGGCGCGCGACAGCCTCGAAGACCGCATCAAGGGACTCGACGTCGGCGCGGACGACTACCTCCCCAAGCCGTTCAGCGTCGAGGAACTGCTGGCCAAGATGCGGGCCCTGCTGCGGCGCCAATCGGTCGTCAAACAGAGCCTGCTGGAGCGCAACGGCATCCGGCTCGACCTTCTGGGCCATACGGTCCACGTCAACGACGGGGCCATCGACCTGACCGGGCGCGAGTACGCCCTGCTCGAAATCTTCATGCAGAATGGCGGGCGGGTCCTCACCCGCACCCTGATCTCCGAGAAGATCTGGTCCTCGCACTATGACGTCGATACGAACCTGCTCGACGTCTACATGAGCCGGCTGCGCGCCAAGATGGAAGGAGCCCTGGGCCGTCCGGTCTTCAAGACCGTGCGCGGCATCGGCTACCAGATGCTATGACGATGATGAGGTCGATCGGGGTCCGGCTGACGTTCTGGTACGCCCTGGCGTCGACCGTCACCCTGGCGATCCTCTTCCTGGTCGGCTACCAGTTGCTGGAGAGCCGGCTGACGCACGGCCTGGACCAGCTCAACGAGGCGGAATTCCGCCAGCTCAAGGCCCACCTCGGCCCTGACTACAAGACGCTGAATTCGAAGATCATGGACGATCGGCTGCGCGACGTGAGCGAGTCCGGCTCAGTGCTGTTCTACATATCCATCGAAATCCCCAATAGCGATGTGAGGTTCAACTCACGGAACCTGAAGGGCCGCCACATCCCCGACGTGAAGGGCAAGCGGGCCTACAGCGCCACCATGCCCGGCGCTGGCGAGGTCCGCGCCGACGAGTTCCTGCTGCCCCCGTTCGATGTCGCCATCGCCACCTCCTCGCGATCCATCCGCGACGGCATGCGGGAATATACCGATGTCTGCTTGGCGCTTCTGGCCGCCATGCTGGTGGTCAGCCTGGCCATCGGTCTTGGCCTGTCGCGCCTGATCCTGCGGCCCGTCCGGCTGATCCGCGAGACCGCCAACCGCATCGGTTCCGACAACCTCTCCGAGCGCATTCCGGTGTCCGACGTCTCCGACGAGATTTCCGACCTCGCGCGGCTGTTGAACCAGACCTTCGACCGGCTGGAGTCGGCTTTCGACCAGGTCCGCCGCTTCTCCGACGAGGCCTCGCACGAGCTGAAGACCCCCCTGTCGCTCATTCGCCTGCACGCGGAGAAGATGCTGCGGGACGGAGACCTGTCGCCGGTGCAGATCGAGGCGGTGGTGGTGCAGATCGAGGAACTGGCGCGGCTCAACCAGATCATCGATGAACTCCTGTTCCTGTCGCGCGCCGAGGCCAAGGCGATCGGACTGAAACTCGCCTATGACGACCCCGGGAAATTCCTCGACGTTTTCGCCCAGGACGCCGTGGCGCTGGCTGAGCACTCGGGCCGCCGGTTCACCTACAGCCATGCGGGCTGTGATGAGGTGGCGTTCGAGGAGAAGTGGATTCGCCAGGTGCTGCTGAATGTGGTGACCAACGCCATCAACGCCTCGCCGCGCGCCGGCAGGATCGTCATGACCTCGACCCTTGGCGCGGGCTTGTGGCGGGTCAGCATCGAGGACGAGGGGCCCGGCCTGACCGGCGACCAGCGCGAGCGCATCTTCGAGAGATTCGTGCGGTTCGGCGCGCCGTCCAGCAGCGATCGCGGCTCAGGGCTGGGGCTCACCATCTCGCGCAGCATCATCCAGTTGCACGGGGGCCGGATCTTCGCCGAAGCAGGAACCGAGGGTTGCGGCCTGCGGGTGACGTTCGAAATCCCCGCACGGACCCGGCCGGGCAGGCGCCGCGCCCCCCTGCGCCAGAGCCGGGCCGCCTGAAGCGGGGCCGCCATGGACCGACGGCGGACGGTGACCCGGAGTCAGTCGGAACGCCCCCATGACCCCGCCGTCGATCCGCCCGCGCCGATTGCCCACGAACGTTCGTGTTCTCCTTCGCTTTCGTTCCCCCAATCTCTGTTGATCCACCCCGCTGTAGCCCGCCAAGCCGCGGCATAGCGGCCGTGAACGGCGCGCTTCGCGAGCGGCGCCGCTACCGCCCGGCAACATCACCACCCGGGACACGACCCCATCCAAGGTTCGCGCCGATATTGCGGCTATTTGGCCCGGTAGATGTCCCGCAGCGTCGCCAGGATCCGCACGACGGCGGGATCGTCCAAGCGGTAGTAGATGGTTTGGCCTTCGCGTCGCGTCGCCACCAAGCCTTCGGCTCGCATTTTGGCCAGGTGTTGCGAGGTCGTTGATGGGGCGAGCCTCGCGTGTTCGGCCAGGATTCCCACCGACGTCTCGCCTTCGATGAGACGGCAAAGCAGCAAGAGGCGCTGTTCGCTTGCCAAGAGTTTGAGGAGACGCGCGGCCGGTTGCGCGCAGTCCTCAAGCTCCGATACGTCGCTGGAGATCTCGCGGCCGGCAACCTTCATGTGCTTATTGTAGAATGTACGCACGCAGCATCAAGCGTCGCGAATTGCCGGGCGGCCATCGTCGCGCAGCACGATGTAGATCGCGGGGATGACCAACACGGTCAGGAGTGTCGACGACGCCAAGCCGAACAGCAGCGAGATCGCCAGGCCCTGGAAGATCGGGTCCGAGAGGATCACGGCGGCGCCGATCATGGCCGCCGCGGCCGTGAGCACGATCGGCTTGAAGCGGATCGCGCCGGCCTCCAGCAGGACCTCGCGCAAAGGCCGCCCCTCGGTCTGGCTGTGGCGGATGAAGTCCACCAGCAGGATCGAGTTTCGCACGATGATGCCGGCGAGCGCGATGAAGCCGATCATCGACGTGGCGGTGAATGGCGCCCGGAACAGGATGTGGCCGATGACGATCCCGACCAAGGTCAGCGGGATCGGGGTCAGGATCACTAGCGGAAGGCGGAAGCTTTTGAACTGGGCGACGACCAGGACATAGATGCCCAGGATGGCGACACCGAAGGCGGCGCCCATGTCGCGGAAGGTTACCCAGGTGATCTCCCACTCGCCGTCCCACAGCACGGTCGGACGGCTCTCGTCGTCCGGTTGGCCATGCATGCGGATTTCGGGCTTGGGGACAGTCTTCCAGTCGCCCTGGCGGATGGCCTTGTCGACGGCCATCATGCCGTAGATGGGGGCCTCATAGGCCCCGGCGAGCTCGCCCATGATCATGTCCACGTCGCGGCCGTCGCGGCGGAAGATGTGGGTGGAGCCGGGTTCGCTGGAGGCCGTGGCGACCTCGCCCAGCGATACCAGCCGACCGCCACCCGCGCCTTGCGACACAGCTACCGGCACGGCGGCCAACCCTTCGCCCCAGCTGCGCGCCGATTGCGGCAGGCGCACCGAGATCTCCAGAGGGTCGCGACCTTCGCCGCGATGAGCGTAGCCGACCACCTGCCCTCCCAGGGCGGCGGCGACCGAA
Organism: Phenylobacterium sp.; assembly: GCF_031360265.1. Taxonomy (GTDB): domain Bacteria; phylum Pseudomonadota; class Alphaproteobacteria; order Caulobacterales; family Caulobacteraceae; genus Phenylobacterium. Next base: position 7,819 of record NZ_JANMBF010000073.1, read on the forward strand.
TCATAGACGTCGCGGTCGCTGACCTTCAGGGCTTCGAGCCGGTCGCGGTCGGGGACCAGCCGCAGGCCTGGGCGCGGCTGACCGTAGCTGTCGTCGATGTCGACGATGTAGGGCACCGAATGGAAGGTCGCCTTCACCCGCTCAGCGACGGCGCGTCGAGTCTGGGCGTCGGGCCCATAGACCTCGGCCAGGAGGGTCGCCATCACCGGCGGTCCGGGCGGCGCCTCGACCACCTTGATCGCTGCGCCGGTCGGCAGGGCGACCTTGGCGAGCTTCTGGCGCAGATCGAGCGCGATGGCGTGGCTGGCGCGATGTCGCTCGCCCTTCTCGGCCAGGGCCACTGACAGATCGCCCATCTCCGGCTTGTTGCGCAGATAGTAGTGGCGGACGAGGCCATTGAAGTTGAACGGCGAGGCCGTGCCGGCATAGGCGTCGACGGCGACAACCTCCGGCAAGGTCTTGGTGATCGCGGCGGCGTCGGCTAGCGCGCGCTGCGTCGCCTCCAAGGAGGTCCCCTCGGGCATGTCCAACACCACCTGCAGTTCCGACTTATTGTCGAAGGGCAGGAGCTTCACCGTCACAGTCTTGGTTGCGAACATGGCGCAGGCGACCAGGGTGGCGAGGCCGACCCCGATCAGAAAGGTCCAAGCACTCCGGCGGGTGGCGATCACCCGGCCGGCGACCGTGCGATAGAGCGCGCCAAGCTTGCCTTCGCCATGGTGACCATGACCGACGGCCAGCGTCTTGCGGGCGAAACGCACCATCAGCCAGGGCGCGATGACCACGGCGACGAAAAAGGAGAACACCATGGCCGCTGAGGCGTTGACCGGGATCGGCGCCATGTAGGGACCCATCAGACCGGAGACGAACAGCATCGGCAGCAGGGCGGTGACCACGGTCAGGGTGGCGACCACGGTCGGATTGCCGACCTCGGCCACGGCGTCGATCGCCGCATCGACCCGGCTTCGGTCGTCGGCCATCGCCCAATGCCGGGCGATGTTTTCGATCATGACGATGGCGTCGTCGACGAGGATGCCAATCGAGAAGATCAGGGCGAACAGGCTGACCCGGTTAATCGTGTAGCCAAGAAGATTCGAGGCGAAGAGTGTCAAGAGGATCGTGGTCGGGATGACCACGGCGGTGACAGCCGCCTCACGCCAGCCGATCGCGAAGCCGATCAGCACGACGATGGAGAGCGTCGCCAGCCCGAGGTGGAACAAGAGCTCGTTGGCTTTGTCGTTGGCGGTCGCGCCATAGTCGCGGGTCACGGCAACGCTAAGACTGTCCGGGAGGAGCGTGCCCTTCAGCGCCTCGACCCGGGCCAGGACGGCCTGGGAAACGACGACGGCGTTGGCGCCCTTGCGCTTGGCGATGGCCAGGCTGACCGCCGGCGCCTCGCTCCAGCCCTGCCCCACCCGGGCGTAGCGCCAGGCGCGCGCCTGATCCTCGCGCGGCGCCTCGAGGACCTGGGCGACGTCGCGGACGTAGACGGTCTCGCCCTTGGTGGAGGGCAGGGCGAGAAGGCCGATCTGGGTGGCGTTGGCGAGGGTGCGTCCGGCCGTGACATCGACGGCCTGGCCGCCGTTACGAACCTGTCCAGCCGGGAACGCCCGGTTGGCCTGACGGATGGTGTCCATCAGGGCGCCCAGCGACACCCCGTGCTGCGCCAGCCGCGCCGGATCGGGCTCGACGCGGATCTCCTGCGGCCGGCCGCCGACGATGAAGGTCAGGCCGACATTGTCGACCTTGGCGACTTCGGTCCGTAGCTTGCCGGCCAGCTCGAAGAGCGCCTGGTCCGTCCATTGGCCGGCGGCGCCGGGCTTGGGCGACAGGGTCAGGACCAGGCTTGGGACGTCATTGATGCCGCGGGTCTGGATCAGCGGCTCTGGAATACCTGCCGGGATGCGATCGTAGTTGGCGCGGATCTTCTCGTGGATGCGTACGGCCGCGGTGTCAGGATCGGTCCCGACATTGAATCGGGCGGTGACCATGACCTGGTTGTCGTCGGCGAAGGTGTAGACGTGCTCGACGCCAGCCAAGCTCTTGACGATCGTTTCCAGCGGCTTGCCGACCAGCTCGACCGCGTCCGCCGCCCGCAGGCCCGGCGCAGCCACCATGATGTCGACCATGGGCACGCTGATCTGCGGCTCTTCCTCGCGCGGGATCGACACCAGCGCCAGCAGCCCGACGGCGATGGCGGCCAGCAGGAAGAGCGGCGTCAGCGGCGAGCGGATGGTCGCGCGGGTCAGCCGTCCGGAGAGGCCGAGGTTCACTTGGCCGCCCTGGCCGGGGTCAGTACGTCGCCGGTCCTCAGGCCGGAAAGGACTTCGACGGCGGCTGCCGAAGGCCCGGCGGTGGTCTGGACCGGCGTCTCCGACACTGTACCGTCGGCGCGGACGAGACGGGCGTAGTCGACCCCGAACCGGGTCGCGATATAGGTCCGCGGCACGATCAGCGCCAAGCGTTCGCCCACCTTGATTCGCGCACGAACGCGCTGGCCGATCAGGTCCTGCGGCAGGCCCGCTGCGCTTACGTCGGCGGTCACCTGCCCGCCGGTGACCGAAGGATAGACCTGGGTGATGGTCCCTTGGGTGGCGACGCCGCGCAGGTCCTCCGCCGCCAGCTGGACGAGGTCGCCGACCCTGAGCGCGCGAGCCTGTCCCTCGGGCAGTTCGATGCGAACGACGATCGGGCCGGCGGTGATCCTGGCGATCGACTGCCCCGGCATGACCACCGAGCCGACCGGAACATCGGCCACGAGCACTCGCCCGGCGGCGGGCGCGAGGATCGCGCCCTGCGCACCCAGTTCGGCGCTGGCGCCGCGCTGCGCGCGAGCCGCCGCGAGGGCGGCGCCGGCGGACTTGGCCTGCGCCTCGACCTGGTCGAGCCGGGCCTGGGCGTAGACGCCGTGTGAGAAGAGATCGCGGGTTCGGGCCAGATCGGCCTGGGCGCGGGTGGCTTCGGCCGCGGCGGCGGTGACCTGGGCGTCGAAGGCGCCGGTCTGCAGGGCGAGCCGGTCATCCTTCACCCGGGCGACCAATTGGCCCCGGCCGACGATGTCGCCCGCCTTGACCGCCAGGGTCACGAGCACGCCAGAGATGCGCGCTCGGGCGTCAGCCATGTCACGCGTGCTCAGGGTCGCCGGGACGGGCTTCATGTCGGCGACGACCTGCGCGCGCACGATCAGCCGTCCGATGGCCGGCGCCATCGCGGGGCCCGGCGCAGCCTGTTTGGCCTCACCGCAGGCGCCCAGGAGCAGAACGCCGCCCAGCGCGCCGATCAGATATGGCCATGATGCCATGGTTCGCCCTTCCTGTTGGTCCCGAGGCAACTGGCTAAACGCCGCGATCCGTCGGCAGGCCGGCGGCTTTCCAGGCGGCAATTCCGCCAGCCAGCTGCGCATCGGGGCCCGGCTCGGCCGCGCCGCAGCGGTCAACGGCTGAGGCGGAGCGCTTGCCGCCAGCACAATGGAACACGACGCGCTTGCCGCCGGCCTCGGGGAGCGCATCGGAACTGAAGGTCGAAAGCGGGACGTTTACCGCGCCTGGAATTCGCTCAAGGGCGAATTCGTCCGGTTCGCGCACGTCGATCAGCAGGATCTCGGAGGCAGCGAGGCCGGCCCTCAGTTCGTGGGCGGTGAGGTCCTGGGTCTTGCGGGCGCCGGACATCGACGGGCTCCTGGAGAGAGGTGTGGCCTGAGCCCGCGCGTGACGAGCAAGCCGAGATCAGGGGAGATTTAACAAGTTTATAGTTGCGTATATGCGTAGATATACATATTTAGTCAACCAGCATCGACCATCACCCTAGGGACCGCTGCCGCGCCCCGCCGTGATCGAGGTCAAAGCGGATGGGGCGGATTGGGCAGAAGCTCCGCGCACGATGAAGCCGTCGGAGGAGACTGAGCGTGGCCAAGACCAAGATCGTCATACTGGGCGCCGGACTGGGCGGCGCGATCGCCGCCTTCGAGGTCAAGCTCGCCGTCGGGGATCGCGCTGCGGTCAGCGTCGTGTCGCTGGGCGACACCTTCCATTTTGTGCCGTCCAACCCATGGGTCGCGGTCCATTGGCGCAAGCGCGGCGCAATCGAGGTCGATCTGCCGCCGGTCTTCAAGAAGCGGGGAATCGGATTTTCCGGCGTCGGCGCCAAGCGTGTCTCGCCGGCAGAGAACCGGGTCGAGCTGAATGACGGTCAGGTTGTCGACTACGACTACCTGATTATCGCCACCGGGCCGGAGCTGGCCTTTGATGAAATTCCCGGCCTGGGTCCGCACGGCGGCTTCACCCAATCGGTCTGCCATGTCGACCACGCCGAGATGGCCGCCGAGGCGTTCGACCGTTTTGTCGAAACCCCGGGCCCCATCGTGGTCGGGGCCGTGCAGGGGGCGTCCTGTTTTGGGCCCGCCTACGAATTCGCCATGCTCCTGGACACCGACTTGAAGCGCCGGAAGATCCGCGACCGCGTGCCGATGACCTTCGTCACCTCCGAGCCCTACATCGGCCACCTCGGCCTCGACGGCGTGGGCGATACCAAGGGCCTTCTCGAGAGCGAAATGCGCAATCGGCACATCAAGTGGGTGACCAACGCCAAGGTGGCCTCGGTCGAGGCCGGCATGATGCATATCGAGGAGATCGCCGACGACGGTTCAGTGAAGGCCGCCCACGACCTGGCGTTCGCCTATTCGATGATGCTGCCGGCCTTCCGGGGGGTCGGCGCCGTTCTCGGGATCGAAGGCCTGACCAATCCGCGCGGCTTCATCGTCGTGGACAAGCACCAGCGCAATCCGACCTTCCCCAACGTCTTCGCGCTGGGCGTCTGCGTGGCCATCGCGCCGACGGGAAAGACGCCGGTGCCGGTGGGCGTGCCCAAGACCGGCTTCATGATCGAAAGCATGGTCACCGCCATAGCCAAGAACCTGGGCCAGATCATCGAGGGCCAACCGACCACCAACGAGGCGACCTGGAATGCCTTCTGCCTGGCTGACTTCGGGGATGGCGGCGTGGCCTTCGTCGCCCAGCCGCAGATCCCGCCGCGCAACGTCAACTGGTCGGCCGAGGGCAAGTGGGTCCACCTCGCCAAGGTCGCCTTCGAGAAATACTTCCTGGGTAAGATCAGGCGCGGCGAGAGCGAACCCTTTTACGAAAAGCTCGCCCTGGATGTGATGGGCCTGCGAAAGCTCAAGGGCTGAGGGGCGTCCGATGCGCCAGTTCATCTGCCCCGCCTGTGGCGCCGCCAATCGCACGCCCGATGACAAGGATCCGCTGGCGGCCAAATGCGGTCGCTGCGGCGAGCCGCTGTTCTCCGCCCACCCTGTGGAGGTGAACGCCAAGGCCCTGGGCGCCCATCGCGCTTCCACCAAGGGCGCGGCGGTGCTGGTGGACGTCTGGGCCCCATGGTGCGGACCCTGCCGCGCCATGGCCCCTCAGTTCGCCGCCGCTGCCGCCAGGCTGCAGCCTGATGTCCGGCTGCTGAAGCTGAATTCGGAGGCCGAGCCGCAGGCCGCCGGCGAGCTCGGCGTCTCCGGTATCCCCGCCCTGCTGCTCTTCAGGGACGGCCGGGCCATCGCCCGCACCGCCGGCGCGATGAGCGCCGACCAGATCGTCGCCTGGACGCGCCAGGCCCTGGCTCCGGCGCAAGCCCGGGCCCAATCGGGAGGTTGATCATGACGGTCGACCGTGTGGTTTTCATCTTCGCCGGCTTCGTGATCCTGCTGAGCGTGGCGCTGGCGCACTATGTGAACGTCTGGTGGATCGGGCTGGCGGTGCTCGCAGGCCTCAACATGATCCAGTCCGCCTTCACCGGCTTCTGCCCCGCGGCGATGGTCTTCAAGAAGCTGGGGTTCAAGCCGGGCCCCGCCTTCCGTTGACCCCGCGCCGCGCGATACTGGCGCTGAGCCTATCGCTCGCCCTTGCTACGGCGCGGGGGGCGCAAGCCCTCTCGCTGCCGGAAGCGATCGCATTGGCGCAGCACGGCAATCCGGGGCTTGCGCAAGCAAAGGCGCAGGCCGACGCAGCCGAGGCGAGGTTGGCGCAGGCGCGGGCCGGGCGCCTGCCGACGCTCGCGCTCACGGGGCAGTCGGGCTCGGGGACCACCGCTCTGGGCGGTTTCTTCGGGTTCGGGAAGAGCCACGTCTCCCCGCGCGCCGTGGTGTTGGAGCTGCGCCAGCCGCTGTTCACCGGCGGCGCGGTCACCGCCGCCATCGACCGCGCCCGGGAGGGCCGCGACGCGGCCCTGGCCCAGGCCGGAGGCGCCAAGTCGCGGCTCGCGGCGCTGGCGGCCGAAACCTATGTCGCCGTCCTGAGCGCCAAGGGCATCCTGACGCTCAACGAGGCCCAGGTGCGACAGATGGAAGAGATCGCGCGCCAGGCGGAATTGCGCTTCAAGGCCGGCGAGGTGGCCCGGACCGAGCTTGCCCAGGCCCAGGCGCGCCTGGCGGAAGCCCGCGCGGGCTTGACCCGCGCCACCGGCGACAGTGCGCGCAGCCGCGCGCATTTCATGTCCGTCGTCGGCTCTGAGCCGCAGGCGCTGGAGCCGCTGCCCGCGCCGCCGCCGACGCCGGCGTCCTTGGAAGAGGCCGTTGCCGTCGCCCTTCGGTCCAGCCCCGCGCTCCTGTCCGCCGAGGCCGCGGCGCGCGCCGCCGCCGCCGGCGTGCGCTTCGCCCAGGCTGAACGGCTGCCCAGCCTGGCCCTGACCGCGACCGCCAGCACCTCGCGCGACCAATTCTTCCCCGGCTATCGCGCCGACGACGTCACGGTGGGCGTCCAAGGTCGCTGGACCCTCTTTGCCGGCGGCGCGATCAACGGTCGCGTCGATGAGGCCCGGGCCGGCGCCCGCGGAGCGCAGTCAGGACTGGACGCGGCGCGCGCCGAGGTGCGCGAGGCGGTGATCGGCGCCTGGGAAGATGTCGAAACCTCCCGCGCCCTCGTTGTCGTCGCCGCCGATCAGGCAACCGCGGCCGCGACCGCGCTCGACAGCGTGCGCCACGAAGTGCGTGTCGGCCAGAAGCCGACCCTCGACCTGCTCGATGCCGAGCGCGAGGCTCTGGCGGCTCAGAGCGGCGTGATCGCCACCCGTGGGGCCGCGGTCGTCGCCGCCTACCGCTTGAACGCCCTTCTTCACATAGACCGATAGCGGATTCCCGGGATTTTTAGGCGGCGCCGTCGCGATCCGCGGAGCTTGCAATGCGCTACTGTCCCCGGATCGCCGTGCCCTCGGGAAGGCCTGTTACCCGTTCAGCGCCGAGACCGTCGGAAGATGGGTGAAACGCTTCGAGCCGGAAGGCCCGGCGGGATTTTCCGACCGCTCCTCGCGGTTTCGCAAGCACGATCAGCCGACGCCGCAGGGCAACGAACTGGGTTTAATTTGTCAGGCACACCCATAAATTCTGACATCCGGGCCGGCCTGAAAGGCCGCGCCGGGACCCAGAACGGCCTGTGTGGGGACTCTGGGTCCCGGCGCTTCAGCCTGCGTGCGCAGGCTTACGGCCGGGATGACAGAGAATATTTGTAGTCTGTTAATCTGAGTTCGGTGCCCTGGCCGACGCCGTCCGAGGCGGTGGCGCAGATCCTCGCGCTGCGCCGGCAGCGGTGGTCCGCTACGTGCGCGAGCGCCGCGGCGAGTGTTCCACCTCGACATCAAGAAGCTCGGCCGCTTCGACGCCCCCCGGCCACCGCGTCACCGTCTCTAGGGTGATGACCGAAAACGCACCCTGCTACCTGGCGCACAGCCTTCGGCGACCGCAACCCCTTCGCCGTGTCACAGGCGGGCCTGGTGAACAACCTCGACGACGGGATGAGCTGGGTTGTTCCCGCTGTTCTTCGCCGGCTTCGGGCTGACCGTCGGGCGGCGCGCCGACACTGAGAGCGCCCTGCTCACGGTGGATCTCGGCGAAGCCTGCGGCGTCGCAAAAGTCCCCTCGCCGATGAGCGGCGTGCCGGCCCTGCACGATTGATTTGGATCATGGCGGCGTCGGACGGTCGGCCCAGTCTGCGGGTGACGAATCACCCGAAGGATCGAGCCATGCGTATTGCCCTAGCGTCTCTGCTCCTCGCCACCGCGATGGGCCTCGGGTCCGCCGCCTACGCCGCCGATCCGCCCAAGTCCGCGCAGGCGGATGCGATGGCCGGTCATGCCAAGATGGATCACGGCATGATGGATCACGGCATGATGGAGCCCGGCATGATGGGCCATGACGCGATGGGAATGGGGGCAATGATGTGCGTGGGCCTCTCCGACGCGCGCCTCGCCGCGGCCAAGGCTGATCTCAAGATCACCGATGCGCAGTCGTCGCAGTGGAACACCTTCGTGGAGGCGGAAAAATCCAGCGCCGAGGCCATGCGGCGCGACATGAACATGATGCATGGGTCTGGCCACCCCCCTGCGCCAGGGGCCGGCATGATGACCATGACCGGGCCTCTGCCGGAGCGGCTGGAACGGCACGAGACTATGATGACCGCGCACCTGGAGGCCCTGCGCAAGGTCAGGACGGCCGTCTCCCCGCTCTATGACGCCCTGACAGCGGACCAGAAGGCCAAGGCCGACCAGGTCCTGTGCGGCGACATGGGCCACCACCGGCCAGGGCTGGCAAAGGGCCACCATGCGCCTCCTCGCCATTCTCAATGACGCGCCCTATGGCGGCGAGCGGACCTACAACGGCCTGAGCCTGACGCTGGCTTTGCTGAAGGCCGACGCGCGGGCGGAGGTCACTGTCTTCCTGATGGGCGACGCGATCCTCGCCGCCAAGGCTGGGCAGAAAACGCCGCAGGGCTACTACAACCTCGAGCACATGCTGGTCCGCGTCGTGCTGGCCAAGGGTCGTGTCCTGGCCTGCGGAAGCTGCATGGCCGCGCGCGCGCTGGCCGATGGCGAACTGGTCGCCGGCGCCCAGCGCAGCACTATGGACGCCCTCGCCGAAGCCACGGCCGCCGCCGACCGCGTGCTGATCTTCTAGCCTCGTGCAAAGGGAGCCGAGCGCGCCGTCGGTCCGGAGTTCCGGATCCGGCGGGCGGTTCGCGTTGCGGCGGCTCATTTTCATGGCGCTCGGCCTCGGCGCCCCATCGCTTGGCGTTGGCGTACTCTCGGCGTCGGCGTAGCAGACGAAGGTCTCGCTCAACGTCCGTCCCCTGCGGGGAACCTGGACGCGCCATGCTCCGGAGATATGTTTGCGGATCGAGGTCACCTATGGGTGCACAGAATTGTCGGCACGTTGCGAGTGGGGGCGTGCGATTGCGTACGAAATTGCAGCCGCCGAGCCGAGAGCGCACTGATCTAAATGGTAACGACTACAATAAATCAGATACATAGACTGTCCGTGGCCCCGATGATGGACTGGACGGACCGGCACTGTCGGGTTCTGCATCGGGCGCTGACGTCGCGGGCGATGCTCTACACCGAGATGCTGACCACCGGCGCGATCCTGCACGGTGACCGCGCGCGGCTGCTGGCGTTCGATCCGGTGGAGCATCCCGTGGCCCTGCAGCTCGGCGGATCGGACCCGGCGGACCTGGCCGCCGCGGCGCGGATCGGCGAGGCGCAAGGCTATGACGAGATCAACCTCAACGTCGGCTGTCCGTCGGACCGGGTGCAGTCCGGCCGCTTCGGCGCCTGCCTGATGCTGGAGCCGGAGCTGGTGGCCCGGGGCATGGCGGCGATGGCCGCGGCCGTGACGGTCCCGGTGACGGTCAAATGCCGGATCGGCGTCGATGACCAGGATCCGCACGAGAGCCTGTTTGCGCTGGTGGACGCCTGCGCCGCCGTCGGGGTCCGGCATTTCGTGGTCCATGCGCGCAAGGCGCACCTGAAGGGGCTGTCGCCCAAGGAGAACCGCGACGTGCCGCCGCTCGATTATCCCCTGGTCTACCGCCTGAAGCGCGAGCGGCCGGGCCTGACGATCGTGATCAACGGCGGGATCGCCTCGCTGAAGGCGGCGCAGGCGCACCTGGCGCATGTGGACGGGGTGATGCTGGGGCGCGCAGCCTATCATACGCCGGGCCTGCTGGGCGAGGTTGACGCCCGGCTGTTCGGCGAGGCCGAGACGTTGAGCGCGGCCCAGGCCGTGAGCAGATACCGGCCCTATATCGCGCGCGAGCTGGCCGCGGGGACCCACCTGGCGGCCATGACCCGGCACATGCTAGGCCTGTTTCACGGGACGCCCGGGGCGCGGACCTGGCGGCGGATCCTGACCGTCGAGAGCGTGAAGCCGGGCGCGGGCCTGGAGGTCGTCGACGCCGCCCTGGCCGCAGTGTCAGGGGCGCAGAGTCAGCGCCTGGCGGGTCGCGTGGAAGCTGGCGAGGCGGCCTAGATAGGTCATGCCCAGCAGCGAGGTGTCGAGACCCTTCTCGATCACCAGGGCGTCCACATCGTCGAGCCGGGCCCCGGCTACGGTCACTGAGGCCAGCTTGACGGCCGCGGCGCGGGTGTGGCCGCCGGCGGTGACCACGCGATAGGCATAGGTCAGCTGGCCCAGGTTGAAACCCAGCCTGCGCGCGTCGTCCGGGGTCAGAGCCACGGCGGTCGCTCCGGTGTCCACCAGGAAGCGGACCGGCGAGCCGTTGACCTCGCCCTCGGCCCAATAGTGGCCGTCGCCGGCCTTGGGGATACTGGCGCCGGCGCCCCCGCGTGACGGCGCGGGGTCGGTCATCGGCAGGCTGGCCTCGGCGCGCGCCGCGCGAAGCTGCGGTTCGCGCGGACCCAGCAGGGCCACGGCCTGGGCGCTGACCAGGGCCGAGACCCCCGCCACCGCCGCCACCATCACGAATTTCCAAGCGTTCGACACCCTGGCGGCGCCTCATCCCACGGCCCGTGAGCCTTTCGTTGGCCCCATGATAGCGGCTCGCGGGTTTGCAAGGCGTGAACGCCGCTAGACCCTGTCCCGGCTGACCCGGATCAAGTCATCCGGGAAAGAACAGGGTCGTCGCTATATCTGGAGCCCTTCTCCTCCCCTCGGGTTGAGGCAACCTGACTGGGAAGGGCTCAGTTCAGCTGAACATCGCCAGCTTTTCGGGGCGGATGCGGGCGCGGCGGTCCGGCAGCTCGGTCATGATCCGGGCCCGGTCGGTGTCGGTGAGGCGCGACCAGCCGGCGACCTCCGACAGCTGGCGATAGCAGCCCATGCACAGCCCCGTCTCGCCATCGATCACGCAGACCTGGATGCAGGGCGTCTTGATCGGCGGCGGGGGGCCGTCGGGCCGGGAAGGGGGGGTGTCATCCATCGCGCCGCAGCGTAGGTGACGCCGGCGCGCGGCGCCAGCCGCTTGGACGCCGCGGCGGCGCGAGCTCAGGTCGCCTGTGGCTTGCCGCGGCGAGCTGGGATTTTATGCTGTGGCCGTGCGCCGACCCGGGAACTCAACCTTTGCTATTCGGCTTTGGAGAGGGGTGAGCGGCCGGGCAAACAGGCCCGGAAGACTGCCAAGGACTTGGAAGCTGTGACATCGGTTCTCACACCCGGCGAAACCTGCTGGCGCACAGCGCACGCCGACCGCGCGGCCTTCCTGATCGACACCGAGGCGTATTTTTCCGCCGTGTTCGCCGCCATCACTCACGCGCGCCGGTCGATCCTGCTGCTGGGCTGGGGGTTTGACCCGCGCACCCGGCTGTTTCCGGACGGCCATGACGGACCCGACGATCCCGACGAGGTGGGGCGCATCCTGGTGGCGCTGGCCCGCGCCCGGCCCGAGCTGGACGTCCGGCTGCTGATCTGGCGGTCGGCGTTTCCGATCTCCGCCCAGCAGGAGTTCTTCCCGCACCGGGCGCGCCACTGGTTCAAGGGAACGCCCGTCCATTTCCGGCTCGACGACCAGGTGCCGTTCGGGGCCTGTCATCATCAGAAGGTTCTGGTGATCGACGACCGGCTGGCCTTCTGCGGCGGCGGCGACATCGGCGTCGACCGCTGGGACACCGCCGGCCATCGCGATCACGAGCCTCGCCGCATCATGCCCGATCAGGCCCACCATGCCCCGCGCCACGAGGTGGTGATGATGGTCAATGGCCCGGCGGCCGCCGCCCTTGGCGACCTGGCGCGCGAACGCTGGCGGTGCGCCACCGGAGAGATCCTGGCCCCACCGCCCGACGCCGGGGGCGATCCCTGGCCGGCGCACGTTCCCGCCGCCCTGACAGACGTCGAGGTCGGTATCGCCCGCACGGTACCGGCGTGGAAGCGCCAGGCCGAGGCGGACGAAATCCGCAAGCTGACGCTGGCCTCGATCGCGTCGGCCAAGGAGACGATCTATCTGGAGAACCAGTATTTCACCTCGCCGCTGATCACCGAGGCCCTGGCCGCGCGGCTGGCCGAGCCCGATGGGCCGCAGGTGGTGCTGATCTCCACCGGCCAGGCGCCCAGCTGGTTCGACCAGCTGACCATGGACCGGGCCCGCGGCGCGATGATCTGGCGGCTGCGCGCGGCCGACATCTTCGGGCGGTTCCGCGCGTTCTGGCCGGCGACCGCCGGCGGAACCACGGTGATCGTCCACTCCAAGACCAGCGTCTTCGATGACCGGCTGGCGCGCGTCGGCTCGGCCAACCTCAACAACCGCTCTGGCGGGTTCGACACCGAGTGCGAGCTGGCGGTGGAGACCGACGACGAGACGGGCCGGCTGGCCATCACCGCCTTCCGCGACCGGCTGGTCGGCCACTTCATGGGCTGCACCGGCGATGCGGTGGCCAAGGCCCGCGCCGATCACGGGGGTCTGGTCGGCGCCATCGACGCCCTCAATCGCGAGGGCCGGCTGCGGCCGATCGAGCCGCCGGTGATCACCGCCTTCGGCGAACTGGTGGCCAAGTATCACCTGGGCGACCCGCAGGACCCCAGGGACTCCTGGAACCCCGGCCGCCGCCGCGAACGGCTCTATGAGGCAGTGCGGAAACTGGACCTGCTGGCCGTGGCGCCGCCGACGGGGGAGCCGACGGCGTAGGGTGATGACGCGATCGGTTCCTGGGATCGTCATCACCCGGACAAGCCGGGTGATGACGGTCATATCAATGTAGTCAATGCTCTGATTGACCCTTTGGCCCTCACGCCAGCTCGAAGTCCATCACCAGGGGCAGGTGGTCGGAGGCGGCGCGGGTCTGGGGCGAGAAGGGGGCGAAGACGTCGGTGACCGAGATCTCCGGGCTGACGAACAGATGGTCGATGCGCAGCAGCGGGAAAGCCGCCGGAAAGGTCGAGGTCGGGGATCTCTTTGCCGACAACCGCCGCGCCGCCGCCAGCGGCGCCACAAGGGTGCGGTAGACCACCGAGGTGGCGGTGGCGTTGAAGTCGCCAAGCAGGATCCGCGGCCCCCGGCACTGGGGATGTTCCAGCCAGGCGTGGCCGGCCAGGCAGGCGGCCTGGATCTGCTGCTCGCGCGGCACCAGGCCCAGGTGGGTGTTGATCACCTGCACCGGCGCTCCGGCGATCTCCACCTCGACCCACAGCGCGCCGCGCGGCTCCAGCGCGCGGATGCGGTCGTAGCCGGGCAGGGCGGCGGCCTTGACCAGGCGTTCGGGAAAACGGGAGAGGATGGCGTCGCCGTAGCGTTCCTCCTCGACGGTGAGCGCGGCGTGGAAATGGCAGGCCATGTCCAGCCGGCGCGCGATCTCATGGGCCTGGTCCACGTGGCCGGACCGCCGGCGCCCGACGTCGAGTTCCTGCAGGGCGACGATGTCGGGCCGCAGGTCCGCCAGCACCGCGGCCACCCTTCCCACGTCCAGCCGCCGGTCCGCCCCGACGCAGCGATGGACATTGTAGGTGACGATGCGGGGCATGGGAGGGAGGGGTGCTCGGTTTCCGGGACGGGGGCAAGGCTAACGCAACGACGAAGCCCTCCAATCGGTTCACGCCAAAGGCGGCGATGGGAGCCTTCGATGACTTCCGTTTACGTAAACGTCATCTTCCCAACATCGCGCGCCTGTCATAGGGTTCCGGCAAACTGCGATACGCTGTAAACGACCGGCCCAGGGAGACGCGCATGAACCTCGACTTCACGCCTGAAGAGACCGCCTTCCGCGCCGAGGTCCGCGCGTTCATCAAGGACAACTATCCCGCCGCCCTTCGCGCCAAGCAGGATAGCGGTGAGCCCCTGACCAAGGACGACATGCTGTCGTGGCACAAGGTGCTGGCCAAGAAAGGCTGGGTGGCCCCGTCCTGGCCGACGCAGTTCGGCGGCACGGGCTGGACGCCGACGCAGAAATACATCTGGTCCGAGGAACAGGCGCTGGCCGACACCCAGGGCATCCTGCCCTTCGGCATCGCCATGCTGGCGCCCGTCGTCTATACTTTCGGCACCGAGGAGCAGAAGGCCAAGTTCCTGCCGGGCATCTACAACGGCGATGTCTGGTGGTGCCAGGGCTACTCCGAACCCGGCGCGGGCTCCGACCTCGCCAGCCTGAAGTGCAAGGCCGAGCGGATCACCGCCGACGACGGCCGCGAATACTATATCGTCAACGGCCAGAAGACCTGGACGACGCTCGCCCAGCACGCCGACTGGGGCTTCTTCCTGGTGCGCACCGACCCCGACGCCAAGCCGCAGGCCGGCATCTCGTTCCTGTTGATCGACATGAAGAGCCCGGGGATCAGCGTCCGGCCGATCATCACGCTGGAGGGCGGCCACGAGGTCAACGACGTGTTCCTCGACAATGTGAAGGTGCCGGTCGAAAATCGCATCTTCCATGAGAACCAGGGCTGGACCTGCGCCAAGGCGCTGCTGGCCCACGAGCGGTCGGGGATCGCCGGCATCGCGCGTTCCAAGCGGGGTCTGGAAAAGCTGCGCTCCATGGCCAGGACCGAGCGGTCCGACGCCGGCGGCGCGCTGCTGGGCGACGCTTTCTTCCGCCGCAAGGTGGCCGAGCTGGAGATCGACCTGACGGCGCTGGAGTTCACCGAGCTGCGCACGCTGGCCGGCGAGTCCAGCGGCAAGGGGCCGGGCCCGGAAAGCTCGATCCTGAAGATCAAGGGCACCGAGATCAAGCAGCGCCTGCAGGAACTGGTGCTGGAGGCCGCCGGCCACTATGGCGCGCCGTTCCTGCGCGACCTCGGCCACAACGCCCAGGTCGGCCCGGACTATGCCGTCGATGTGGCCGGCGACATGTTCAACGGCCGCAAGACCTCGATCTTCGGCGGCTCCAACGAGATCCAGCGCAACATCATCGCCAAGATGGTTCTGGGGCTGTGATTTCGGCAATCCTGGAGGACTCCCCTCCCTCTTGCGGGGAGGGGTCGGGGGTGGGGGTGTCAGCGCGAACGCCAGGAGCCTTGCACAAGTCTGACCGCGCGGATGCCAGCGCGAAGCGGATGAGGCGCGAGCCGACCTACGCTGAGAAACGCCTTTGGAAGGCGTTGCGCCAGACTGACCTCCACTTTCGGCGGCAGGCTCCATTCGGCTCCTACATCGTGGACTCTGTCTGCCATCAGCATCGCCTGATCGTCGAACTCGATGGCGGCATCCACAACCTGCCGCAGGTCGCCGCGCGCGATGCCGAGCGTGACCTTTGGCTGACAGGACGAGGTTACCGGGTTATGCGGTTCCTCAACGAACAAGCGGTGTCGGATACCTCGGGCGTGGTTCGGATGATCCTGGCCAGAGTCAGAGCTGACACCCCCACCCCTAACCCCTCCCCGCAAGGGGGAGGGGAACATGCAGAATAGGCCCGTCTGATGGATTTCAGCTTCACCGAAGAACAGTCGATGCTGCGCGACACGGTCGCCAGCTATCTGGCCGATCATTATTCCTTCGATCAGCGGCGCGCGGCGCTGGCCAAGGAGCCCGGCTGGAGCCCGGCGATCTGGAAGGCGTTCGCTGAGGAGCTGGGCATCCTGGGCGCGCCGTTCTCCGAGGAGCTGGGCGGCCTCGGCGGCGGGCCGGTGGAGAACATGATCGTCATGGAGGAGATGGGCAAGGCGCTGGTCGTCGAGCCCTATCTGGGCACCGTGGTGATCGCCGGCGGCTTCCTGAAGCACTCCGGCCACGCCGGCGCCGAGGCGCTGATCGGCCAGATCATCGCCGGCGAGGCGATCTTCGCGTTCGCCTATGCCGAGCCGCAGGGCCGCTACAACCTGGCCGACCTGAAGACCACGGCGAAGCAAAACGACGGCGCCGGCTATGTGCTGAACGGCCACAAGGCGGTGGTCATCGGCGCGCCCTACGCCACCCATCTGATCGTCACCGCGCGCACCTCTGGCGGTCAGCGCGACGCGACGGGCGTCAGCGTCTTCATCGTCGCGAAGGACGCGGCCGGGGTGACCACGCGGGACTATC
>NZ_JANMBF010000133.1:0-3928 GCF_031360265.1 Phenylobacterium sp.
GGTGTTGTAGATCCCGGCTCGGTAGCTGAGGGTCCCCGTCGGCGCGGGTCCGACGTGCTGGGCGAAGCCGAGGTCCGGTTTGCCGAAGCGCTCGAAGAGGTGATCGGCCAGCATGGCCTGGGCGCCCCGGCCGAGTTCTTCCGCCGGCTGGCCAATGAACATCAGCGTGCCGTGCCAGGACGCCTTCATCGCCACCAGCTGCTGGGCGGCGCCGACCCAGGCAGCCATGTGGATGTCATGACCGCAGCTGTGATCCACCGGCGTCGGCTTGCCGTTGTAGTCGGCGATCACGTGGCTGGCGTAGGGCAGGCCGGTCTTCTCCTCCATGGGCAGCGCATCGAGCTCGGTACGCACCATCACGAGGGGGCCCTTGCCGTTCCTGAAGATGGCGACGATGCCGGTCCTGCCGACGTGCTCGGTCACCTCGAAGCCCAACGCGCGCATCTCCGCCGCCAGCTTGGCGGCCGTGGCGGTCTCCTGGAAGCCGAGTTCGGGGTGCTGGTGGATGTCTTTGTAGAGGGCGTCCAGATGGGCGTAGGTCTGGCTCAGCGACGCTTCGATCGCGGCCTTGTCCCGGGCCATGTCGCGCGCCTGGGCGGTGGTGGCGAGCGCCAGGGACGCGGCGACGGCAAACAGTATCTTCGTCATGGGTCAGACCTTCACGGCGCCGGCGGCGATCTTGTCGAACACCCCCTTGGTGACTTTCACATAGCCCTTCTTCGGGTCGCGAAAATAGAGCGCGCCCTTGACCTTGCCGGGATCGTAGCCGTCGGCGACCAGGTCCATCTTGCGCGGCTTGAAGGTGCCGGTGGTGTCGATGGCCGGCAGGATGCGGACGAACACCGGTCGGGCGTAGGCGGGCAGCTCGCGGGCCATCTCGTCGCCGAAGGCCTTGATGTCGAACTCCGGACCGACAACCAGTCCAGCCATGCCGGCGCGGCCGTCGGAGCCGGCCACCTCGACGCCATAGACGCTGGCTTCCTTCACCCCCGGGCAGGCCAGCAGCCGTTCGGCAACTTCACCGGTGGAGACGTTCTCGCCCTTCCAGCGGAAGGTGTCGCCGATGCGGTCGACGAAGTAGAAGTAGCCGTCGGCGTCGGTCTTCATCAGGTCGCCGGTGGCGAACCAGGCGTCGCCCTTTACGAAGACGTCTCGCAGCACCTTCTTTTCGGAGGCCGCCTTGTCGACGTAGCCGGTGTATTCGGCCCGCGCATCGCCGCCGATCTGGCCGATGCATTCGCCGATCTGGCCGGGACCGCATTCGACGCAGAACCCGTCGGCGCCGCGGATCGGCGTCTCGCTCTCGATGTCGAACTGCACCAGGCGAATGTTGAAGCGGCCGCGCAGCCACCTGGGCACGCGCCCGATCGCGCCGTCGTGTCCGTCGAAGTTGAACATCGAGACATTGCCCTCGGTGGACCCGTAGAACTCCAGGATCTCCGGGATAGCGAACCGCTGCTTCATCACCGGCCAGATGTCAGGCCGCAGGCCGTTGCCAAAGGCCAGACGGATCCTGTGGCGGGTCTCGTCGTCGCCCGGGGGCTGGTTGACCAGGTAGCGGCAGAGCTCGCCGATATAGACGAACATCGTACAGGCCTCCTGCGTCACCTCGGGCCAGAAGTGGGTCGCGGAGAACTTGCGGCGCAGGACCACCGAGCCGCCGTTGAGCAGCGCCGCGCCGAGCGCGCAGAGGCCGCCGGTGGCGTGGTACAGCGGCAGGACCACATAGATGCGGTCGTTGGCCGTCGCGCCCGTCGAGCCCGCGAAGCCGCGCATATAGAGCTGGGCCCGGACATGGCTGATCCGCGCGGCCTTGGGCAGACCGGTGGTGCCGGAGGTGAAGATCAGCAGGGCGGTGTCGCGAGCCCGCAGAGCCTCGCGTGCGCCGCGGTCTGGCGGCAGCTGGCTGCAGCTCTTCAGCGCCTGGACGAGATCGCGCTGGTCGTTGTGGGCCGGGCCGAGGATCCATTGCGGCAGGGGTTTTTCCAGCAGGGGTCGGGCGGCTTCGAACACCGGCGCGGTCTCTGTATCGACGATCACACAGGCGGCGCCGGAGATGCTCAGGCAATGGGACAGGGCCAGGCCGGAGAGCTGATTGTTAATCAGGGCGGTGACCACGCCGATTTTCGACAGGCCGTACCAGACGGCGAAATATTCCAGCCGGTTGGGCATGAACAGCGCCACGGTCTGGCCGCGTCGAAGGCCCAGCCCCCGGCCCCAGTGGGCGAAGCGATTGGCGATGCCGTCGAGCTCGCCGTAGCTGACGGTGCGGCCCTCGAAGGTGATGGCGGGACTGTCACGCCAAGTTTCGACGGCGGCCTGCAGGTCGTCGCAGATCAGGTTGGCGCTGTCGGGCGCGATCGACTTCACGCGCGTCAGCGTCCGGTTCAGCCCGCGCAGGAAACGCCACTCGCGCTGCAGCTTGGCCTTGAGGGGCATCCACGTCTCCGACCTGAGGTCCGAGCTTGGGGATGCGCCGGACGCCCGGTCAAGGGCCTGACGCGTGGCGCTAGGAGAACCGCTCCCAGGCGGACTGGCGCGAGATGCCCAGCGCCGCGCCGATGTCGGCCCAGCTGACCTCGCGCCGGCGCAGTTCATCGATCACCCATTGCAGCTGAGTGCGCTTGCCGCGGACAGTGGCCTCGACGCCTGGGAGCTGAGCAATCAGGCGCTCGGTGGGGAGCTCGGCTGGCGGCGGGAACCGGGAAAGGTCCGGGGTTCCGCCCGCCAGATAGACCTCGCACATGGCCACACAGTCGTTGCAGATCATCACCAGACCGGGCCCGGCGATCAGTTTTTCCACCTCATGCTGCGACTTGATGCAGAACGAACAGTAGAAGGTCTTGGGGGCCTCTTCTCCGAAAAGCCCCTTGAATTTCGGCGCTTTGGCCATGTTCGTCTCCGTCAGGCTTATCCTGGCTGTCAGTCAGCTCCTGACATTCCCTGTTGTCAAGACATTCCTGACATCGCGCAAATGAGACCATTCCGAGGCGTTCGGAACCGGCCGCCGACCCACCCCGTTTGTCCCCCGATCATTCCCGAAGGAGGGATTTCAAAATGTCCGTCGATTTCACCGCTACCCCCGTCTCCCGCACTTCATCGGATGGCTCGGTCTTCGCCGCCGTTCCGTCCTGGGAGCGCAACAAGCAACGCCGCAGCTTCGGCGGCGGTCGCCCGATGGCGTCACTGCCGATGACCGCGTCGGAACAGGTCGTCGAGACCCGTCCGCCGACCGGCGCGAGCGTATTCGCCGCGTCGCCGGTCCCTACGGCGACCACGCGCCGCCCGTCCGGGGTCGCGCCCGTGGTGATCGCCGCCGGGATCCTCGCCCTCGGCGGTCTCGCCGCCGCCGGCTGGTATGCCTATCAGCCGCACGACAACGGCGTGGCGCAACTGACCCCCGGCTCGACGTCGACGGTGACAACGGTCACGCCGGCCGAGCCCACAGCACAGATCGCGGCCACCGCGCCGACCCCGGCGCCGGCCGTCACCCGATCTTCGACGACCACTTCGACGACGACCACGACGCGCACCGCCACGCCGCGGATGATCGTCACGCGTCACAGCATCACGACCCAGGTCTCGACCCCCGTCGCCAGGCCCGCGGCGCGAAACATTGAAGACAGCTCGGTGAACACCGCCGCCACGGCGCCGGCCCTGCCCGCCTTCAATGGCCTCGCCCCCGCCGCCGCAACCGCCGCCACGACGCCCGCGCCGGTCGAGGCCGCGCCGGCGCCTGTCACCGCCGAGGTTCCCTCAACGCCCCCGACCTCGACGCCGCCGCAGTAAACCGTCCGTCCAGGACGAAAGAGGCGGGCCGCCCCAGGCATTGGGGGCGGCCCGTTCGCGTTTGGGAACGGGCTTGCCGCCTGCACGGCACCCCCAATTCCGGGCCATGAGGCTGTGGAGAGCGTTCTCCAGAACATGC
>NZ_JANMBF010000102.1:0-40344 GCF_031360265.1 Phenylobacterium sp.
ACCGCCACGTCGTCGAAGCCGATCTCCTTCTGCGCGGCGCGGACGATCTCGACGGTGCGCGCGGCGTCGCGCTTGCCGACGGTGAATTCCATGTTGGCGGTGTCGGCGGTGCGGGCGTGGCTCTGGACGATCATGTCCACATTGACGTTGGCGTCGGCCAGCCGGCCGAAGATCTCCGAGGAGACGCCCGGATGGTCCGGCAGGCCGAACAGGCTGATCTTGGCCTCGTCGCGGCTGTAGGCCACGCCGCTCACGATGCGCTTTTCCATGATCTCTTCCTCGTCACAGACGATGGTGCCCGCATTGGCGGTGTCGTCGCCGGGCTCGACAAAACTGGACAGCACGCGGACCGGAACGCCCTGGGCCATGGCCAGCTCGACCGACCGGGTCTGCAGCACCTTGGCGCCCAGCGAGGCCATCTCCAGCATCTCCTCGTAGGAGATCTTCGACAGCCGCCGCGCCTTGGATTCGATGCGCGGGTCGGTGGTGTAGACCCCGTCCACGTCGGTATAGATGTCGCAGCGGATGGCCTTGACGGCGGCGGCGATGGCCACGGCGCTGGTGTCGGAGCCGCCCCGGCCCAGGGTGGCGATGCGCCCGTCGCGGGTGACGCCCTGGAAGCCCGCGATCACCGCCACCTCGCCGGCGTCCATCGCCGCGGCCAGCTTGTCGGGCGCCACCTCGTCGATCCGGGCGCGGCCGTGGGCGTCGTCGGCGATGATCGGGATCTGCCAGCCCAGCCACGAACGCGCCGGTACGCCGATGTTGCGCAGCGCCATGGCCAGCAGCCCCGCCGTGACCTGTTCGCCGGAGGCCACCACCACGTCGTATTCGTCGTCGGAGGGCGAAAGTCCCTGCGCCGCGGCGCCGGAGCCGTCGGTCCAGGCCACCAGCTCATTGGTCTTGCCGGACATGGCCGAGACGACCACGGCGACGCTGTGCCCGGCTTGCACCTCGGCGTTCACCAGCCGCGCGACGCGGCGGATGCGCTCCAGGTCGGCCACCGACGTGCCGCCGAATTTCATCACCAGCCGGGACACTTGGCGCCGAACCCCCCGCATCAAGAGGGCGACCTTCTAACGGCGGGGCAGGGGCGGCACAACGGCCTTGACCGCAAAGGCGACCAGCCTATCTAACTACCTATCAACCCGGAGATCAGACATGGACGACAGCAACGTCGCCGCGGTGGTGGGATCGAACCTCAGCGTTTCGGACAAGATCCGCGCTCTGGCCGCCGCCGGTCACCCGCGCGCCGACATCGCCCGGCTGCTGGGAAAGCGCTATCAGCACGTCCGCAATGTGCTGGAGGCGGACAGGGTGGCGGCACAGTCGGCGCCGGCTGTGCTGGACGCCGGCTCGGGCGTTGAGGAGCCGAGCCGCCTGTTCGCGGCCGGCCATCGGCTCGCCGTCGAGCCCGGCGGCATGGTGCGCCTGCCGCCCGACCTATTGATGGCGCTACAGGCCAAGCCGGGTTCGGTGGTCATCGCCGAGGTTCAGGATGACGGCGTCCATCTGTTCAGCAATGCGGCGGCCTGGGACCGCGTCCGCGCTATGGTCCGCCAGATCGGCATCGATCCGAAGCGTGACCTGGTTGCCGAACTGCTAGCCGACCGTCGTGCGGAAGTGGCGCGGGATGACTAAAGTTGTCCTCGACGCCTCGGCTGTGCTCGCCGCGATTCACGGCGAGGCCGGCGCCGCGACCGTCGAGCCGCGCTTGAACGGGGGGAAACTATCAACGGTCAACCTGGCCGAAGTCGCCCAGCGCCTCAACGATGAATGGTCGGATGACCTGGTGGCCGGCGTGCTTTCGGGGCTTCCGTGCGACCTGGTCGCCTTCGATGCGGCGCTCGCGCTGCGCACCGGACTGTTGCGCCGCGTCACGCGGGCCAGCGGCCTGTCGCTCGGCGACCGCGCCTGCCTGGCCCTGGCCGAGCACCTTGGCCTACCCGTCCTCACCGCCGACCGCGCCTGGGCGGACCTGGACGTCGGCGTCGAAGTCGTGCTGATAAGGTGAGATCATGAGCGTCGCCGACCAGCCGGGCCACAAGTCCTCCATAGACCCCGCCGAGGTCGCCCGGTTCTCGAAGATCGCAGCGGAATGGTGGGACCCAAAGGGCAAGTTCGCCCCGCTGCACAAATTCAATCCGGTCAGGCTGGGCTTCATCCGGGACCAGGCGCTCTACCGCTTCGGCCGCGACGGCGCGGCGCGGCGGCCGTTCGAGGGGCTGCGGCTGCTGGACATCGGCTGCGGCGGCGGGCTGCTCAGCGAGCCGATGACCCGGCTGGGCTTCACCGTCGTCGGCGTCGACGCCTCGGAGCGCAACATCGGCACAGCGGCCGCCCACGCCGCCGAGCAGGGGCTGGCCATCGACTACCGCTGCTCGACGGCTGAGGCGTTGCTGGCGGCCGGCGAGACCTTCGACGTGATCCTCAACATGGAGGTGATCGAGCATGTGGCCGATCCGGGCGCCTTTCTGCGCGACTGCGCCGCCATGCTCGGGCCCCCTACGTCTAAGCCGGAGGGCCTGATGATCGTCGCCACGCTCAACCGCACGCTGAAGGCCTTCGCGCTCGCCAAGGTGGGCGCCGAATACGTCCTGCGCTGGCTGCCCGCCGGCACCCATGACTGGAGCAAGTTCCTCAAGCCCGAGGAGCTCCGCGGCTTCCTGGCCGACGCCCAGGTGGTCGTCGACGGCCCCTACGGCGTGGTCTTCGATCCGCTCAGCGGCCGCTGGTCCCAGAGCCACGACGCGGCGGTGAACTACATGATGACGGTGGCGCGGGACGCGAATTCCCCTTGGTGAGACAGGAGGCTTTGCGAATGCCGATCGAGGGGGCAACCTGTCGTCGCAGAGGGGCCCGCTGACCGGCCCGGCCAGGTCTTGGGACGCATCAGGATGAAGATCACCGCTATCGCCGCCCTGGCCATCCCCGCCTTGGCGATCGCCGCCCTGGCCCCGTTCGCGGCGTCGGGCCAGGCGCCCTACAAGGCGCCGCGCACCGCCTCGGGTCAGCCTGACATCGGCGGCTACTGGTCCAACGCGACGCTGACCCCGATGCAGCGCGACAGCAAACTCGGCGACCGGCCGGCCTTCACGCCGGCGGAGACCAGGCTGCTGGAAGCCGACGAGGCCCACCAGGTCGACGTGGGCAACAAGCGCACGGACCCCGATGCGCCGGTCAACGCCCCCAACGGGCTGGAGCTCAAGCCGTCGTTCCTGGCGGCCGGCGGCGTTGTCGGCGGCTACACCCGCGCCTGGCTCGATCCCGCCCACACGGTGTGGCGGGTGGCCGGCCAGCCGCGCACCTCGCTGCTCACCACCAGGGACGGCCACGTCCCGCCGCGCAAGACCGCCGGGGCGAGCGCGGCCGGCTATTACAGCGGCGGCGGCGAGGGCAGCCGCGACCCCCTGGGCTCCTACGACAATCCGGAGAACCGGCCGCTCAGCGAGCGCTGCATCATGTTCGGCGGCAACGTCGGCCCGCCGATGCTGCCCAACGGCTTCTACAACAACGACTACAACATCGTGCAGACCAGGGACGCCATCGCCATCCAGGTGGAGATGGTCCACGACACGCGGATCGTGCGGCTGAATTCCCGGCACCGGGCCGACGACATGCGCCCTTGGTTCGGCGACTCCATCGGCTGGTGGGAGGGCGACACCCTGGTCATCGAGACCAACCACATCCCGCAGAAACAGGCCTTCCAGGGCGCCTGGAAGGACCTGACGATCACCGAGCGCCTGACCCGCACCGCCAAGGACCGGCTGCGCTATGCCTTCACGGTCAGCGCGCCGACCTCCTGGGACCGGCCCTGGGGCGGCGAGTACGAGTTCGCCCCGATGCGCGGCGTGATCTACGAATACGCCTGCAACGAAGGCAACTACGCCCTGCCCGGCATCCTCGCCGGCGCCCGCAACGCCGAGCGCGACCGCGCCGGCGCCCCGGCGAAGGGCGGGAGCGACTAGGGGGGCGCCTTACCTCCCCCGCAACTGGATCAAGCAATCGCCGCAATCCCCTTGCGATCGATCACGTCGAGCCGCCGGGCCGAAGCGCCGCCTGGTTTCTTGAGGCCCTGCTCCCACTGGGCGACCGTGCTCGCGCCCACACCCACCATCACCGCAAAGATCGGCTGACTCATCCGCGTCCCGCGCCGGATGCGCCGGACATCAGCGGCGGTGAAGCTGCGCTTCGGCGGCAGGCACAGTTCATCCATCATCCGCATCGTGATGGCGTCCATCGCACCCACCGCGCGCAGGTCTTTGGCCATGTCATGGGCCGTATCGAGAAGGTCGCTCATTGCCCGCGCTCCATTTCCGCTATCGTTCCCTTGGCCTTCAGCGCTTCGATCTGCGCATTCGCCGCGCCAACCAGAGACGCCGCGTTGGCGCCAAGCGGTGTTCGTGGACGAAACTCAACAACCGTCTTCGCCGCCTCGACGCCGCCCTGCGACCCCCCTAACCTGCCCGCGACACCTCACATGGAGCAACCGCCGCATGCTGGCGCTGATGATGGACCGGCCGCTGCTGCTGCCGTCGATCCTGGAATACGCCGCCCAGTACCATCCGGACCGCCCGGTGGCGGACCGCACCGTCGAGGGGCCGATCCATCGCTATGGCTATGCCGACGCGCTCGCCCGCACCAAGCGGATGGCCAATGCGCTGGTGGCCCTGGGGGTGAAGCCGGGCGACCGGGTGGCCACGCTGGCCTGGTCGACGCACCGCCATTTCGAGCTCTATTTCGCGGTCACCGGGATCGGCGCGATCCTGCACACCATCAATCCGCGGCTGCATCCTGACCAGATCGTCTGGGTCGCCAATCACGCCGAGGACAGCGTGCTGTTCTTCGACATCAGCTTCGCCGGCCAGGTGGCCGAGCTGGCCCCCCGGATGCCGACGGTCCGCACGCGGGTGGCGATGACCGATCGCGCGCATCTGCCAGACGACGCGCCGGCCGACGCCCTGGTCTACGAAGAGCTGATCGGGGCCAATTCGCCGGACTTCGACTGGCCGGCGCTGGACGAGCGGCAGGCGTCCGGGCTTTGCTACACCTCCGGCACCACGGGCCATCCCAAGGGGGTGCTCTACGGCCACCGCTCGACGGTGCTGCACGCCATGGCCCTGGCGCTGCCCGACGCCTTCAACTTCTCGGCCCGCGACGTGGTGATGCCGTGCGCCCAGATGTACCACGCCAACGCCTGGTGCACGCCCTATGCGGCGCCCTTGGTGGGGGCCAGCCTGGTGCTGCCGGGCCGCGCGCTGGACGGCGCCAGCATCGCCGAACTGATCGAGAGCGAGGGCGTCACCTTCCTGCTGGGCGTGCCGACCATCTGGGTCGGCGTGGCCGATCACCTGGACGCCACCGGCGGGCGACTGACCTCGGTGAGGACCATCGCGGTGGGGGGCTCGGCGCCGACCGCGGCCCTGGTCAGCCGGATCGAGGACCGGCTGGGCGGCCAGGTGCGGCAGATCTGGGGGATGACCGAGACGTCTCCGCTCGGCGTCATCAACACGCCGCTGCCGGAACACGCCGGCGAGGACGCGGCGGCCACTCTCAAGCGCAAGCTGAAGCAGGGCCGGGGCCTGTGGGGCGTCGACCTGCGGATCCTCGACGACCACGGCGAGATCGCCCCGCGCGACGGGACCACGGCGGGGGCTTTGCAGGTGCGCGGCCCCTGGGTCGCCTCGGCCTATTTCAAGCATGACGGCTCAGAGGTCTTCGGCGACGACGGCTGGTTCGACACCGGCGACATCGCCACGATCGACGAGGCCGGCTACCTGCGGCTCACCGACCGGGCCAAGGACGTGATCAAGTCCGGCGGCGAATGGATCTCGACGCTCGACCTGGAGGAGGCGGTCTGTTCGCACCCCGCCGTGGCCATGGCCGCCGCCGTCGGCGTGCCGCACCCCAAGTGGGATGAACGGCCGCTGCTGCTGGTCACCCTGCGCCCCGGCCAGACGGCGGACCCGGAAGACCTCAAGGCCCAGGTCGCCGCGCGCGTCGCCAGGTGGTGGACCCCGGATGAAGTGCGCATCGTCGAGACCCTGCCGATCGGCCCGACCGGCAAGGTGTTGAAGCGCGAGCTGCGCGAGGCGCTGGCGAAGGAAAGCGCGGCGATCTCCTCCTGATCGTCAAAGCCACCCTCTGCTCGTCATCGCCCCTCTTGCTTGTCATGGCCCGGCTTGTCCGGGCCAGCCATGATCGCCGTGCCTGCAAGCCGGAGTCCGTCGGCGGCGCCGCGCTCATTCCTTCACCACGGAGACCATGGGTCGCCCGGACCAGCCGGGCGATGACGAGCAGGGGGTGGCGATGACGAGCAAGCGGGCTGAGCGACCCCGAAGCCACAGGCGGACGATCAAATCGTCTCGCGGCCAATAGGGACAGAACCGCGCCTTGAACGGCGCGTTAGCGACCTCAGCTGTAGATGTGATCGCAGGAGGCCGTGTTGATGGCGCGCAAGAGGCCGAAAGGGTTGCTGGCGATGGGCTGGGCCTCGTTCGAGAGCGCCGCGCGCGGCCGCACCGAACATGCGCCCACCTCGGCCGACTATCCCGACACGGTGGTGCGCCGCACGACCTTCACCGCCGGCGGAGGGCACGGCTGGCGGATCTCGGCGCTGGAGACGCCACGCGCACGGCCGGCGGCCTGGAAGATCGTGGTGATCACCGGCGCGCCCTCATGGGCGGAATACTGGGCCGAGACCCTGGCCGCCCTGCCGGCGGACCGCGAGATGATCGTCGTCGACCGGCCGGGCTACGGCGCCTCGGAGCCGCGGGATCCGGTCCACGACATCCGCACCCAGGCCGAGGCCCTCGCGCCCCTGCTGGCCGCGGCGCGCGGACAGAAGGTGATGCTGGTCGGCCAGAGCTATGGCGCGGCGATCGCCTCGCTGATGGCCGAGGCGCAGCCGGGCCGGGTGACCAGCCTGGTGCTGCTGTCGGGGTTCTTCGCCGACACCGGACCCACGGCGCGCTGGCTGCTGGATGTGGGATCGCGGGCCTTGAAGGTCCTGCCGCGCGACCTGCGCCACGCGGTGGTCGAATGTTCGGGCCAGCGGCCGCAGTTGGCCTATGCCCGCCGCGCGCTCGGCAGGCTGAATATCCCGATCCATATGATCCACGGCGACCGCGACGACTTCGCGCCGATCGAGGTCGCCGAGCGGCTGGCGGCCGAGACCGTGACGCGCAGGCCGATCCGCTTCATCCGCACGGCGGGCGCCAACCATTTTCTCAACGACGGTCCGGCGGAGGCTTTGCTGGCGGCGCTGGAAACCTGCATCCCGACCCGCGCGCCCTGGCGGTTTGCCTGGCCCCGGCTGCCCAGGCTCAGCCTGCCCAGGTTCCTGGGGCAAGCGTCGGGCGCCTAGGTTCGGCTCACGGCGTGAACACGCCGGTCAGGAGGCCTAGGCCGACCACCACGATCCATGGCGGCAGGCCGGCGACGAACAGGAAGACAAAGGCGCCCGCCGCCAGCGCCCAGTCGCCGGGCCGCTGCATCGCCGTCGACAGCATCGGGTTCCACAGCGCCGCCGCCAGCACGCCGACCACCACGGCGTTGACGCCAGCCAGGACGGCGCGCGCCCCGGCCAGGGTCTTCAACCGGTCCCAGAACGGCAGGACGCCGGCCACCAGCAGCAGGCTGGGCAGGGAGATCGCGCCCAGCGCCGTCAGGCCGCCGCGCCATCCGCCGGGGGCCACCGTCTGAGCGGCGCCCACGAAGCCGGCGAAGCTGAACAGCGGGCCAGGCAGGGCCTGGACCGCGCCATAGCCCGCCAGGAAGCTCTGCTGGTCGAGCCAGCCCCGGCTGACGATTTCGCCCTGCAGCAGCGGCAGCACCACATGGTCGCCGCCGAACACCAGGGCGCCGGTGCGATAGAAAACGCTGGCCAGGCCCAGCATCGGACTGTCCAGCAGGCCGGCCAGGAACGGCGCGAGACCCAGCAACAGCACGAACGCCCCAAGGGCGATCATCGGCACGGCGACGGGAACATCGCGGGTCGCCGCATCTTCCGGGGCTCGGTGGGCGTCGGGGACGGATGGCGGCTCGCGCAGCATCAAGAGCCCGAACAGGCCGCCGGCGCCCAAGGCCAGGATCTGGGCCACCGGTCCATGCGCGATCAGCAGGCCGCTTGCCGCGCCCAGGGCGATGCCGGCCCGGATCGGCCCGACCGCCAGCGCGCGCGCCATGCCGATCAGCGCCTGCAGCACCACGGCGGCCGCGGCGATCTGCAGGCCATGCAGGAACCCGCTTCCCCAGACGGCGGTGAGCTGGGGCGCCACATAGGCAAGGCCGATCATCGCCGCGCCCGCCGGCAGGGTGAAGCCGAGCCAGGCGGCCAGCAGGCCCACGAAGCCCGCGCGTCGCAGCCCGATGGCCATGCCGAGCTGGCTGGAGGCGGGGCCCGGCAGAAACTGGGCCAGCGCCAGGAGGTCCGCGAAGGCGGCCTCGGAGAGCCAGCCGCGACGCTCGACGAACTCGCGCCGGAAGTAGCCGAGATGCGCCACGGGTCCGCCGAAAGCGGTCAGGCCCTGAACCAGGAAGGCCTGGAACACTTCCCAGACCCGGCGGGGCTTCGGCGTCTCGTCCATCGGCTCCTGTCTTGCGGCGAAGGGCTGCGCCTGTCGATAGGTTTGCGCGCCCGCGACAGGTTTTGAACCCTCGCGCGGCGAAAGCCCTTGGCCGGCCCAGCTGATCGGCGATAAGGCTTTGCATCGAAGGCCCGGCCAGCGGGCTCCGGTTAAGGGGAATCGCCATGAAGGCCGCCGTCCTGCGCGAAGTGCGCACGCCGCTTCAGATCGAAGACGTGCAGATCAACAAGCCCGGCCCGCACGAGGTGCTGATCCGCACCGCCGCGGCCGGCGTCTGCCACTCCGACCTGCACTTCATCGAAGGCTCCTATCCGCACCCGCTGCCGGCGGTGCTGGGCCACGAGAGCGCCGGCGTCGTCGAGCAGGTCGGCTCCGAGGTCCGCACTGTGAAGCCGGGCGACCATGTGATCACCTGCCTCTCGGCCTTCTGCGGCCACTGCGAATCCTGCCTGACCGGGCACATGAGCCTGTGCGTCTCGCCGGAGACCAAGCGCGGCCCGGAGGATGAGCCGCGGCTGAGTTCGGCCAAGGGGCCGATGATGCAGTACCTGAACCTGTCGTCCTTCGCCGAGCAGATGCTGATCCACGAGCACGCCTGTGTGGCGATCCGCAAGGACATGCCGCTGGATCGCGCCGCCCTGATCGGCTGCGGGGTGATGACCGGTGTCGGCGCGGTGTTCCACACCTCCAACGTCCGCCCCGGCGACACCGTCGCGGTGATCGGTTGCGGCGGGGTTGGCCTGGCGGCGATCAACGGTGCGGCGCTGGCCGGCGCCAGCCGGATCATCGCTATCGACATGTCGCCCGGCAAGGCGAACATGGCCAAGTCGTTCGGGGCCACCGACTTCATCGCCGCCGGTGAAACCGACGTGGTCAAGGAAGTGCTCGAGATGACCAAGGGCGGCGTCCAGCACTCCTTCGAGGCCATCGGGCTTTCCAAGACCGCCGAGCAGGCGTTCAACATGCTGCGCCGCGGCGGCACGGCCAATGTGATCGGCATGATCCCGGTAGGCCAGACCATCACCCTGATGGGGGCGGCCTTCCTCGGCGAGAAGCGCATCCAGGGCTCGCTGATGGGCTCCAACCGCTTCCCGGTGGACATGCCGCGGCTGGTGGATTTCTACATGGCCGGCAAGCTGAAGCTCGACGACATGATCTCGCGCCGCATCAAGCTGGCCGACGTCAACGACGCCTTCACCGAGATGAAGACCGGCGCGGTCGCCCGCTCCGTAATCGTGTTCGACGCCTGACAAGGGCCAAGCGCGGCTAGAGCAGCGACAGCACCCGCTCGGCGGGCCGGCACAGCGCCGCGCCCTTGGGGGTGACCACGATCGGTCGCTCGACCAGCACCGGATCGGCGATCATCGCCGCGATCAGCCTGGCTTGCGGGGCGGCAGGATCGGTGAGCCCGAGGTCCACCGCCGCCGTTCCGCGCACCCGCAGGATATCGCGGGCCGGAACGCCCAGGCGGGCCAGCAGCTGCTCCAGCTGGGCCCTGCTCCAGCCGACCTTGAGGTATTCGACGACGGTCGGCTCCACGCCCCTGTCGCGCAGCAGGGCCAGGGTGTTGCGCGAAGTTCCGCAAGCCGGGTTGTGGTAGATCGTCACGTCGCTCATGGGCGCCGGCATATCCAACCCGCGCCCACGCGCCAAGCCCGCTGCTTCGCCGGGACTCAGGCGGCGTTCGCGCGGAAGGACTCGACCTCCGCGTCGGTGCGAGGCCGGCTCTCGAAATTCAGGTTCTCAACGAAGAAGCTGGCCGGAACCTGCAGGGCGTCGGCGAGCACGACCAGCTTTGCGACCGAGATGGCGCTGGTCCCGCTCTCGTACTTCTGAATCTGCTGGAAGCTCACGGAACAGGCGCGCGCGATATCCTCCAGCGTAAGGTCGAGAAACCGCCGCCGCTGGCGCAGGCGCCGTCCCACGGCGCGATAGATTGCCCGCTCGTCCATCGCCATTCCCTCCACGCGAACCCGAAGACCGCAGCCTAGCGGCGGGATGAAACGGGGCTGTGACGCGCGTCACAGGCGAGTGACGTCTCGACGGCCTAGCCGGCCGCCAAACCGGTCGAGTCCGGCGCGACCCGACTCACCAGGTGAAGCGACGCGTGCCGGTGACAAGGGTGGAATCCGAGAGGTCGAAGGCCATCACATCCTTCGGGCGCGGCGGCAGCGGCGGCGCGCCGATCGGCCAGTGCTCCTGCGTGGCGGTGGAGGTGACGCTGAGCGTGCCCGGCCCATCGGGGCGGATGACCACGTCGAAGCCCGGCTGGGCGGCCGCCCAGCTCAGCTGGGTCGCAGCGCCCGGCCTCATCGACAGGCGAACGGGCACGCCGCCCATGGCGGTGATCGCGCCGGGGGTGTCGATCCCCAGCGTCAGGTCCACGACCCGGACGCCGAGCGGGGGCTGGACGTGCAGCCGCAGTTGGCCGTCGGCGCCCTTCGTCAGGGTCAGATCGGTCCCGGGGAGGTCGAGGTAGGGCGCGGGGGCCGCGTCCACTTCGCCGCCGCGCCGGCCCTTGATCCTGCCGATCGTGGCCCCACCGGTCTTCAGCACCGCCTCGGCCCAGGGCGGCCGGTCCGCGGCGCCACTGACCCGCCAGGCCTTGTGGGCGTCCTGGTCGATCCGGTAGGTCACGTGCGCGATCCGCGGGTGGCGCGCGTCGTAGGGATTGTTGAATCGCACCGTCAGGGTGACCGCCAGGCCCGCGAGGATCAGGGCGGGCCCCAACAGCCGAGCGGGTGGGGCGCCCTCCTCGGTCTGGGCCAGCGGCCAGACGACCAACGCGGCCATCAGCAGCGGCAGACACAGGAGCTCCGGCAGATCCAGGCTGATGTAGGCGCCGTGGGCCAAGGTGGCCGCCAGACTGAGGCCCAGCGTCGCGACGAGCGCGAGGGCCAGGATCGCGCCGGTCTTTCGCGCGCTCGCCGCGGCGGTCGCCATCGCGGCGAGGCCCGCCAGCGCCAGCGGCCAGGCGATCACGAACGCGGCCACCGGGGCCAGAAACTGAGCGACGACGCCCATCGCCAGACCCAGCAGCAGCACCCCGGTCCATCCGCCGGGCCGGCTGACCGGTCGGCCATAGGCCGCCAGGCCGACCAGCGCTGCGGCCGCGCCTTCGACAAGCGCGATCTGGTCAAGGCCGCCGATCAGGCAGCTTACAAGGCTGGCCCCCAGGGGCAGCAGGATCACTCGGCGTCGGCCTCTCGAGAGTTCCGCGGCGCTGAACAGCAGGACCCCGACCCCCAGGAGGAAGAGCGCCACCTCCCATCGCGGCGCCTGCGCCAGCAGGAAGCGTTGCTCCAAGAAACCCGAGGCCGCTCCGGTCGCCTTGCGCGCGGCGTGAAGGACCACCGCGGCGGTGATCGCCGCGAACATGGCGGCCCCGGCGCCTCCGGCGAGATCGAGCCAGGGGAACCGTTCCAGCTGACGCGCCCGCCCGGCGCCCGCCGCGATCATCAGCGCCGCCAGGACCAGGATCCCCCAGCCCAGCCACGGCGGATAGGCCAGCGTCAGGCCGCCTGGGATCTGGCCATAGACCAGGTCCGACGTGGCCGGCGGCAGGGTGGCTGAGAAGGCGACGGCCATCGCCGGCCCCAGCACCTGATCGCCCATGTCCTGCAGGGTCCCGCGATCCTGGGTGGCCGGTGTCGAAGACGGCGCGTGGTAGTCGAACTGGCGGCCGATGAAGGCGTAGTTCAGGCCGGGCGCGCGGGCCCGCCGGGATACCGTGAAGTCCGTGTCGTTGGGCATTCTCGCGTAGATGAAGCCGGTGAGCGAGGTGGCGACCGGCCGCTTCGCCGTCGCCGCCATCAACCGCACCGCGCCGCCGTTGCCCGCGCCGGTCTGGAACATCTGCACCCGGCCGGCCGAGCCGCGGGCCTCCATGTTGAACACGAAGCCCACGCGCGCGGCCATCGGGTCGCGGGCAAAGAAGGCGTCGGCGCCCAGCAGCCCCGCCTCCTCGCCGTCGGTGATCAGCACGATCACGTCGCGGGCTGGGACCCCCTTGGCCTTGATCGCGCGGACGATTTCCAGCGCCGAGGCAACGCCGGCGGCGTCGTCCGAGGCGCCGGTCGAGCCGGGCACGCTGTCGTAGTGCGCCATCAGGACCATCGCCGGCAGGGTCCGGTCGCGGCCGGCCAACACGCCCACCACGTTCTCCACATAGCCGCCGACGAGAAGGTTCGTGGCGAATCTCGGCTGCTCGACGCCGGCGCCGGGATGGATCCGCGGGGAAAGACCCAGCTCGGCCATGCGCCGCAGCAGATAGTCACGGGACGCCCGGTTGGCGGCCGAGCCCACGGGATGGGGAACCGAGGCGACGCCGACGATGTCTGCCATCGCCCGATCGGCGGAAAAGGCGGCGGCGGCAGCGTCGGCGCGGGCCGGCCGCGGCGTCTGCTCTCCAGCCCAGGCGATCAGCCCGGCCGCGATCAGGGCGCCGATCAGCGCCAGCAGTCGTCCCATGGGTGTCTCACCGAGGCGTCGCGCGCCGAGCCAAAACCCTGGCCCGGCAAACGAAAACGCCCGCCGGTGAGGGCGGGCGTCTCGGGTCGGATTGGAGCGGGAAGGCCTTAGGCGGCGACCGAGGCCACGGCTTCCTGCGGATCGCGCAGCACATAGCCGCGACCCCAGACGGTTTCGATGTGGTGCTTGCCGTCGGCGGCGGCGGCCAGCTTCTTGCGCAGCTTGCAGATGAACACGTCGATGATCTTCAGTTCCGGCTCGTCCATGCCCCCATAGAGGTGGTTGAGGAACATTTCCTTGGTCAGCGTCGTGCCCTTGCGCAGCGAGAGCAGCTCCAGCATCTGATATTCCTTGCCGGTCAGGTGCACGCGCAGGCCGCCGACCTCGACGGTCTTGGCGTCCAGGTTGACGAGGATCTCGCCGGTCCGGATCACCGACTGGGCATGGCCCTTGGAGCGGCGGACCACGGCGTGGATGCGGGCGACCAGCTCGTCCTTGTGGAACGGCTTGGTCATGTAGTCGTCGGCGCCGCCGGAGAAGGTCTTCACCTTGGTGTCGATTTCGGCCGAGCCGGAGAGGATCATGATCGGGGTGTTGATCTTGCCGACCCTAAGGGTGCGCAGCACGTCCATGCCGCTCATGTCCGGAAGGTTGAGGTCCAGCAGGATCAGGTCGTAGTCGTAGATCTTGCCCAGATCGACGCCCTCTTCACCCAGGTCGGTCGTATAGACATTGAAGCCTTCGGACTTGAGCATCAGTTCGATGCTTTGCGCCGTTGCGCTATCGTCTTCGATCAACAGTACGCGCATCAACGTCTCCCCGTGCGTCCCGGCAGGTCCCGCGAATTGTCGAAATCCGCCTGCGCTATCAGTTAACTTGCCGGTCAGTTAATTTAAGACTGGTTAATGGATCGTGGCCGGCTCGGGAGAATCGTTAGTCTGATTTCGGAATCCGACTCAAGCGCTGCCAGACCCATGGGGAGTCCCGAGGGCGTTGAATCTTTCGTGATTGGACAAGGGGCGCGAAAGGGATGCGCGCCGCGACCCGCAAGCACCGCCGCCGAACCCCTGACTTCGCCGCAATCTTCACCCCCCCTTAAGGCCGCGCGCGAGACTCTGTCGCCCTGATTTCGGGGGTGCGTTTGTGAAGAGCCTGACAGCCGCGATCGAACGGCTCGATCCCTTGACCGTGGCCGGCCGCGTGGCCGCCGTGAACGGCCTCCTGATTGAGGCGCGCGGCGGACTGACCCGTCTGGCGGTGGGGGCTCGCGCCGAGATCGTGCGTTATGGCGAAAAGCCGCTGTCGGCCGAGGTGGTCGGCTTCCGCGACACCCGTGCGCTGTTGATGCCGTTCGGTCCGGTGGAGGGGGTCGCGCCCGGCGCGGAGATCCGCATCGAGCCGCTGGGTTCGGCGGTGCGCCCGACGCGGGCCTGGCTGGGCCGGGTGGTCGACGCCTTCGGGCAGCCGATCGACGGCAAGGGTCCGCTGCCCCAGGGCGCGGCGGCCTATCCGCTGCGCGCCGCCCCGCCCTCGGCCCATGCCCGGGCCCGTGTCGGAGAGCGGCTGGACCTGGGGGTGCGGGCGATGAACGTCTTCGCCACCTGCTGCCGCGGCCAGCGCCTGGGCGTGTTCGCCGGCTCGGGTGTCGGCAAGTCGGTGCTGCTGTCGATGCTGGCCAAGAACGCCGACTGCGACGCCGTCGTGGTCGGCCTGATCGGGGAGCGGGGCCGCGAGGTCCGCGAGTTCATCGAGGAGACCCTGGGCGAGGAGGGGCTGAAGCGCGCCATCGTCGTGGTCGCCACCTCCGACGAACCGGCGCTGAAACGCCGGCAGGCCGCCTACATGACCATGGCCATCGCGGAATTCCTGCGCGACCAGGATATGGAGGTCCTGTGCCTGATGGACTCGGTGACCCGCTTCGCCATGGCCCAGCGCGAGATCGGCCTGGCCGCCGGCGAGCCGCCGACCACCAAGGGCTATACGCCGACCGTCTTTACCGAATTGCCGAAGCTCCTGGAACGCGCCGGCCCCGGTCCGATCCGGCCGGACGGCACCAAGGCGGGTCCGATCACCGGCATCTTCACGGTGCTGGTGGACGGCGACGACCACAACGAGCCGATCGCCGACGCCGTGCGCGGCATTCTCGACGGCCACATCGTCATGGAGCGGGCCATCGCCGAGCGGGGGCGCTTTCCAGCGATAAACGTCCTCAAGTCCATCAGCAGGACCATGCCAGGCTGTCACGGCCCGCTCGAGCGGGAGATCGTGAAATCCGCGCGCCAGGCGCTGTCGGCCTACGCCAACATGGAGGAGCTGATCCGCATCGGCGCCTATCGTTCAGGCGCCGACCCACAGGTCGACCGGGCGATCCTGCTCAATCCCGACCTGGAGGCGTTCCTGGCCCAGGACAAGGACGAGGTCACCAGCCTCGAGGCCAGCTTCGAGCGGCTCGACGGCATACTGGCGAGCGCCGCATGAGCTGGTCGCAGTCCCTCGTCAAGCTGGCCACCTATGAGGTGGAGACCCGCCAGACCCGGCTGGCCGAGATCGCCGGCCGCCTGGCCGACGCCCGGATGCGGCTGGCGCTGTTGCACGCGGAGGGTGAGGCGGAGGCGCTGCGCGCGCGGGAGGACGCCGCGGCGGCCTGGTATCTGGTCGGCTACGGCGCCGGCCTGCGTCTGCGAAAGGCCGCCGTGCGGGCACAGATCGACGCCATAGAGGTCGAGGAACTGGGCGCGCGCGACGCGCTTTCCCAGGCGTTCGAGGAGCAGAAGAAGTACGAACACGTGGTCGAGGCGGCGCGGGTGGTGGCGGCGAAGGAAATCCGCCGCCGCGAGAACGCCGAGCTCGACGAAGTCGGCATGCAGGCCGCCCGCCGCAACACCAACGTGGCGTAAGACCGGTCAGCCTAGGACAGTTGGCCTACGACTGGGGCCCGCCCACCCGTTTGCGCTCGGCTTCCATGTCGGCGCGCAGGACGCCCAGGTCTTCGCTGATCTTGAAGATCGCCACGTAGAATTCACAGAACGAGCGCCACAGCAGCACCAGTGCGCCCATCACCAGGAAGCCCCCCACCACCACCGGAATGGCCAGCAGCAGGCCGAAGGGGAAGGGGTCGCGGATCGCCACGCCCACCGCGGCGCCAATGGTGCCGAAGGCGCCCAGCGCGATCAGCGCCAGCCCGGCCCAATAGATCAGGTGGATCACCTGGCCGGTCATCAGGTGTTCGAAGGTGAGCAGGTCCCACAAGACGGCGGAGCCCTGGCCGTTCGGTCTGTTGAGAGGTCGCCGCATCCGTTTCCTAGGGGCTTTCGCGGGGGTCTCGCCGCCCGATCCCGAACCGCTATCAGCCCGGACCGGCGCCTGCAACGGCGCAGAGCCCTGACCGTGGGGCGGGGCTCAGATCGCGCCGACGGTCTTCAGGCGGGCGCGCGGGTGGACCTCGTTCTGGCTCATCACCGGGGTCTGGCCGCGGAAGCGTTCGATGATCGAGCGGACATAGGGGCGGATGGCGGGGCTGGTCAGCAGCACCGGGGTATCGCCGGCCAGGGCGGCGCGCTCGAAGGTCTCGCGGACGCCCTGCACGAAGTCCTGCAGCCGCGACGGCGCCAGAGCCAGCTGCCGGTCGTCGCCCTGGCCCACCAGGGCCTCGGCGAAGGCGTTCTCCCATTCCGGCGTCAGGGTGACGATCGGCAGGGCGCCATCGTCACCGCGATGGGCGAACGAGAGTTGGCGCGCCAGCCGGCTGCGCACCTGTTCGACCAGCATGCTGACGGAAGCGGTGTGGGGCGCCGCCTCGCCGATGCCCTCCAGGATCGCCGGCAGGTCGCGGATCGACACCCGCTCGCGCAGCAGGGCCTGCAGCACCCGCTGGATCGTCGTGGCGCTGACCACCGACGGGATCAGGTCATCGACCAGTTTCTTCTGCTCCGGCGGCAGGTCCTTCAGGAGCTTCTGCACCTCCGAATAGGACAACAGATCCGGCATGTTCTCCTTGAGGATCTCGGTCAGGTGGGTGGTCAGCACGGTGGCCGGATCGACGATGGTGTAGCCGCGGAAGGTGGCCTCCTCGCGCAGGCTGTCATCGACCCAGGTGGCGGGCAGGCCGAACGCGGGCTCGCGGACGTGTTCGCCGGGCAACTCCACCTGGCCCCCGCGCGGGTCCATGGCCATCATGCTGCCCAGCCGCACCTCGCCGGAGCCGGCCTCCATCTCCTTGATGCGGATGCAATAGCCCTGGCTGGGCAGGCGCATGTTGTCGAGGATGCGCACCGACGGCATGACGAAGCCGAAGTCGCCGGCCAGCGTGCGGCGCAGCGCCTTGATCTGGTCGGTGAGCCGGCGGCCCTCCAGGTCGTTGATCAGGCCCAGCAGGCCATAGCCCAGCTCGATCTTGATCTCGTCGATCGCCAGGGTCTGGGCGATCGGTTCTTCCTGATCGTCCGCCAGGGGGGCGATCTCGACCGGCGGCGGCTGCAGCGCTTTCTGCGAGCGGCGCCAGGCCAGGGTCCCGGCGCCGATGGAAATCGCGGCGAACGGCGCCAGCGGCATGCCGGGGATCAGGGCGATCACCCCGGCGGCGGCGGAGACCATGCCGAGCGCCACCGGATTCATGGCCAGCTGGGTGACCAGCGCCTTGTCGGCGGACCCCTCGACGCCGGACTTGGAGACCAGGAAGCCCGCGGCGATGGAGATGATCAGCGCCGGGATCTGGCCGACCAGGCCGTCGCCGATGGTCATGATGGTGTAGGTCGAGGCCGCCTGGCCGAGCGGGAGTTTGTGCTGGATCACCCCGATCAGGATGCCGCCGATGATGTTGATGGCGACGATGATCAGCCCGGCCACCGCGTCGCCGCGCACGAACTTGGACGCGCCGTCCATGGCCCCGAAGAAGGTGGACTCCTGCTCCAGCTCCTTGCGGCGCTTCTTGGCCTCCGCCTCGTCGATCAGGCCCGACGACAGGTCGGCGTCGATGGCCATCTGCTTGCCGGGCATGGAGTCCAGGGTGAAGCGGGCCGCCACCTCGGCGATGCGGCCGGAACCCTTGGTGATGACCACGAAATTGACGATCACCAGGATGGCGAAGACGATCACGCCGATGACGAAGCTGCCGCCCATCATCAGCTTGCCGAACGCCTCGATGATGTGGCCGGCGCCATGCACCCCCTCGTGGCCATGGCCGAGGATCAGCCGGGTCGAGGCGATGTTCAGCGACAGCCGGTAGAGGGTGGTGACCAGGAGCACCATGGGAAAGCCGGTGAACTCCAGCGGCTTCTTGATCAGCACCGCGGTCATCAGGATCAGCACCGCGCTGGTGATTGAAATCGCCAGCAGCATGTCGAGCAGGAAGGCCGGGATCGGCAGGATCAGCAGGACGACGATGCCGACCACGCCGACGGCCAGGCCCACCTCGCCCCGCGCCACCCAGCCCAGCATCTCGCGGGCGGTGGGCGCCTGTCCGAGACGCGATGGAAGCGAAGCGTCAGCCATCTCTGTCAGGCGCCGCTAGGCCGCATTGGCCGCGGCCCCCTGCGGCAACGGCACCGGGACGCCGGCCTCGGTATATTCCTTGAGCTTGTTGCGCAGCGTGCGGATCGAGATGCCCAGGATGTTGGCGGCGTGGGTGCGGTTGCCCAGGCAGTGCTCCAGGGTGTCGAGGATCAGCTGCTGTTCCATGGCCGAGACGGTCTGGCCGACGAAGTCGCGCGTGGCGCTCTCGGCGGCGAAGGAGGCGGCCTGGGCGGCGCGCGCGTGCGGATCGGCCGCGGCGAAGGGCTGGCCGTCGGGCAGGCGGATAGCGGCTTCCTCGATCTCGCCGCCGGAGGCCAGCAGCACCGCGCGGTGCATGGCGTTTTCCAACTCTCGGACGTTGCCGGGCCAGCGGTGACCGGCCAGGCGGCGGCGGGCCTCCGCCGACAGCGGACGTTCCGGCGCGCCATTGGCGGCGGCGTACTTGCGGACGAAGAACTCGGCCAGGGCCAGTACGTCGCCAGGCCGTTCGCGCAGCGGCGGCAGGCGCAGGTTCACGACATTGAGACGATAGAGCAGGTCCTCGCGGAAGGTCCCGTCCTTCACGGCCTGGACCAGGTCGCGGTTGGAGGTGGCCAGGATGCGGATGTCGATCTTCACCGGCTTGGCGCCGCCGACCCGATCGATCTCGCGTTCCTGCACCGCGCGCAGCAGCTTGGCCTGCAGGCGTCCGTCCATCTCGCTGATTTCGTCGAGCAGCAGGGTGCCGCCGTTGGCCTCCTCGAACTTGCCGATGCGGCGGGCCACCGCGCCGGTGAACGCGCCCTTCTCGTGACCGAACAGCTCGCTTTCCAGCAGGTTCTCGGGGATGGCGGCGCAGTTGACCGAGATGAACGGCCGTCCGGCGCGGCGCGACTTCTGGTGCACGTAGCGGGCGATCACCTCCTTGCCGACGCCGCTTTCGCCGGTAATCAGGATCGAGGCGTCGGACGGGGCGATCTGGTCGGCCATGGCGATCACCGCCTGCATCGCCGGATCCCGCACCACCATCGGGCGATTGTCGTCGGCGACGGCGGCCAGCACCGCGGCGATCAGCTGGGCGTCCGGCGGCAGGGGAATGAATTCCTTGGCCCCGGCGCGGATCGCCCCGGCCGCGCCCGCCGCGTCGGCCCCGACGCCGCAGGCCACCACCGGCACCCGGATCCGTTCGGCCTCGTTGGCGGCGATGAGGGCGGCGATATCGAGCTGGTAGTCGACCATCATCAGGTCAGCCCCTTGCCCGGCCCTGAGCGCATGGGTGGCCGCCGCGATGGTCTCGACGTGGCTCACCTTGGCTCCGGCGCTCATCGCCATTTTCACGGCGGTTGAGAGCTGTCCGTTCAGTTGTCCGACGACCAGAAGTCGCATCGATAGTCTCCCTCGAACGGCGGGCGTCAGCCCTGGCCGTCGCCGTCCTTGATGATTTCAGTCATGGTGACGCCGAGCCGTTCATCGACGACGACGACCTCGCCGCGGGCCACCAGGCGGTTGTTCACATAGATGTCGATCGCCTCGCCCACCTTGCGGTCGAGCTCGAGCACGCTGCCCTGGCCCAGTTGCAGAAGCTGGGCGACAGAGAGACTGGCGCGGCCGAGCACGGCGGAGATGTTCACCGGCACATCGAAGACAGTCGCCAGGTCGGTGGCGGTCTTGGCCTCGTCTTCGCTCGGCGCGTCCGGCAGCGGACCTTCGCCGGCGGCGAATTCGTCGAGCTTCAACGCGGCTCCCCCTTCGGGCGCGTGGGGGGTTTCAAGGTCGGGCGTTTCGGACATGATCTAGCCTTCCGAGCTCTGAGCGTCGGTGGGGGCTTTCTCAGCCCCGGGAATCAGCGGTTCGGCATGCAGGCCCTCGGCGGCCAGCGCCGCCTGCAGAGCCTGGGCGACACGCTCGGCGGCGGCCTGGGGATCGAAGCTCGCCGAGCCGTCGCCGAAATCGAGGATGAAGGCGTGGGGGGCCAGCCTCGGATCGTCGCGCACGATGATCGCCCCGGGATAGCCGACGCGCTGGGCGGTCTCTTCGAGCACCCCTTGCAGGCCCGCCGTCAGCTCGGCGTCGGCGGTCACCAGCAGCCGCGGGGCGGCCTCGATCTCCCGGGCCAGGGCTTCCAGCGCGGCGCGCACCGGGGCCTGGGGGAAGGCGTCGAGCGCCGCCGCGGCGATGGCGCGCGCGCAAGCCAGCGACAGGTCCGCCGACCCGACCCGATGCAGATGGGCGACCTCCGCCAGCCTGGACAGCGCCTGCTGGCTGGTCTGGGCGATGACGTCCAAGGCGTCGGCCTGGCGCCGCGCGACGCCGGCCAGCGCCTGGGCCTCGCCCTGGGCGTACGCGGCGCGGCGGATCGCCTCGACCTCGTCAGCGCTAAAGTTGCGCCTTGGACGCGGGGCGGCGGGAACGATCTCGCCGGTGGCCTCGAACACGGTGTCGAAGCCGAACCTTTCGTGGGCGGCGGCCTGCGGTGGGGCCAGGGCGCTGGAAATGGGAGCCATCAGTAGACCAGCTCGTCGTCGTCGCCGCCGGCCCCGACCAGGACGATCTCGCCCTTGTTGGCCAGGTCCTTGGCGACCTGCACCATGGCCATCTGCGCCTGCTCGACCTCGCGCAGGCGCACCGGACCCATGCTTTCCATGTCATCGCGCATGATCTTGGCGGCGCGCTCGCTCATGTTGGAGAAGAACATCTCGCGCAGGGCGTCAGAGGCGCCCTTGAGGCCCAGCGCCAGCTGGTCCTTCTCGACCGTCCGCAACAGGGTCTGGACGCCGCCGGGATCCAGCTTGGAGAGATCCTCGAAGACAAACATCAGGGCGCGGATGCGCTCGGCCGCCTCGCGGTTGCGCTCCTCCAGGGCGGTGATGAAGCGGGTCTCGGTCTGGCGGTCGAAGGCGTTGAAGATGTCAGCCATCATCTCATGGCTGTCGCGCTTGGAGGTGCGCGCCAGGTTGGACATGAATTCGGTGCGCAGGGTCTGCTCGATCTTGTCGAGAATGTCGCGCTGCACCGGCTCCATGCGCAACATGCGGGTGACGCATTCCAGTGCGAAGTCCTCGGGCAGCGAGGTCAGCACACGTGCGGCGTGGTCGGACTTGATCTTGGACAGCACGACGGCGACCGTCTGCGGATATTCGTTCTTCAGATAGTTGGCGAGCACGGCCTCGTTCACATTGCCGAGCTTGTCCCACATGGTGCGACCCGCGGGACCGCGGATGTCCTCCATCAGGCTGTCGACCTTGTCGCTGGGCATGATCGAGGCGAGCAGCCGCTGGGTCAGCTCGACCGAGCCGGTGATATTGCCGCCGCCCATGCCGGAGACGAATTCCACCAGCAGGTCCTCGACCACTCCGGAGGTGACCTGGCCCAGCCCGGCCATGGCCTGGGAGATGACCTTGATCTCTTCTTCGTCGAGCTGTTTCCAGACGCCCGAATGATCCTCGCCCAGCGCCAGCAGCACCACGGCGGCCTTCTCCGGCCCACTCAGCTTGGAGGCGTCCGAGATGCCCTTGGATTTGGGAGACCGGGCGTTCATGCGGACTCATGCAGCCAGCTGCGGATGATCGAGACCGACTCCTCGGGGTGCTTGTCGACGAACTCCGAGACCCGTTTCACCGAGCTTGCTTTGACCTGACCCTCGATGCGGGCGATGTCGATCTTCTGCTCAAGCTCGGCCGAGCCCGGGGCGGGCAGCGCCATCTGCTGGCCGGTCACCGGATCGATGGCGATCTGCATCGGCTGCCCGTCAGGGCTCATGGTGAGCTGGGCGACAGCGCGGCCGCCGCCGCCCGCCCCGCCGCCGCCGCTCAGGGCGCCGCGCAGCAGCGGGCGGACGATGAACAGCATCATCAGGATCGCCACGATGGCCATCACGCCGATCTCGGCGGCGCGCATGATGTCGTTCTTGTCGAAGCCCATCAGCGGGCTGGCGGCGTTGACCCCGTCGGGATCCTCCGCCGTGGGGAAGCGGACGTTGACCACGGTCACGAGGTCGCCGCGGGCCTGGTCGTAGCCGACGGCGGTTCGCACCAGCTGCTCGATCTGGGCCATCTCCGCGGCGGAACGGGCGGTATAGGCGCCGGGCTTGCCGGGCTTGCCCTTGGCGCCGGGGGTGGACGGGGCCGTCATGCCGTCGACGGCGACCGCCACGGCGATCTTCTTGATCGCCCCCGGCTCGCGCACCTCGGTGGTTGTGGTCTTGGTGATCTCATAGTTGGTGGTGGATTCCTGCTTGCCGCTGGCGTTTCCACCCTCGGCGCCGCCGATCGCCTGGCCTCCCGGGATGTTGGCCGCGGCCGAGGCCTGGCCGGACTGGGCCTGGGCTTCCTTGGAATTCTCGTCGGTGGTGGTCTCCGAGCGAACCACTTGGCCGTCCGGGTCGAAGCTCTCCTTCTGGGTGGTGACGTGGGCCAGGTCGACGTCGGCGGTGACGTTGACGCGGGCCTTGCCGGCGCCGACGATGCCCTCGACCAGGGTCTTCACCTGTTTGGAGATGCGCTGTTCCACCTCGCTCTTGCGGCCGTCGGCCTCGGCGGCGATGCCGGTGTCGCCGCCGGACAGGGTCTTGGCGTGCTGGTCGATCACGGTCACCCGGTCGGGCTTCAGGTTGGGGACCGCGCCGGCCACCAGGTTCTGCATGGCCCGGACCTGGTCGGGGCCGGGCTCGCGCCCGCCCACGCCGACTGTCACCGACGCGGAGGGCTGGTCGGCCTCTTCTTCGAACAACTGCCGCTTGGGAAGCACCAGATGGACCCGCGCGGCGGTGATGCCGTCCAGGCTGAGGATCGTGCGGCCAAGCTCGCCTTCCAGCGCCCGCTGACGGTTCAGCTGCTGGACGAAATCGGTCTGGCCCATGGCGCTGGCGTTGTCGAAGATCTCGTAGCCCACCGACGCCGCGGTCGGCAGGCCCTTGGACGACAGCATCAACCGGGTCGAGGCCACCTGGTCGCGGGGCACGAGGATTGTCGAGCCGTCGCCCTTGACCTCGTACTTGATGTTTCCCTGGTCGAGCGCCTGGGTGATCGTGCCGGCTTCCTTCAGGTCGAGGTTGGAATAGAGCAGGGCCTTGGGCTGCCCGAGGCCCGAGCTGACGAAGAACAGCGCCGCGGCGACGCCCGCGCCGATCCCCAGGATCGCGGCCAGGCGGCCGATCCCAAATCTCTGAAGCGCGGC
This sequence comes from Phenylobacterium sp., assembly GCF_031360265.1. Lineage (GTDB taxonomy): Bacteria > Pseudomonadota > Alphaproteobacteria > Caulobacterales > Caulobacteraceae > Phenylobacterium. The sequence goes on from NZ_JANMBF010000102.1 coordinate 23,724, forward strand.
CAGAATCTGGTTCAACGCCGACGTCCTTCCGCAGACCACGCATGGCGGACGCGCACATTTCGCCCCCCGCTAGGCAGGATTTACCCAGTGCTTGGTAAACGCGGAGTTTAGATGCGGGCCAGCTTGAGCTTGCCGGTCAGCCGCTCCAGGGGCTGAGCGCGCCCCACAGCGCCAACACCACCGAAAAGGCCGCGTAGATCAGCACCGTGACGCTGAAATAGACCTTCCGCAGGTGCGTCCAGGAATCCACCCGGCGCCCACCGCGCGAGATGGCGGGCAGGGCCAGCAGGGTAATCACGGTCAGGCACGCCGCCACCAGGGCCGAGGCCGAGGCGATGACCAGCAGGGCTCCGGGCCAGCGGTACATCACCAGGGCGATGTCGTCGGTCTTTGACGTCCACAGGCCGAACAGCGCCAGGGCGAGCAGCCAGAGCACGGCCTGGATGTTCTGCACCAGGCTGGCGCGGGACTGAATCTGATTCTCACGGAACTCGCGGCGATTGCGCACCGCGACCCCGCCGAGGGTCGCCAGGGCCGCGGCGGCCGTCAGCCCGGCCAGCAGCCCCAGCGCGGCGGGCTGCTTCCAGACGGGCGCGCGTTCGAAGAGCTGGGTTCCGCTGGCCGTGCGCAGGGCGGTGGCGCGCCCGTCGGCCATGTCGAACGCGATCCGTCCCGCGCCTTGCGTGGCGATGAACCGCGCGTCGTCCAGCCGTCCCTCGGGAACCCAGGTATGGGTCTGGTCGCCATCGTCGGTGACCAGCCGCCCATCGCGTGTGACGTCGGCGCGGAGGCCGCCGTGCAGTTGGGTCAGGAACCCTTCGAGGCCGGAATAGGCGCGGCGGGTCGACAGAAAATAGCCGGCGAAGTCACTCCGGCGCCGGGCCAGGTCCGGCGAGCCGGATCGCGGAAAGACCTGCGGCGCAGCATAGAAATACTGCACCAGCTGATCGGGCAGGCGCTCGACCAGCGGCCGGCCGGTGTCGGTGTTGGTGGCGATGAAGACACCCAGGCCCAGGTCCGGCGCGATCACCATGTTGGACATGAAGGATTGGGTCGCCCCGCCGTGCCCGTAGCCGCGGTGACCGCCGGACAGGTCGGAGACCATGAAGCCATGGGCCCAGCCGTTGATGCCCGTCGGGGTCTTCCGCAGCGGCTCGCGGAAGGCCCGGGCCGCCAGGGCCCCATAGACCGTGGCCCCGCCGTACTGGCCGTCGCCCAGTTGCATCAGCATGTAGCGCGCCATGTCGCCGGCGGTGCTTGAGGCCGCGCCGGCCGGGGCGATCTGGCCGATGAATTCGTAGTCTCGTCGCTCGAACCCCACCGGCGTCCAGCGGTAGCCGTCGGCGATATCGGGAACGAGGGCGGCCGGCATGGGCCCGGGCAGGCCCCGGCGCACGCCGTGCGCCTCGCGAAACGTGGTGTGGGCCATGCCCAGCGGCAGCAGGATTTCGTCCTCGATCAGCCGCTCGAAGGGCCGTCCGGAAGTGTAGGTCACCGCCTCGCCGGCCAGCGCCGCGCCATAGTTCGAATAGCTGGCGACGGCGCCGGGCGCATGCACCCGCCTGGGCCGCTCCTGGCGCAGATACAGGTCGAGCGGGCGCACCCGGTCGTAGTTGCGTTCGAAGAGCTGCCCCAACGCGCGGTCCTCGAAGCCGGCGGAATGATCCATCAGGTTGGCGACCCGCACCGGCTGGTCATAGCCCTGGTCCCTCACCTGCACCTTTTCCGGCAGATACAGGTTCACCGGCTGGTTGAGCCGCATCCGGCCGGCCTCGACCTCCTTCATCACCGCGATCCAGGTGAAGGTCTTGGAGATCGATCCGATGCGGAACAGCGTGCGATCCGGATCGACCGCGCGCCGCGGGGCCAGGCCCGCGAAGCCATAGCCCTTGTTGAAGACCATCTGGCCGTTCTGGACGATCGAGACCGCGGCGCCGGCGATGTGCTCGCGGGCCATGGCGTCCTTCATCAGGCCATCGACGAACGCCTCGAGTTCGAGAGGCGGCATGGGTTGGCCGGGCGACAGCCGGGCGCCCGGCGCGGCGGGGTTCGGGGCGGTCAGGGCGGAAGGCCCCGGGGGCCGCGCCGCGAGCGTCGCCGCGGCGACGGCGGGCGCGGACCGGGCAGGCGCGGATTGGCCAGGCGCGGATTGGCCAGGCGCCGGCGGCTCATCCTGGGCGACGCCGAAGGCGGGGGCGAGCGACAGCGCCAGAGCGGCGGCGGCGGCGTAGAGGATGGAGCGCATAGGACTACCCAGGCCGAGCAAGGCGCTCACCCGCTTGTAGGGCGCCGCGGCGGTTCATTCCAAGGCCCGCCGAGGGGCGCACTTCTAGTTCTGCTTGGGGACCGGCGCGGCCAGGGAATAGAGCGGCAGCAGGGGTTTCAGCTGCGGGCCGATGAACAGCTGAGGCTCCGACGGCGGCTTCATGCCCTCCTTGGTCTCGCGGGTGGCGACGCAGCCCTGCACCGTTCGACCCAGCACCGCGAAATCCGTGGCTCCCGGCAGCGATTCCAGGATGCACTGGTCGAAATAGGGATATTTGTCAGCCTCGCCACAACCGAAAGAACTGCGATCGGGCCGCGCGGCGGTCAGCACCATGCGGTTGGCGCCGGCGAGCGCCGGCACGAAGACCCCGGAAAAGCAGGCCGACACGATCACCACGGTCGGGCGCTTGCCACAGGTGGTGTCCAGCATCCTGGCCAGCACCCCGGGCGGCAGGAACTGCTGGTCGATGACCACGCCCTGGGGCGCCCCATGCGAGCTGAAATAGACCAGGCAACCGCCGGTCGCCCGCGCCGTCAGCTCGGCCAGCGCGTTGTAGATCGCCTGCGGCGCCGACTTCTCCGGGTTGGGGTTCTTGTAGTGGTCCGGCCGCACTGAGAATTCCCGCAGGTTCGCGCGCTCGAATCCGGCGCGCTCAAAGGCTAGCGAGACGTCGCGCCGCGCGTTGTCGAAGGCTTCCGAAGGGCCGCCGGAGTGGGCGTGCCAGTCCCCGGCGACGATCACGGCGGTCCAGTCGCTGAAGGCCCCATCCGCCGCGGCCGGCGCGGCCCCGACCAGGCACAGGGCGCAGATCAGCCAGGCCAGGCGCGCCAGCCGCCGCATCGCGCTTAGGTCTTGTAGGTCTGGAACGGCGTCGGGATCGCCGTGCCCGTGGCCTTGGCCAGCAGCTTGCCGTCGGCGTCGTAAATCTCGCCCTCGGTGAAGGCCACCTTGCGCCCCCACTTGGCCACCCGCCCGACGCCGCGCAGGGTTCCGGGCAGGGCGGGACGGAAGAAGCTGGTCTTCATTTCCAGCGTCGGCGCCACGGCCGTCATCCCAGACGCCACCATGCAGGCGACGCTCATACACTCGTCCAGCATGGCGCAGAGATAGCCGCCTTGGATCTGCTTCATCGGGTTCAGCAGCAACTCGGCCCGGGCCTCGAAGGCGACCTCGACGGTCATGGTCGCCTGGCTCACCGAGACCATGCGGAAGCCGAGGGTCTGCGAACCCGTGGGCTGGTTGCGGGTGCGCTGGAAGCGCGCCAGGATGGCCTCGTCGGTGAGCGGCTCAGGCGTCTGGGCCTGCGGCGCCGGGGTCGCGGTCTCGCTCATGCGGGGCGGCTCATTTCTTGCGGAACTGGTCGAGGGAGACGATCTTGGCCTCGCCGTCGGCCGCCGGCGCCTCGGCTTGCGGGGCGACCTTGGCCTGCGGCTCGGCGGTCTTGTCGTCCGCGGCGGCCGGAGGCTCGAACTGCAGCAGGAACTGCACGCTGGGATCGTAGAAGCGGGTGACGGCGGCGTAGGGCACGCTCAGCCGCTTGGGCTGGCCACCAAACTGCAGGGTGATCGAAAAGAAGGTCTCGCCCGGCGCCAGGTCCCAATACTGGTGCTGCAGCACGATGGTCATCTCGTCGGGATATTTGCCCAGCAGGTCGATCGGGCCGGAGACCCCCGGCGCCTCGGTCTTGAAGGTGACGTAGAAGTGGTGCGCGCCGGGCAGGCCTTGGGGCTCGGCGGCGCGCTTCAGCGCGGCCTTGACCACCCCACGCAGCGCGTCCTGGGCCATCGCCTCATAGTGCATCAAGTCCTGGGCCGGCGGGTCCTGGGCCATGGGGTCTCCGAGCGAACGCGTGCTGCAAAGGTAGCGCCTGCGCCGCCATGTGCAAGGCAGCGCTGACAGGGACATCGGAGTTAGGTGGAGGGCTTCTGTTGGCAGGCGCCCTCCGGGCCCCGCCTAGGGATCTGAACCCCTAGGGCTTAGGTTGAGAACCGTCGAACCGCTTACGCGGCCAGGCGGAGTTCTCCAGCGAAGTTATCGTTCGCAGTTAGTTTAAAACCCGGAACGGTGGGTCAGGCCGAGAGAAAGCAACACCTTTAGACGTCTGTCGATGCTGATCGGCCCCATGGTCCCAGGCGATACCCGAAGGACGAATGGTGGAGCCGCCGGGAATCGCACCCGGGTCCAGTCCGCTTATTGCGTGCGCGTTTATCTCCATAGTCAGAGCAAGCCCTGACCCGGCCAATATAGGCCCTGGGGGTTAAGAACTGAAGCGCCGTCTGTTGGCGAAGCGCCGGCGGCGGGGCGTTTTGCGTCAATCGCCAGGACGGGTTCGTCAGCGGGGGGCGTCGAGCCGCCGCTCGCTAGGCTCCGAGCATTGGATTTCCCTGGAATTTTCCCATGAACAACCTGCTCGCCGCGGTCCGTCCGCTGGTCTCCGACTTCTTTCCGACGATCATCTTCGCCGTGCTGATTGCCATGAAGGTCGATGTGCGCGCCGCCACCGGCGCGGCGCTGGTGATTGGCATCGCCCAGGTGGCGCTGCAGCGCTATCTGAAGCGCAAGGTCGACCAGCTGCAATGGGCTTCGCTGGGCCTGGTCGTGGTGTTCGGAACGCTGGGTCTGGTGACCAACGATCCGCGCTTCCTGATGGCCAAGCCGACGATCATCTACACCGCCATCGGCGCCGTGATGTTGAAGCGCGGCTGGATGCTGCGCTACCTTCCGCCCATCGCCAGGGGGCGCGCCGAACCGATGATGGTCGCGTTCGGCTATGTCTGGGCGGGGCTGATGTTCGCCACCGCTTTGGCCAACCTCGCGGTCGCCGTGCTGGCGCCTGACAAATGGCCGGCATTCATCGCGGTTGTGCCGCTGGCCTCGAAGATCGCGCTGTTCGCGGTGCAGTACCTCACGATCCGCGTCTTCGTGCGGCGGCGCGTGCTGGCGGACATGGCCGCCGGCGGAGCGCAGACCGCCTAGAGAACCTCGACGCCACGCTGGATCGACAGCACGCCCGTGCGGGAGACCTCCACCAGGCCCAGCGGCCGCATCAGGTCGGTGAACTTGTCGATCTTGGACGGCGCGCCGGTGAGTTCGAAGACGAAGCTCTGGTGGGTGGTGTCGATGACCTTGGCGCGGAAAATATCGGCGACGCGCAGGGCCTCGACCCGGTCGGGGCCGGTCCCCGCGACCTTCACCAGGGCCAGCTCGCGTTCCAGGCCGTTGGGGTCGCGGGTGACGTCCTGGACGTGGCGCGTGGAGACCATCTTCTGCAGCTGGGCCTCGATCTGGCCCAGCACGTGCAGCGTGCCGCGGGTGACGATGGTCACGCGCGAGGTGTGGGCCTTGCGGTCGGTCTCGGCGACCGTCAGGCTCTCGATGTTGTAGCCGCGCGCCGCGAACAGGCCGACCAGGCGGTGCAGCACTCCAGGTTCGTTGTCCACCAGCACGGCGAAGGTCGCCAGGCTTTCGGCTTCCTCCTTGTGGGCGAGGTCATAGACGGAGGCGGGCTGGACGTCGGTCATGGCGGTCTTATAGCCTCGTCGCCGGCTGCTGCCAGCACGCTGTCATGAAGTGGGGGTAGTGTCGGGGCTCCCGCAGGAGAAGAGGCCATGAGCACTCAAGACATCGCCAACGATCTGGTCGCGCTGTGCCGGCAGGGCAAGTTCGCCGAGAGCGGCGAGAAATACTGGGCCCACGACGTGCTCAGCGTCGAGCCCATGGGCGACAGTCCCGAGAGCCGCGGCATCGACGCCGCGCGCGGCAAGGGCGCGTGGTGGCAGGCCAACCACGACATCCACGGCGTTGAGGTCGAAGGGCCCTACGTCAACGGCGACCAGTTTGTGGTCCGCTTCAGGATGGACGTGACCCCCAAGGCCAGCGGCCAGCGGATGACCATGGACGAGATGGGCGTCTATACCGTTCGCGGCGGCAAGATCGCCGAGGAACGGTTCTTCTACGCCGCATCGTAGAGGGCGCGCTGTCGCGGGCGAAGCCTCTCGTCGTAGCCGGCCTCCCACGGCAGTCGGCCATCAGCGTCGCTGAGCACCAACTGATAAGCTTCGAAATCCTCGGCGGAAGAATTCATCATGGCGTCGATGGTGACGGAGATCCCCAGCCAGGGTTCTTCGTCATCCACGAAGCGGCCGGGATGCACCTTGCGCCAGACGAACCGTCCTGGCTCTTCGGGCTTCCAGGGCTTCCCATCAGCAAGGACGGTCTCACCTGCGGTGAGCTGGCGGAAGACTTCTTGGAATACCCCGTCCGCTGAGCGCCGGGGAAGGTCGAAAACAACGATTTCGGGCGAGCCTAAGGAACTGCGGAATCCAATAGTGTAGGCCCAGGTCGGCGCGGTGGAGTAGTCGCCGACATAGATGCCGGTCCATCCATCGCATCGAACGCGTTGGGCCAGATCACGCTTTCTCCAGGCGTCCCATAGCCGCTTGAACATGTTGTCCTCCAGCTTCAAATGGAACATTTAAGGAACATCGATTGTCGGTCAACCGCAAAGCTTGCGCCGCCGCCGAGCCGCGCCAACATGGCAGGCCATGTCCTCGCTCCGCATGCCCCAGTCCCTGCTGAACCGCCTCGGGTCCGACACCGCCGAGGCGGCGCTTCGCCATGAGCTGATGGAGGAACAGGCCGCCGCGCTGGGCCGGATGGGCCGCAAGGCCGAGGCCGCGCTGCTGGCGCTGAAGGCTCACGAGGGCGAGGGCCGCGCCCAGGCGCTGAGGGCCGCGGCCGACGCGGTCTGGTGCTTTCTCGTGCAGCGCGAGGTGTTGGGCCTGCGCGACCGCGCCGCGGTGGTCGCCCATTACGACATCCCGCGCGAAGTCATGGTGCGGCTGGGCGCGCGCTGAGCCTTCGCGAAATTCCGTTGGCTTCCGCTGGGGGCGGCGGTCAGGGTGGCGACGAACCCGGTTTCAAAAGGCGCGGACCCATGGCGATATCCCTCTACGACGTCAGCGTGACGTCATTCCTGCAGGTGCTGGGCGGGGTCTCCGGCTTCCTCGATCGCGGCCTGACACACTGCCAGGAAAATGGCGTCGACCCGGAGAGCATCGTGGCGACCCGGCTCATCGAGACCATGCTGCCGTTCCGCTTCCAGGTGATCTCGGTGGCGCACCATTCCCTGGGGGCGATCGAGGGCGCCCAGGCGGGCGTATTCCGGCCGCCGACCCAGATCGAGCCCCTCGACTATGCCGGCCTGCAGGCGCTGGTGGCCGGGGCCCGCGACGGGCTGAAGGCCCTGACGCCCGACGCGGTGAACGCCCTGGAGGGCCGCGAGATGTTTTTCGAGATGGGCGAGCTGCGGATGCCGTTCACGGTGGAAGCGTTCCTGATGTCGTTCTCCCTGCCCAACCTGCATTTCCACGCGACCACCGCCTACGACATCCTGCGCAGCAAGGGCGTTCGCCTGGGCAAGCGCGACTATCTGGGCCAGATGCGGCTCAAGACCTGACGGTTCGACCCGACAGGGTGTCGGTCACGCCGACCGCGATCAGCGCCTGGCCGGCGAAATAGAGCCCCCAGATGACGAACCCGACCCAGGCCTGGCCGTGCAGCGGGCCGGCGCGGGCAAAGATCAGCAGGTCGGACACCAGGAACATCAGCGCGCCCGCGCCGACCCTTGAGCGGGGAAACCGGCTGGTCCAGGCGCAGACCGCCATCAGCGACAGACCAAGGGCATAGACCGCCACGCCCGGCGCGCTGGCGCGGTCGGCGGGCAGCAGGAAGGCGACGATCACCGTCGCGGGAACCAGCAGCAGCGCCAATCGGCCGGGGCTCGGGCGGCGGTTGCGCCAGTAGAGGCCGATGGCGACCCCGTGGCCGGCGAGGAAGGCAAGCGCGCCGAGGGTCAGGCCGGCGATCTCCAGCAGCATGTCGCCCATCGCGCCGAAGGCCATCACCGCGCAGAGCAGCCATCCATCCAGGCTCCGGGCCCGCGCCGCGGCGTAGAGGGCGAGCAGCGTCACCCCCGCACCCTTCCAGGCGATGGCCGGCGGCGGGGCCAGCGGCAGGCCCCACGACGCCAGGTAGCTGGCCCCCGCGACGACCGCGGCGATCAGCAGCCATCGCGCCGGCGCGGGCGCGCCGCTCATGTCACCGTCGCCACGAGGGCGTCCAGCGCGCGGACCAGGTCGCTGGGCGCCAGGCGGGCCTGCAGCCCCCGCTGCCCGGCGTTGACGAAGGCTTGCGGCAAGGCGGCAGCCGCGGCGTCGATCACCGTCGGCAGTCGCCTTTTCTGGCCGAACGGGCTGACCCCGCCCACCCGATAACCGGTGATCCGTTCGGCCTCGACCGGCGCCATCATCGCGCAGGCCTTGGCCTTCAGCGCCGCCGCCAGCCGCTTCATCGACACCTCGCGGTCGGACGCCAGGACGACGCAGGCCGGCCGGCCGTCGGCCCTGACGATCAGGGTCTTCAGAACCTCGCCGGGCGCCGCCCCCAGCGCCTGGGCCGCCTGGATCCCGATGCGCTCGGCGTTCGGGTCGTAGTCATAGGTCGCCAGCGCATAGGCGACGCCGGCGCGGTCAAGCGCCAGGGTGGCAGGGGTGGCGCGGCTCACACCAGCCGCTTGCCCGCCTCGGAGACCAGCACGCCGAGGTCGGCGCCTTCGTCGCCCAGGGTCATCTCGTTGTGCGCCTTGCCGGAGACGATCATCGGGAAGCAGTTTTCCTGCTTGGTCACCCGGCAGTCGAACAGCACCGGCTTCTTGACCGCGATCATCTCGCGGATCTTGTCGTCCAGCTCGTCGGGGTGTTCGGCGCGGAAGCCGACGCCGCCATAGGCCTCGGCCAGTTTCACGAAGTCCGGCAGGCTGTCGGAATAGGAGTGCGAATAGCGCTCGCCGTGCAGCAGCTGCTGCCATTGGCGCACCATCCCCATCCATTCGTTGTTGAGGATGAAGATCTTGATCGGCAGGTCGTGCTGCACCGCCGTCGACATCTCCTGCATGGTCATCTGCACGGAGGCGTCGCCGGCGATGTCGATGACCAGGGCGTCTGGGTGGGCCATCTGCACGCCGACGGCGGCGGGCAGGCCATAGCCCATGGTGCCCAGGCCGCCGGAGGTCATCCAGCGGTTGGGCTCCTCGAAGTGGAAGAACTGGGCGGCCCACATCTGGTGCTGGCCGACCTCGGTGGTGATGTAGACGTCCTGCCCCCTGGTCAGCTCATAGAGCCGCTGGATCGCGTACTGCGGCTTGATCAGGGTCTTGTCCGGCGCATAGGCAAAGCCCTTGCGGGCCCGCCACGCGTCGATCTGCGTCCACCAGCCGGCCAGCGCGGCCTTGTCGGGCTTCAGGTTCCGCTGTTTCCAGACTCCGATCATATCGGCCAGAATGCTGCCCGCGTCCCCGACGATGCCGATGTCGGTGCGCACGTTCTTGCCGATCGACGAGGCGTCGATGTCGATGTGGATCTTGCGCGAGCCCGGCGAGAAGGCGTCCAGCCGCCCGGTCACCCGGTCGTCGAAGCGCGCGCCGATGGCCACCATCACGTCGCAGTCGTGCATCGCATGGTTGGCCTCGAAGGCGCCGTGCATGCCGAGCATCCCCAGCCATTGGGGGTCCGACGCGGGGAACGCGCCCAGGCCCATCAGGGTCGAGGTCACCGGCGCTCCGGTCAGGGCGGCGAGCTCGCGCAGCAGCCGGGATGCTTCCGGTCCGGCGTTGATCACGCCGCCGCCCGTATAGAGGATCGGCCGCCGAGCCCCGGCGATCATCGCCACAGCTTCGGCGATGCGCCCGGGGTCCCCCTTGGTGCGTGGGTTGTAGTTGTGGGCGTGCTTGACCTCGGTCGGACCCTGATAAGTCCCCTTGGCGAACTGCACATCCTTGGGAATGTCGATGACCACCGGGCCGGGGCGCCCGGACGTGGCGATGTGGAAGGCCTCGTGCAGGACGCGCGGTAGGTCGGCGACGTCCTTCACCAGATAGTTGTGCTTGGTGCAGGGCCGGGTGATGCCGATGGTGTCGCATTCCTGGAAGGCGTCGGTGCCGATCAGGTGGGTGGCGACCTGGCCGGTGATGACGATCAGCGGGATCGAGTCCATCAGGGCGTCGACGATGCCGGTCACCGCATTGGTGGCCCCGGGGCCGGAGGTGACCAGCACCACGCCGGGTTTGCCGGTGGAGCGCGCATAGCCCTCCGCCGCGTGGGTCGCGCCCTGCTCGTGACGGACCAGGACATGCTTCAGGCGCGGCTCTGCGAACAGAGCGTCATAGATCGGCAGCACCGCGCCGCCCGGATAGCCGAACAGCACATCGACACCCTGATCGACGAGGGCGCGCACGACCATCTCCGCGCCGGAGAGAGTGGTGGTCGCTTCTGCTTCGATGGTCGTCTGGTGGGCGGTCATGGGGCTGGCTCGGATTTTGGGGGACTTTTGGACATTAAAAAAGGCCCGCTGGGGGCCTGGCAAAAGCGACCGTTGACGGGCTGACCTTTAAGTCAGACCGCGGCGGGCCGCCCTACGAGTACGAGACTGCTGCGCACGAGATTTCCTCGGAAATTACGGATCAGGCATGTCGCATGCCGCGCCTAGGGCGTCAAGCCGGGGTTGAGCGCAACAAACTGCCCCCATTGGGCGTCCGGCTCGATTTCGCTCAGCCGCGGCCAGTCGCCCATCTGGCCGCGCATCCAGGTCATCTGGCGTTTGGCGTAGCGGCGGGTCTGGCGCTGGGCGGCGGCCAGGGCGTCGACCAACGAGATCTCGCCGCGCAGGTGGGCGGCGAATTCGCGGACCCCCACGGCCTTCATCGCCGGAAGTTCAGGCGCGAGATCTCGCGCGCCGAGCGCACGGACCTCGTCAAGCGCGCCGGCCTCGAGCATGGCCGCCAGCCGGGCGTCGCAGCGCGCGTAGAGGGCCTCGCGCGGCGGTTCCAGCGCCACCGCCCGCCAGGCGCCGGCCTTGAGCGTCGGTTGGCCAAAGGACTGCCATTCGGTCAGCGGCGTGTCGGTCGCGGCCAGGACCTCCCAGGCCCGGACCAGCCGCTGACGGTCGCCGGGCGCGATACGGGCGTCGGCGGCGGGATCGCGGGCGGCCAGCCGGTCGCGGAAGTCAGGCTCGCCCATCCGGTCGTAGTCGGCCTGGGCCTGGCGCCGGTGCTCGGCCGCAACCGGAGGAATCTCGGCCAGGCCATGGGTCAGGGCGTGGAAATAGAGGCCTGTGCCGCCGACGACGATGGCCGGGCGACCGCGACGGGCGATCTGCGCCAACAGGTCCGACGCCGCGCGCAGCCAGCGGCCCGCCGACCACCCCTGCGCGGCGTCAACGGTTCCGAACAGGTGGTGCGGGGCCCGGGCCGCCTCCGCGGGCGAGGGCCGGGCGCTCAGCAGGCGCAGGTCCGCATAGAGCTGCATCGAGTCGGCGTTGACGATCTCCGCGCCGGTCGCGTCCGCCAGTCGCAGGGCCAGGGCCGACTTGCCGCTTGCGGTGGGTCCGGCGATCAGCCAGATGCGGGGCTCCATGGATCTCGTGCTCACCCTCGTCGCGCCCCCCGATGCCGGGGCCTTCAGCGTCAACCTACGCGAAGTGTTCGCCAGCGTCGGCGCGCGCGGCAAGGAAAGTCGCAAATTGGACGCCGGCGACGCCGCGGCGACCGACGTGATCCTGGAAGCCGACGATGTAGCGGCCGTGCGCGTGGCGCTGCGCGGGCCGATGGCGGACCAGCAGCTGGACTGGTGCCTGCAGCCGCTGGAGGGCCGCAGGAAGCGCCTGCTGGTCGCCGACATGGATTCGACGATCATCAATGTGGAATGCCTGGACGAACTGGCCGACTTCGCGGGTCTCAAGGCGGAGATCTCGGCGATCACCGAGCGCGCCATGCGCGGCGAACTGGCCTTCGAGGGCGCGCTGCGCGAGCGGGTGGCGATGCTGAGGGGTCTGCCGGTCACCGCGCTTGCGGCCGCCTATGACGAGCGCGTGCGGCTCAATCCCGGCGCGCGGACCCTGGTGCGGACCATGGCCGCCGACGGTGCGCGCTGCCTGCTGGTCTCCGGCGGGTTCAGCTATTTCACGTCCCGCGTGGCCGCGGCCGCGGGCTTCCACGCCGAGCGGGCCAACACGCTGGGCGAGGCGGCGGGCGCGCTCACCGGCCTGGTCGGCGATCCGATCCTCGGGCGCGAGGCCAAGCTGGCGGCGCTCACAGAGGAAGCCGCCGCCCTCGGCCTCCCGCTGTCGGCGACGCTGGCCATCGGCGACGGGGCCAACGACCTGGCGATGATCGAGGCCGCGGGCCTGGGGATCGCCTATCGCGCCAAGCCGATCGTCGCCGCCCAGGCCGACGCGCGGATCGACCACGCCGACCTGACCGCGCTGCTCTACTTCCAGGGCTATCAGCGCGGCGACTTCGTCATGGACGCCGAATGACCCTGCCGCGTCAGGTCAAGGCCGTCGTCTTCGACATGGATGGCCTCTTGGTGGACACCGAGACGGTGATCTTCCGCGCCATGCAGCAGGCCTCTGAAGGGATCGGCGCGGACCTGCCCTTCGCGGTCTTCCAGCGGATGGTGGGCCTGCAGGACGCCGCCAGCGACCTGATCGTGGTGGAGCATTTCGGTCAAGGCTTCGACCTGGACGCCTGGTCTAAGGCGGTGCGTGTCCACGCCAAGGCGCAGATGGCCGCCGGAGTCGCCCTGAAGGCGGGTGTGGTCGAGATCCTCGACCAGCTCCAAAAGGCGGGTCTGCCGTGCGCCATCGCCACGTCGTCCAGCCTGGCGTCGGTTCAGCGAAACCTCGGTCCGCATGGCCTTGTCGAGCGCTTTGGAGCCCTGGTCACGCGCGATCTACAGACCCGCGGCAAGCCCCATCCCGAGCCCTACCTGAAGGCCGCCGAGATGCTCGGGGTCGCGGCCTCGGACTGCCTGGCCCTGGAAGACAGCCACAACGGCGTCCGCTCGGCGTCCTCGGCGGGGATGATGACCATCATGGTGCCGGACATGTTGGACCCGACCCAGGAGATGGAGACCCTTTGCGTCCGCATCGCCCGCGACCTGCACGAGGTGCGCGAACTGTTGGCGGCGCAGCGCGGATAGCGCCGGGAGTTATTTCAGGTCAATCCAGTACCGGCGGCCCTCGTCGCCGGGGACCCAAGGGTGGGGGACGACGTCGCGGACCACCCCGCCGTTCTTCTCGATGACCCGCGCCGAGGCGGGGTTCTTCAGGTTTACCGTCAGCATCACCCGGTCGAGCTCTGAGTGGTGGGCGCGGACATGGTCCAGCATCCCGGCCAGCATGGCGCTGGCCAGGCCGTGGCCTTGGGCCGAGGGCCGCACGGCATAGCCGATATGGCCGCCCCACTGTTCGAGGACGGCGTTCAGGTGGTGGCGAAAGTGAACCGAGCCCAGGAACTCATCGCCCTCGACGCCCCAGAGCACGGTCTCGGGCACACGCTGGCCCAGGGCGCCGTCGGGCAGGACGACGGTGGTCGGCGGATCCAGCGTCTGGCGCAGGAACCAGGCCGGATCGTCGGCGATGGCGGCGATCGATTCGGGCGTCTCCGTGCGCAGCGTGTCGCGGGAATAGCCCTCGCGCAGGGCGGCGACGAACGAGGCCATGTGCGCCATGGCCGGCCGCGCGAGGGTCAGCGCCATCAGCGGCGGGCGCCGCTCGGGCCCTGCTCGAAATATTTGAAGAAGGCGCTGTCGGGCGACAGGATCAGGGTCGCGTCACCCTGGCCAAGACCCGTCTGATAGGCCTGCATCGAGCGGTAGAAGGCCGCGAAGCCCGGATCCTTGCCGAAGGCCTGGCCGAAGATGCGTGTGCGTTGCGCATCGCCCTGGCCGCGGGTGGTCTCGCCTTCCTGCTGGGCGGTGGCCAGAGTGATCGCCACCTCCTTGTCGGCGGCGGCGAAGATTTCGCGCTTCTGCTGCTCGCCCTGAGCGCGGTACTGCGCCGCGATCTGCTGGCGCTGGGTCTGCATGCGCCGGTAGACCGAGGCCTGGTTGGCCGCCGGAAGGTCGGCGCGCTTGATGCGCAGGTCGATGACCTCGATGCCGAGGCGCGACGCCTTGGCGCGGCGTTCGACGTCCAGCCGGGACTGCTGCATCAGCTGGTCGCGCCGGGCGGAGATGATGTCGGGGGTGTTGGTCGAGCCCAGGATCTGCCGCAGCGAGGAGTTCACCAGACGCTCAAGCCGGTCCTGCGCCGTCGTCTCGTCGTGCAGGGTGCGGTAGTATTGCAGCGGATCGGAGATCCGGTAGCGCAGGAAGGCGTCGACGACGATCTTCTGCTGGTCGGCGGCGGTGATCTCTTCCTGATCGGCCTCGAGCGCCAGGTTGCGGCGGTCGAACTTGATCACGTTCTCCAGGAACGGCGTCTTGAAGTTGAGGCCGGCGCCGGGCTGCCCCGGCGCGTGGATCACCCGCACCGGCTGTCCGAGGCGCAGCACAATGGCTTCCTGCCGCTGCTCGACCACGAACAGGGTGTTGCCGGCGACGATCGCGACGAGGAACAGGATCACCGCATAGACGATCAGGGGGCTGGAGCGGCTCATTGGGCGGCTCCGCGCTGGGGCTGGACGGGGGCGGCCTGGGTATCGGCGGGCGGCGTCGGCGCGGCCGTCGCGCCTCGGGGCCGGAAGACGTCCGGGGGCAGGATCACCGGGGCGGTGATGCCCTTGCCAGACACGATGACCTTGTTCGATCGGGCCAGGACGCGCTCCATGGTCTCCAGATACAGCCGCTCGCGGGTGGCCTGCGGCGCGCGCCGGTATTCGGCGTAGATCGAGTTGAAACGGGCGGCGTCGCCGGTGGCGGTGCGCACCGCCTGCTCGCGATAGCCCTGGGCGGACTGGACGATCTTGGCGGCGTCGCCCTTGGCCTCGTTGACCACGCGGTTGCGGTAGGCATTGGCCTCGTTGACGGCGGAGGCCTGGTCCTGCTCGGCGCTCTGAACGTCCCGGAACGCCGCGGCGGCCTCCTGCGGCGGGTTGACCGTGCGGATCTGCACCTCAACGATGCTGACGCCGGCGCCCCAGCGGTCCAGCGTCTTCTGCATCAGATCGGCCGTCTCCAGTTGCACCTGGCCGCGTCCATTGGTGAGGATCGGCTTCAGCTCGGTCTTGCCGATCACCTCGCGCATGGCGCTCTCGGCGACCGCCTTCACCGCTTCAGTGGGGTTGCGGGTGGCGAAAAGGAAGCGCGGGGCGTCGGCGACCCGCCACGTGACGCTGAAGTTCAGGTCGACGATGTTCTCGTCGCTGGTCAGCATCAGGCTTTCCTGCGGCACGTCGCCGTCCGGCGTGCCCGTGCCGCCGATGTCGATGCGGTTCAGTGTGGTGACCGCCACCTTCTCGACATGCTCGAACGGGGTCGGCAGGTGATAGCGCAGGCCCGGCGCCTCGGAGCGGGAATAGGCGCCGAAGGTGGTCACCACCGCCTGCTCGTTGGGCTGGACGATGTAGAAACCCGAGGCCGCCCACAGGGCGAAGGCGATGCCGGCGATGGCCGCCACAGCGCCGGGGCGCACGCCCTGGCCCGGCCCGCGGCCGCCGAACATCTCGTTGAGTCTCTGGCGAAGCTGTTCAAGACCCGCGCCCAGGTCAGGGCCGCCGGGGGATCTGGGCCCGCGCGGACCGTTTCCCTGGGGGCGCCTTTGCGGAGAGTCCTTGCGGTCGCCGTCGTCGCCCGGGGGCGTGCCCCAGGGGCCGGGATTTGCGTTGTCGTTCCAGGGCATCTGCCGGGTCGGTCTTTGCTTGAAAACGTGTTGTTGTCGATCCAGGCGCAGCGGCCGTGTAAACCGGCGCAGTCCCCCGGATATGAGACCCCATGCGGGTCAAAGCAAGCTTAAGGCGTCATGAGCAATCCCTCGATTTCCGCGACCCCGCCCGAACGGGCGGCCATCCTGGCCGCGCTCGAAGCCGTTTCCGACCCGAAGTCGGGGCTGGGCCTGACCGCCGCGGGCCTTGTGCGCGGCCTGGTGATCCGCGGCGGCCGGGCGGCGTTCATGCTGGAGGTCCCCGCGGCCGACACCCCGCTCTACGCGCCGGTGCGCGATGCCGCCGAACGCGCGCTGGCCGCCGTGCCCGGTGTCGAGACCGCCCAGGTGGTGCTCACCGCCGAGACCGCCGCCCCGCAGCTCAAGGTCTCGCCGCGCCGCGCCGCGCGGGTGCAGGAGGACCCCCAGGCCAGGCTCTCGCCGATGGCCGAGGCGGTGCGTCCGGCCTTCGTCGGCAAGGTGATCGCCATCGCCAGCGGCAAGGGCGGGGTCGGCAAATCGACCGTGGCGGTGAACTTGGCGGCGGCCTTCGCGCACCTCGGCCTGAAGGCGGGCCTGCTGGACGCCGACATCTATGGCCCCTCGGCGCCGCACATGATGGGCATCAAGGACGAGCCGGAGTTCGACGCCGAAAAG
>NZ_JANMBF010000012.1:0-83920 GCF_031360265.1 Phenylobacterium sp.
CGGCGCTTCGATTGCTGAGTCAGATGTGAGGGTCGATCCGGCCTAAAGCGTCAGGCCGGCGATCACCTGGGTATTGGCTGCGGCCAGGGCGTCTTCGCTCAGCGTGATCAGCTTGCGGGTCTGCAGATCGAAGGCCACGGCGATGGCCTCGGCGACCCCCCAGGGCCGACCGGTCTGAGGATCCAGCAGCCAATGGGTCAGCCTGCGGATGCGCGCGTCGCCACCGGACATTCCTGATCGCAGCTCCACCCGGTCGCCGGCGCGGGGCCAGTCCAGGTGCAGCAGCCGGTATTCCACCGCCGCCCCGCCCAGTCTTGCGCCATGATCTTGGGCGCCATGTTCCTGCGCGCCCGCCCGCTGACTGGCGGTGATGTGAGCGACGCCGTCCGACAGCCTGGCCATCATCATCTCGGTGCGCATCCGCCCGAAGACATCGCAGTCCTCGGCGCGGACGGCGCCCAGCGCGGTGCGCTTGAGGCCAAGCTCCTGTGCGCGGACCAGGCTGGCGCGGCTCTCGACCGGCCCCAGGCCCAGGCTGCGCGCCGCCGCCTCGGGCGGGATCTCGACCTTCAGCGCCTGCGCGCGGGCCAGCACCCGCGCCGGCCAGGGAAAGGCCCGCCCGTCGCGCGCCGTCACATGGGCCACCACGGTCTGGAAGCTGGCGGCGATCTCGCCGGAAGCATGGCGCAGGACCAGCAGCAGCCGCGCCTCGCTCTCGCCGATCTCCACCATGCCCCCGGTCATGTGCAGCGCGGCGTTGGGCCGGGCCTCGCGCAGGAAGCGGATGTGCTGGTCACGCACCATCAGCGTCGCCCGCGCGTCGGCGGCGAAGGCCTGCGGCATGCCCATCTCGGCGGCCAGCCCCGCCAGCCCCTCCATCGACCGCGCCACATAGAACCGCACGTTCAGATGGCCCATGGCGTCGCATTCCCAGCTGGCGACGCTGCCTCTCCAGACTTCCACCGCTTCGCCCAATGACCGCCCCCCAGACCTTCGGCCAAGCTTAGGGGCGGGGCCGGCGAACGGCCAGCCCGTCTGCGCGCCACGTAACCTTGGCCGGCTCGCGCGCGAATGGGTTGTGTGCCAGACTGGCGTGCTTCGGGGAGAAACAAACGCCATGGCCAAGCCCGCCAAGGTGCTGGTCTACCGCCACGCCGCGGTGACCCGCCTGACCCACTGGATCAATGTGCTGGCGCTGACCCTGCTATTGATGAGCGGGCTCAACATCTTCGGCGCCCACCCGGCGCTCTACTGGGGCCAGAAGGCGACGTTCGCCCATCCCTGGGTGTCGATGACCGCCGAGCAACAGGGCGACAGGACCATCGGCGTCACTCGGATCGGATCGGCCAAATTCAACACCACCGGCGTGCTGGGCTATTCCGGAAAGCCGGGCGCGCAGGAAGCCGTCGCCTTCCCGTCCTGGGCGACGGTGCCCAGTTACCGTGACCTGGCCGACAGCCGCCACTGGCACTTCTTCTTCGCCTGGCTGTTTGTCCTCAATGGCCTTGTCTACTGGCTGGTCGGCCTGATCAGCGGCCATATTGCCAAGGACATGGTCCCCACCGGCACGGACCTGAAGCCCCGCAACATCTGGCATGAGATCGTCACCCACGCGAAACTCCAGTTCCCCAAGGGCGAGGACGCGCGCCGCTACAACGTGCTGCAGAAGGGCGCCTATCTGGGCGTGGTTCTGGTGCTGCTGCCGCTGATGGTGCTGACCGGACTTTGCATGTCGCCCGGCTTCAATGCGGCGACCCCCTGGCTGGTGGACTTTTTCGGCGGCCGCCAGTCGGCGCGGACGATCCATTTCCTGACCGCCACGGGCATCGTCGGCTTTGTGCTGCTGCACCTGGCGATGGTGGTGGCCTCGGGGACCTGGAACAATATCCGCTCGATGATCACCGGCCGCTACGCCATCGTTCCCGACAAGGAGGAGAGCGCGGCATGACGCCCACGACCCACCGCCGCGGCTGGCTGCAGGCCGCCTTCGCCGCAACCGGGGCGCTGGCGCTCGGCGCCTGCGACAAGATCACCAACACGCCCCAGGCGATCGGATTCCTGCAGAAGGCCGAGGGTCTGACACGCCGCGCCCAGCGGCTGGTGGTTGACCGAAAGGCGCTGGCCCGCGAGTTCGGCCCCGCCGACATCTCCTCCGACTTCAAGCCCAACGGCTCCATCGACCCCACCGACGCCGACTATGTGGCCCAGCGCGACAAGGGGTTCGCCGACTACCGCCTGGTGGTCGACGGCCTGGTGGAGCGGCCGCTGTCGCTGAGCCTCGCCGAGGTCCGCGCGCTGGCCTCGCGCACCCAGATCACCCGCCACGACTGCGTCGAGGGCTGGTCGTCCATCGCCCGGTGGCAGGGCGCGCGGCTGGGGCCCCTGCTCGACAAGGCCGGCCTGAAGAAGACCGCCCGCTACATCGTCTTCCATTGCGGCGACAGTCTGGAACAGACCCTGGACGGCTCGGGCCAATACTATGAGAGCATCGACCTGATCGACGCCTACCACCCGCAGACCATCCTGGCCTACGCCATGAACGACGCCACCCTGCCGGTCGCCCACGGAGCGCCGCTGCGCCTGCGCGTCGAACGCCAGCTGGGGTACAAGCAGGCCAAGTACATCATGCGGATCGAAGCGGTGGACGACTTTGCCCACCTGGGTCGCGGCAAGGGCGGCTACTGGGAAGACCGCGGCTATGAGTGGTACGCGGGAATCTAGAACCCTTCCCTGCGACGCGCCGCTACAGGAAGCTGTAGGGGTCGATGTCGATGGCGACGCGGATCGTGGCCGGCGGTTTCACCCGCGCGCGCCAGGCGGCCATATAGGCCGACAGGTCCACCGTGCGATCCGCGCGCACCAGGAACCGTTTGCGTCGGCGGCCCCGGATTAGCCCCAGCGGCGCGTCGGCTGGGCCATAGACCGCCACGCCGGGCGTGTTGGGCGCGGCCTGGGCCATGCCCTGAACGAAGGCCTCCAGCTGCGCCGGATCGAGCCCCGAGGCGATCACCGCGGCCAGCCGTCCGAACGGCGGAAGGCGAGCGACCTCGCGCTCGGCCATCTCGGCGGCGACGAAGGCGTCGCGGTCCTGGGCGGCCAGCGCCTGCATCACCGCGTGTTCCGGCGCCCAGGTCTGCAGCAGCGCCCGGCCCGGCCGGTCCTTGCGCCCGGCCCGGCCGGTGGCCTGGGCCAGCAGCTGATAGGTGCGCTCGGCCGCGCGCAGGTCGCCGCCCCTCAAGCCGAGGTCGGCATCGACCACGCCCACCAGGGTAAGGCTGGGGAAGTTGTGACCCTTGGCGGCGGCCTGGGTGGCGACCAGGATGTCGATCTGGCCATCGGCCATGGCCTCGATCAGCCGGCGCGCCTCGCGGGCGTCATAGACCGTGTCGGAGGAGAACACCGCCACGCGCGCCTGCGGGAACAGGCTCCTGGCCTCTTCCTCCACCCGCTCGACGCCCGGGCCGATGGAGACCAGGCTGTCGTGCGCGCCACAGTGCGGACAGGCCTTGGGCTTGGGCATGGAAAAGCCGGTCAGGTGGCAGACCAGCCGGCCGGAATAGCGGTGCTCCACCAGCCACGAGTCGGTGTCGGGTGCGGTCATGCGTTCGCCGCAGGCCTTGCAGAGCACCAGCGGCGCGTAGCCCCGGCGATTGAGGAACAACAGCGTCTGTTCGCCCCGCGCGAAGGTCTCGCCCATGGCCTTGACCAGGGGCGGCGAGAGCCAGCGTCCGGCGTCGGGCGGGGTTTCGCGCAGGTCGATCAGGGCGATGTCCGGCAGGGTGGCCGCGCCGTGGCGGGCGGTCAGCCGCAGCCATCGGTAGCGCCCGGTCTCGGCGTTGCGAAAGCTCTCCAGCGAGGGCGTGGCCGAGGCCAGGATCACCCCGGCGTCCTCGATCTTGCCGCGCGCCACGGCCAGGTCTCGGGCATGATAGATGAAGCCCTCCTCCTGCTTGAACGAGGCGTCGTGTTCCTCGTCGACCACGATCAGCGCCAGGTTGGTGAACGGCAGGAACAGCGCCGAGCGCGCGCCGACGACGATCCGGCAGCGGCCGCCGGCGACCGCCTCCCAGACGCGGCGGCGCGCCGGGGGGGCGACGTCGGAGTGCCACTCGGCGGTCGCGGCCCCAAAGCGCGTGGCGACGCGGGCGATCACCGCCTGGGTCAGCGCGATCTCGGGCAGCAGGATCAGCACCTGGGCGGTCGCGTCGGCGGCCAGGACGGCGGCGGCGGCCTCCAGATAGACCTCGGTCTTGCCCGAGCCGGTGACCCCGTCCAGCAGGGCGACATTGAACCCGCCCTCGGCCAGCATGGCGCGCAGCGCGACGGCGGCGGCGGCCTGGCTGGGGTTCAGCGTCGCGCCCGGTCGCGACGGGTCGGGCTCCTCGAAGCGCGCCTGGGCCTCCACCAGCCGCAACGTCAGCACTCCCTCCTCGATCAACGCCTTGACCACGCCGGACGAGACGCCAGCGACGCGCGCCAGGTCGGCGGGGCTGAGCGGCGGGCCGGCGGCGGCGGCGTCCAGCACCCGCGATCGCGCCGGCGTGGGCCGGGCGGGCGAAACCCCGGTCAGGTCGACGACCCGCACGGGCCTGGCCTTCGGCGCGCGCGCACCCCGCAAGGCGATGGCCAGGGGCTGGCCCGGCTCGTCGACGGCGTAGCGCGCGGCCCATTGGATGAACTCCAGCGTCCCTGGCGGCAGCCGCGGCTCATCCAGCCGTTCGGCCACCGGCTTCAGCGGCCGGTTGCCGCCCACCGCCTCGCGCAGGGCTGTCACCACGCCACGCAGCCAGCGCGGGCCCAGCGGGACGCTCACCTGGTCGCCGACCTCCAGGCCCATGCCGTCGGGCTCGGCATAGTCGAACGCCTCGGGCAGGGGCATCGGCAGCAGGACGGAGGCGATACGGCTCATGGGGGGCTCATCCAGAGCCTTTTGCGCTTTGCGCCCGGGCGGCTACAAGCGGCGCATACACAATCAGGGTCTTTGCGATGCAGCTCTTCCTCGACACCACCGACGTGGCCATCCTCAGGGACCTGGCCATCACTGGCCTGGTGGACGGCGTCACCACCAACCCCAGCCTGATCGCCAAGTCCGGCCGCCCCATGCTGCAGGTCATCGCCGAGATTTGCGCCGCGGTCGAGGGTCCGGTGAGCGCCGAGGTGGCCGCCATGGACACTGCCGGCATGCTGGATGAGGGGCGCAAGCTGGCCGCCATCGCGCCCAACGTGGTGGTCAAGGTGCCGCTGACCCGCGACGGCCTGATCGCCACCCGTGAATTCGCCCATGAGGGCATCGCCACCAACGTCACCCTGTGCTTTTCCGCCGCCCAGGCCCTGCTGGCCGCCAAGGCTGGGGCGACCTATGTCAGCCCGTTCATCGGCCGGCTGGACGACCATGGCGCGCAGGGCATGGACCTGATCGTCGAGATCCGGGCCATCTACGACACCTACGACTTCGACACCGAGATCCTCGCCGCCTCGATCCGCAGCTCGAGCCATGTGACCGCCGCGGCGCTGGCCGGCGCCGACTGCGCAACCATTCCGCCCGACGTCTTCAACGCCCTCTTCAAGCACCCGTTAACCGAACGGGGTCTTGATCAGTTCATGAGCGACTGGGCCAGAACGGGCCAGTCAATTCTCTAGGACAGCGCGATTCCAGGCAAAGCCGTCCGGAAGAGCGCCAGGCAGGAATTCGAGGCGCACATGGACGGGTCGCACGGCGGAATCGCAGAGGCCCGGCTTGAGCCCGCTTCGGTGCGGCGCTTCCTGTCGGACAATCCGGAGTTCCTCACCGGCGACGATGGCCTCTTGGGGGAACTTGGCCTGCGGGTCGCAGCCGGCAATGTCGTGGACTTCGGCCCGGCGGTGATGGCCCGGGTTCACGCCGCCCACCAGCGCGAGGCGACCCAGCGCCGAGAGGTCGAGGCGACCGCGCGCGCCAACTTTGCCGCCCAGGCCCAGACCCACGGCGCGGTGGTCGATCTGCTGGACGCTCGCAACCATTCCGACCTTGCCCGGCGCGTGGACCAGCTGGCGCAGCAGCGGTTCGGCCTAGCCGCCGGGATCATCGCGCTGGAGACCGAGATCCATCCGCCGGCCGGCTGGAAAATGCTGGTCGAAGGTCAGGTGGACATGATCCTAGGCGGCCCGCAGCGGCTGGCGCGCATGGGGATCGCGCCGACGGCGCTGGGCTTGTTCGGCGATCGCGCCGAGACCGTCCGATCCGTGGCCATGGTCCGGCTGGCCATCTGGGAACCCTCGCGGCAGGGGTTGCTGGCCTTCGGCACGGCCGACGCGGCCGGGTTCACCGAGGACATGGGCGCCGAGCTGGTGGCCTTCCTCGCCCGCGTCGTCGAGCGCACCGCCGAGCGCTGGCCCATCCTGTGACCGCGCCCAGATGACCGCAGCCGGGGCCCTGGCGCTGTGGCTGGAGCATCTGGCGCACGAACGCCGGTCCTCGCCCCGGACGCTGGAGGCCTACGGCTTCGCGGCCGGCCGCTACATCGGCTTTCTGGAACGCCATCGCGGCGAGGTGATCGCGCTGTCGACCCTGGCCGAGGTTTCCGCCGGCGAGATCCGCGCCTGGCTGGCCCAGCTGCGCCAGGGGGACCGACCGCTGTCGCCGCGCTCGCTCAGCCAGGCGCTGTCGGCGATCCGCAGCTTCCACGGCTTCCTCGACCGGCGCCTGGACGCCCCAAATCCCGCCGTCGCCCTGGTCCGCGGTCCCAAGATCCGACCCGGCGCGCCCCGCCCGGTCAGCGAGGACCAGGCGCGCGGCATGATCGCCGAACCCGCCCTGGACCTCGACCGCGAGGGCTGGGAGGCGGCCCGCGACGAGGCGGTGCTGACCCTGCTCTACGGCTGCGGCCTGCGGATTTCCGAAGCCCTGTCGCTGAAGCGCGACGATGCGCCGCTGACCACGGCCCTGCGGATCACCGGCAAGGGGTCGAAAACCCGCATGGTGCCCGTGCTGCCCGCCGTTCGCGAAGCGGTGGACGCCTATCTCGCCGAGGCGCCCTTCGCGTTGGCGCCCGGCGAGCCGCTGTTCCGCGCCAAGCGTGGCGGGCCGCTCAGCCCCCGCCACGTGCAGGCCGCGGTTCAGGCGCTGCGCGGCCGGCTGGGCCTGCCCGCCAGCGCCACGCCGCACGCGCTGCGGCATTCGTTCGCCACCCACCTGCTGGGCGCCGGCGCCGACCTGCGTTCGATCCAGGAACTCTTGGGCCACGCCTCGCTGTCGACCACACAGCGCTACACCCAGGTCGACGCCGCGGCCCTGCTCGGCGCCTACGCCAAGGCCCATCCGCACGCCTGAGACGGTCGGGTCAGGGCTCGGGCAGCATCTCGCCGGCGTTCCAGTCGACGATCGCGGCCATGGCGCGCGTGATCCAGGCGCGGAACAGCGCCACGCCGCGCTCATTGGCGGTGTCCAGGGTGCCGATGGCCACCACCGGCCAGGCCAGGCCCAGCATCACCCAGAAACGATAGTCGTCGAGGCAGTCGTCCAGGCTGTAGCCCTTCACACCCTCGGCCACGAGGCGGCTGTGATAGATGCCGAGCAACTCCCGCTCGTGCTTGCGCCGCACCTCGACCTCCAGGCTGCCGGTGAGCAGATAGGCCAGGTCGAAGATGCCGTTGCCCTTGAAGATGATCTGCCAGTCGGCGACGGCGAACGGCATGGCGGCATCGCCTGGGCGAAAGAACATGTTGTCGGCGCGATAGTCGCCGTGGGCCATGGTTCTGGGCCGTGCGAAAGCCTCGTCCAGCATGGTGGTCATCTGGACCGTCAGCCGCTCGCCGGCCACGCGCACCCGAGGGTCCATACCCTCGCCGACGAAGGCCAGCACCGCCGGCCAGCACTGCGCGCAGATGCCGCCGAGCCGCTTGAACTCCGGCGAGTTGATCGCCAGAAGCCAGTCGAGCTCGTCCAGCTTGGGATCGCCCCACCAGCGGGCGTGCAGCCGGGCCAGCGCGTCCACCGCCTGCGTCGCCTCGGCAAAGCCCAGCCCCACCACCTGGTCGCCGATCACCGAAGGCGCCAGGTCTTCCAGCAGCAGGACGAAGTCGCGGCTCTTGGGGTCGAAGGCGCTGTGGTAGGCGCGCGGCGCCCGCATCGGCGTGGTCGGCGCCATCTGCTGATAGAACCCCACTTCCTTTTCGTAGAAATTGAAGGCCTCGTCGATCGTCCGCGCGCCGGGATCGAGCGGCGGCAGCTTGGCGATCAGGGTGCAGGGCATGCCCTCCGGCGCCCCCTCGCACTCCAGGGTCAGGCGGCGCAGCGCGCTCATGAAGCCGACGCCGACCGCCAGCGGCTCGGCTCTGAAGCTGACGACCACGCCCTCGCCCAGCAGCCCGTCCTCACGCAGAACCTGAGTGAGCCAGGCCGGCGTCATCGCCTCGGCCGTGGTCGGAAATCCCGGATCGCCCATGCCTGCCCCCCAAGCCTTTTGGCGAACCTATGGGTTTTGACGGGTCTGTCGAATGATTTGCCCGCCTACCGCAGGTGCGCGCGCTCATTCAGGCTGACCACGTTGCGCTGGCCGCTGCCGGCGCACATGTAGCGGTGGACGCTGGTATAGCCGGGCTCGAAGAACAGTCGAGGCGTCATGCCCAGCACATGGGCCGTCCAGACGTTGATCACCCCGCCATGGCAGAACACCGCCACCCGCCGCCCGCGGTTGGCCCCGATGATCTCTTCCAGGGCGTCGACCACCAGCGCCTGGAACGCGTCGATGTCTTCCACGTGGCCGCCCTCGGCGAAGGCTTTCCAGGCGGCGTAGTTCTCGCGCTTGAGCACTTCCATCGGCGTATAGGCGCCCGAGCCGCGATCAAACTCGGCGATCCCGTCGTGCTGTGTCAGGGCATGGCCGGTCAGGGCGGTGAATGGCTGGGCGGTCTGCACGGCGCGCAGCATGGTCGAGGAGACCACCGCATCGACCCCGTCCGGCGCCAGCCACTCGGCGACCTTGCGCGCCTGGTCATGGCCCTCGGCCGTCAGCGGCGGATCGGCGGTGGTGTCCGTTCGCTCCGGCAGTCCGTGACGGACCAGGATCAGTTCCATGTGCGGTTCCCCCTTGAACAACCCACAGCTTGCGGTGGTTCGCCTCGGGCATTCAAGGGGCGGGCGTGGCCGGCTACCGGCCGCCGCCGGCGAAGCGCCCGTCGCCCTGCGCCTGATAGCGGATCACCGCGGGCGCGGCGCAGCCGTCGATGGATCGATCGACGGCGTATTCCAGGTTGGCCTTGGGCAGGTCGGCCAGCCGACGGACGACGCCGGCGGCGCGGTCCTGGGGCCGCATCAGCAGCGCCGGATCGCCGAGCGAGGTCTGCGTCGCGCCGCGTGGCGTGCAGGCGGACGGGGCGGTGAGCGCCAGCCGGTTGGGCAGCAGCGCGGTCGCCGCGGCGAGCAGAAGAGCGATCATCGTGGACCTCCTGTGGCGATCGGCCGAGGTTGGCGCCGCGACGCCGGCGCGCCAAATCAACTTTCGCGCGCCAGCCTCAGCCACGAGATGTCGCTTCCCGGATCGCGGCCCTGTTCGGTGCAGACGAACCCCTCGCGCGCATAGAAGGCCTGGGCGCGTCGGTTGGGGGCCTGCACCTTCAGCGAGACTGGCCCTTCGGCCAGCGCCCTTACGTGGTCGAGCAGGGCCTTGCCGACGCCGCGCCCGCGCGCCTGGACATAGAGCGAGTGCAGGAAATTCTGCGGACGGTAGAAGCCCGCCACGCCGAGGATCTCAGCCCCCTCGACCGCGACAAAGATCTCCTCCTCGCGGGCGGCCCGCAGGAACTCATCGCGGTTGTGGCGGTCCGGAGGAACCCAGGTGAAGGTCTCGCGCAGCACACGCACGCAGAGGTCGGCGCAGGGCCCGATTTCGTGCGGCCGCGCGCGCCGGATCTGCATGCGGCGCGGCTCAGGCCTGCATGGTCCACCCCTCGACGCCCATGGCCGCCTGGCGCAGGGCCTCGGAGCGGGTGGGGTGCGGGTGGCAGGTGCGGGCGACGTCCTCGGAGGCGGCGCGAAATTCCATCGCCACGCAGTATTCGCCGATCATCTCCGACACCTGCGGACCGATCAGGTGGGCCCCAAGGATTTCGTCGGTGACGGCGTCGGCGAGGACCTTCGCAAAGCCCTCGGTCTCGTGGTTGATCTTCGCGCGGCTGTTGGCGGAGAAGGGGAATTTGCCCACCTTGTAGGCGCGGCCCTGAGCCTTCAGCTCCTCCTCGGTCGCGCCGACCCAGGCGACCTCGGGGCTGGTGTAGACCACGCTTGGGATCAGGCCATAGTTCACGTGGCCCGCCTTGCCGGCGATGGTCTCGATGCAGGCCACCGCCTCGTCCTCGGCCTTGTGCGCCAGCATCGGCCCCACGGTGACATCGCCGATTGCCCAGACGCCGGGCGCCGAGGTCCTGCCGTGGTCGGTCTCGATGAAGCCGCGTCTGTCCTGCGTGATCCCCACCGTGTCCAGGCCCAGGCCGTCAGTATAGGGCCGCCGGCCGATGCACAGCAGGACGTAGTCGGCCGCAAGCGTCTCGGCGGCCCCGCCGGCCACCGGCTCGACCGTGACGGCGACGCCGGTCTTCGAGGCCTTGGCGCCGGTGACCTTCGCGCCGAGCTTGAAGACCATCCCCTGCTTGGTCAGCGACCGCTGGAAGGTCTTGGCCATTTCGGCGTCCATGCCGGGCGTGATCCGATCGAGGAACTCCACCACCGTCACCTGCGCGCCCAGCCGGCGCCACACCGACCCCAGCTCCAGGCCGATGATCCCGGCGCCGATCACCAGCAGGCTCTTCGGCGCCTCGGCCAGCGACAGCGCGCCGGTGGAATCGACGATGCGGTTGCCGTCCACCTCGACGCCTGGAAGGCTCGACGGCAGCGAGCCGGTGGCGATGACGATGTTCTTGGCTTCGTGGGCGGTGACCTTTCCGTCGTCGCCGGTCACCTCGACCTTCCCAGGCCCGGCGATGCGGCCCGCCCCGCGCAGCCAGTCCACCTTGTTCTTCTTGAACAGGAACTCGATGCCCTTGGTCAACTGGCCCACCGAGGCCGCCTTCTGGGCCATCATCTGCGTCAGGTTCAGCTTCGGCGAGACCTCGATACCCAGCTCGGCGAAATGGTTGGCTGCGGCGTCATACATCTCCGAGGCATGCAGCAGCGCCTTGGACGGCATGCAGCCGACGTTCAGGCAGGTGCCGCCCAGCGTCGCGCCACCGTCCACGCCCTTGTCGACGCAGGCGACGCGAAGCCCCAGCTGGCCGGCGCGGATCGCGGCGTTGTAGCCGCCGGGACCGCCGCCGATGATGATCACGTCGTACTGGGCCATGGGGTGCGTGCCTGCCAAGGAATGTGCGGCCCAGATACAGCCGTTCGGCCGTCGAGGCGAGCGCCCTAACCCGTCCGGTCGCGCCGTTGCTCGGCCCACCAGATCAGGGCGCCGACCGCCAGCAGCAGGGCCAGCCGGTCAAGGTCGAAGCGCGCGGATCTCGCAAACAGCCGCTGCGCTTCCGGGCCGCGCAGCATCAGCCACTGGAGGCCAGCGTTGAGCAGGATCGCGGTCAGATAAAGTCCCACCGTGGCGCGGCGGCGGATCAGCCGCCAGGCGACGACCAGCAACCCGGCGACGCAGGCCGACCATACCCCCAGCTGCCACCACGCGGTCTCAGCCCACACCGGGACCATGCGCGCCGCGGGCCCGGACACGGGGTGGATCAATCCGAGCTTGAAGCCGGCGTAGCCGATCAGCGGCAAGCCGCTCGACAGGGCCTGGAGCAGAACCACGCCGGCCAGCACAATCCGCAGGAACATCATGGCGCGGGGCGCCGGAACCGAGGTTGGTGACTCACTCATCGCCCCCACTAATCGTCATCACCCGACTTGGCGAAACCTCTTGCCCCTCTTGCTCGTCATCACCCGGCTTGTCCGGGTGACCTATGATCTCCGCGATGAATGCGAGAGCGCCGCGGCGCCACCAAGTCCGAATTGCCAGCACGGCGACCATGGGTGGCCCGGACGAGCCGGGCCATGACGATATGTTGCAAACTCAGCAAGCTGATCAGCTTGGCCCCCTAAAGATCGAGCAGCAGCCGCTGCGGCTCCTCGATGGCCTCCTTGACGTGCACCAGGAAGGTCACCGCGCCCTGGCCGTCGACCACCCGGTGGTCGTAGCTGAGCGCCAGGTACATCATCGGCCGGATCACCACCTGGCCGCCGACGGCCATCGGGCGGTCCTGGATCTTGTGCATGCCCAGGATGCCCGACTGCGGCGCGTTGAGGATCGGCGTCGACATCAGCGAGCCGTAGACCCCGCCGTTGGAAATGGTGAAGGTGCCGCCCTGCATGTCCTCGATGGCCAGCTGGCCGTCGCGGGCCTTCTTGCCCAGCGCGCCGATGGCCTTCTCGATGCCGGCCAGGCTCAGCGCGTCGGCGTCGCGGACCACGGGGACGACGAGGCCCTTCTCGGTGCCGACAGCGACGCCGATGTCGTAGTGGTTCTTGTAGATCAGGTCCGTGCCGTCGATCTCGGCATTGACGTCGGGAACCATCTTCAGGGCGTGGATCACCGCGCGGACGAAGAAGCTCATGAAGCCCAGTTTGACGCCGTGGGTCTTTTCGAAGGCGTCCTTGTAGGCCGCGCGCATCGCCATCACCGCGCTCATGTCCACCTCGTTGAAGGTGGTCAGCATGGCGGCGTTGTTCTGGGCTTCCTTCAGCCGGCGCGCGATGGTCTGGCGCAGGCGGGTCATCCGCACCCGTTCCTCACGCTCGTGGATCTCGCGGGGGGCCAGGGGCGCCGGAGCCGGGGTCGGCGCCTTGGCGCGTGCATCCAGCGCCGCCAGCGCGTCACCCTTGGTGATCCGGCCGTCCCGGCCCGTGCCGGCGATGGCGGCAGGGTCGAGACTGTTCTCGGCGACCACGCGCTGGGCGGAGGGCGCCATGACCGGCTCAGCCACAGCTGCAGGGGCAGCCTTCAGGGCGGCGGGCGGCGTGGCGGCGGGCGCCTCGACCTTCGGGACTTCCGGAGCCGGCGCAGCCTTGGCGCCATTGGCCTTCGGAGCGGCCGCGCCCTCGGTGATCCGGCCAAGGACCGCGCCGGGTTCGACCGTCGCGCCCTCCTCGGCGGCGATTTCCGACAGCGTCCCGTCGGACGGCGCGGCGACCTCCAGGCTGACCTTGTCGGTTTCCAGCTCGACTAGGATCTCGTCCTTGCGCACCGCGTCGCCGGCCTTCTTCGCCCAGCGCGCCACCGTCGCTTCGGTGACGGATTCGCCCAGCGCTGGCGTCATGATGTCGGCCATCGGGGATGCGCTCCTTGCGGTCTCTAAAGGTCAAATTCAGGCGAAAGCTTCGGTGAGGAAGGTTTCGAGTTCTTTCAGGTGGCGGGTCATCAGGCCGGCGGCGGTGGAGGCCGAGGCCGGACGGCCGACATAGCGCGCGCGCCGGGCGTTCACGGCGAGCCGCTCCAGCGTCAGCTCCAGCCAGGGATCGACAAAGGTCCAGCCGCCCATGTTCTTCGGCTCTTCCTGGCACCAGACCAGTTCGGCGTTCTTGAACCGCTTCAGCGCGTTGGACAGCGACTTCAGCGGCCAAGGATAGAATTGCTCCAGCCGCAGGATGTAGATGTCGTCGCGTCCGGACTTCGCCCGCTGTTCGATCAGGTCGAAATAGACCTTGCCGGAACAGAGAAGCACCCGGTTGACTTTGTCGTCGGCGACCAGCGTCACCCCGCCCACATCGCAACCGGCCTCGGCGCCGTCGATCATCACCCGATGGAAGCTCGAGCCCTCGGCCAGGTCGGCCAAGTTGGAGACCGCCCGCTTGTGCCGCAGCAGCGACTTGGGCGTCATCACCACCAGGGGCTTCCTGAACTCGCGGATCATCTGACGGCGCAGGGCGTGATAGTAGTTGGCCGGCGTGGTCGGGTTGATGACCTGCAGGTTGTCCTCGGCGCAGAGCTGCAGGAAGCGTTCAAGCCTGGCCGACGAATGCTCCGGACCCTGGCCCTCGTAGCCATGCGGCAGCAGCATCACCAGGCCGCTCATCCGCAGCCATTTCCGCTCGCCGGACGAGATGAACTGGTCGATGACCACCTGGGCGCCGTTCACGAAGTCGCCGAACTGGCCTTCCCACATGGCCAGCGTATTGGGGTCGGTGAGCGAAAACCCGTATTCGAAGCCCAGTACCGCCTCCTCCGACAGCGCCGAATCCAGCACCTCGAAGTGGGCCTGGCCGGGCCCCAGGTTGCGCAGCGGGAAATAGACCTCCTCGGTGGTCTGGTCGACGACCCCGGAATGGCGCTGGGTGAAGGTGCCGCGCACGCTGTCCTGGCCCGACAGCCGCACCGGATAGCCCTGGTCCAGCAGGGTGGCGAAGGCCAGGCTCTCGGCGGTGGACCAGTCGAGGCCCTCACCCTTCTCGATGGCCTCACGGCGGCCGGCGATCACCCGCTCGACGGTCTTGTGGACGGCGAGCCGCTCCGGCGTCGAGGTGATCCGGCGCCCCAGGTCGAGCAGCTTCTGCCGGGACACGCCGGTGACGCCGCTCTCCTCCGAGCCGGGAAGCTTCAGGCCGGACCACTTGCCGTCCAGCCAGTCGGCCTTGTCGGCGTGATAGACCTTGCCGGCGTCGAACTCGGCGTCGAGGAAGGCGTCGAACTCGCCGATCCAGGCGTCGACCTCCTCCTGGGTGGCCACGCCCTCGCCGACCAGACGGGCGGAATAGAGGTCGCGGACCGAGGGGTGCTCCTTGATCTTGGCGTACATCAGGGGCTGGGTCATCGTCGGGTCGTCACCCTCGTTGTGACCGAACCGGCGGTAGCAGAACATGTCGATCACCACGTCCTTGCCGAACTGCTGGCGGTACTCGATGGCGACCTTGGTGGCGAACACCACGGCTTCAGGGTCGTCGCCGTTGGCGTGGAAGATCGGCGCCTCGACCATCAAGGCCACGTCCGACGGATAGGGCGAGGAGCGGCTGTTCTTCGGGCTGGTGGTGAAGCCGATCTGGTTGTTGACCACGAAATG
Source organism: Phenylobacterium sp. (assembly GCF_031360265.1). GTDB lineage: Bacteria > Pseudomonadota > Alphaproteobacteria > Caulobacterales > Caulobacteraceae > Phenylobacterium. Next base: position 15,013 of record NZ_JANMBF010000012.1, read on the forward strand.
CACCGAGCCGCCGACGCCATAGCCGCGCAGCTGCGACAGCGCGAAGCATTCGGCGACCACGCCCTGGCCGGCGAAGGCCGCGTCGCCGTGCATCAGCAGCGGCAACACATGGCCGCGGCCGGCATCGGGATTGCTCCGCAGGGCGAAGGCCTGTGTGGCGCGGGCCTTGCCGATCACCACCGGGTTGACGATCTCCAGGTGGCTGGGGTTGGCGGTTAGCGACAGGTGGACGGAGTTGCCGTCGAAGGCGCGATCCGACGAGGCGCCCAGGTGGTACTTCACGTCGCCCGAGCCCTCGACGTCGGAGGGCAGCGACGAGCCGCCCTGGAACTCGTGGAAGATCACCTGGTAGGGCTTGCCCATCACCGCGGCGAGCACGTTCAGGCGCCCCCGGTGCGGCATGCCGATGATGATGTCCTTCACCCCCAGCGCGCCGCCGCGCTTGATGATCTGCTCCAGCGCCGGAACCAGGCTCTCGCCACCATCCAGGCCAAACCGCTTGGTGCCGGGAAAGCGGCGGTGCAGGAACTTCTCGAAGCCCTCGGTCTCGATCAGCTTCTTGAGGATGGCGATCTTGCCCTCCTTGGTGAAGACGATCTCCTTGTCGCGGCCCTCAATGCGGGCCTGCAGCCAGCCTTTTTCCCTCGGGTCGGAGATGTGCATGTACTGCACGCCGATGTTGCCGCAGTAGGTGCGCCGGACGATCGCCAGAATTTCCCGCAGCGTCGCCGTCTCGAGCCCGAGCACGAAGTCCAGGAAGATGGTCCGGTCGAAGTCGGCCTCGGCGAAGCCATAGGTCGCCGGGTCAAGCTCGGAGGCGTCGCCGGGCGTGGTGGCGATGCCCAAGGGGTCGAGGTTGGCCTTCAGGTGGCCGCGCATGCGGAACGCGCGGATCATCATGATGGCGCGCAGGCTGTCGAGCGTCGCGGCGCGGACGGCGTCGGTGGAGGCGGCGGGCGCGCGCTCGGCGATCTTCACCGCGACCTTGGCGTCCATGGCCGGCCACAGGCCGTCGAGCGCGGAGAGCCAGTCGGGCCGGGCGGGCGGCGCGGCGGCGCGGGTCCAGGCCGGCTGTTCGGCGGCGCGCTTCACGTCGGCGGCGGAGTCGTGCAGCGAGGCGAAGAAGGCCCGCCAGGACGGATCGACGCTGGCTGGGTCCTGCGACCAGCGCGCGTACAGATCCTCCACGAAGGCTCCGTTGCCCCCGTACAGGAAGGAGGTCTCGGCGAGAACCTCGTTGATCAGACCTGCGTCGTCCGCCATGTCGTCCGCTTTCCCGAGCCGGGCCGCGGAGCTTCTAACCAAAGGAGCCGAGCGCGGACCGCTCTAACGCTTAAGTTGGCCCTCAGGCGCTTTTCAGCACGTCCAGGAGGGTTTCGCCCAGTTTCGCCGGCGAGGGGGAAACGCGGATGCCCGCGGCTTCCATCGCGGCGATCTTGTCGTCGGCGCCACCCTTGCCCCCCGAGATGATCGCGCCCGCGTGACCCATGCGCCGCCCGGGCGGCGCAGTGCGTCCCGCGATGAAGCCCACCATAGGCTTCTTGGTTGGTGAATTCTTGATGAACTCGGCCGCGTCTTCCTCGCCCGAGCCGCCGATCTCGCCGATCATGATGATCGATTCCGTCTCCGGATCCTTGAGGAACAGGTCGAGCATTTCGATGAACTCGGTGCCCTTCACCGGGTCGCCGCCGATGCCGACGGCGGTTGTCTGGCCGAGCCCGACCTGGGTTGTCTGGAACACGGCCTCATAGGTAAGGGTGCCGGACCGCGAGACAACGCCCACCGATCCCTTGCGGAAGATGTTTCCCGGCATGATGCCTATTTTGCATTCATTGGGGGTCAGCACGCCCGGGCAATTGGGTCCGATCAGCCTGGACTTCGAGCCGCACAGCGAACGCTTCACCCGCACCATATCGGAGACCGGGATGCCCTCGGTGATGCAGACGATCAGCGGGATCCCCGCGTCGATGGCCTCCAGAATCGAGTCGGCCGCGAACGCCGGCGGCACATAGATCACGCTCGCGTCCGCGCCCTCCTGGCGCATGGCCTCGGCGACGGTGTCGAACACCGGCAGGCCGATATGCGTTGTCCCGCCCTTGCCAGGGGTGACCCCGCCGACCATCTTCGTCCCATAGGCGATCGCCTGTTCGGAATGGAAAGTGCCCTGCGCGCCGGTGATGCCCTGGCAGATCAGCCGGGTGTTTTTGTTGATCAGGATCGACATGGTCTACTGAGCGCCCCGCACGGCCTTGACGATCTTTTCCGCCCCGTCGGAGAGGTCGTTGGCGGCGATGACGTTGAGGCCGCTCTCGTTGATGATCTTCTTGCCGAGCTCGGCATTGGTGCCTTCCAGGCGCACCACCAGGGGTACGCTGAGGCCCACCTGCTTGACCGCGGCGACCACGCCCTGGGCCAGCACGTCGCACCGCGCGATACCGCCGAAGATGTTGACCAGGATCCCCTTCACATTGGGGTCGGCCATGATGATCTTGAACGCCGCGGTGACCTTGGCCTCGTCGGCGCCGCCGCCCACGTCGAGGAAGTTGGCGGGCTCGGCGCCATAGAGTTTGATGATGTCCATGGTGGCCATGGCCAGGCCCGCGCCGTTGACCATGCAGCCGATCTCGCCGTCGAGCGCGATATAGGAGAGATCGTATTTCGACGCCTCGATCTCCTTGGGATCTTCTTCCGTTTCGTCGCGCAACTCGCGGATGTCGGCGTGGCGGAACAGGGCGTTGTCGTCGAACGACACCTTGGCGTCGAGCACCCTCAGTTGGTCATCCGCCGTGACGATCAGCGGGTTCACTTCCAGCATCGCCATGTCCTTGGCGACGAAGGCTTCGTAGAGCTGGCCCAGCAGCTTGGCGGCCTGTTTGGCGAGGTCATTCTTCAGGCCGAGCGCGCCGGCCAGCGCGCGGCCGTGGTGGGGCCAGACGCCGGTCGCCGGATCGATGGAGAAGGTGATGATCTTCTCCGGCGTCGAGTGGGCGACCTCCTCGATGTCCATGCCGCCCTCGGTGGAGGCGACCACCGAGACGCGGGAGGTCTCGCGGTCCACCAGCAACGAGAGATAGAGCTCGCGCGCGATGGCGGCGCCTTCCTCGATATAGAGCCGGTTGACCTGCTTGCCCTTCGGCCCCGTCTGATGGGTCACCAGGACGCGGCCCAGCATCTCCGTGGCGCTGGCCGTGACCTCCGCCACCGACTTGACGACCCGAACCCCGCCCTTGGCGTCGGGGCCGAGGCCCTCGAAGCGGCCCTTGCCGCGGCCGCCGGCGTGGATCTGCGACTTCACCACATATACCGGCCCGCCCAGCTTCTTGGCGGCGTCTGTGGCTTCAGCGACGGTGAAGGCGGCAAAGCCTCGCGGGACCGCCACGCCGAACTCGGAAAGGACGGCCTTGGCCTGGTGTTCGTGGATGTTCATGAGGCTGGGATGCGCGCTCTAAATCTGCCGCCTCGCCTGAAAAGCGAGTGGCCGGGTTATAGGCGCCGCACCTGCTGAAGACAACCACGCCGCGACCCTAATCCGCCGGCGCCCGGTAGATTGCGTAGTGCGCGCCGTCCCGCCGGTGAAAGTAGAGCCACGCCCCGTCCGGCGAGAGGGCCGGGCCCTCGACGAACCCGTCGATCGCCAGGCGGCGCGCCGGGCCGAACGGCGAGCCCTTGTCGGGTCGCGTCGCCAGGTAGAGCGCCGGGACCCCACGCTGCACGTCACGGTCCATGCGGGTGAAGAACAGGCGCAGGTCGTCGGCGGAGATGCAGGGCGCATAGACCAGGCCATGGACATTGACGTTGCGCAGCAGCCGCTGGCTGTCCGGGTCGCGCTGGAACCCCTCGCCGCGCCGCGCCGCGACCACCAGATGCGCCCATTTCGGACGCCCGAAGCTGAACCGGCTGTCGACGAAATAGAGCGCCTCGCCATCCGGGCTGACGTCGACGTCGAAGTTGACCATCCCAGGCACACCCCTCGAGACGCCCGGAACCAGCTCCACGCCGGAAACCCGGCCGTCCAGGAACCGGCCCCGATAGATCGTCGAAGCGGTCCGGGCATAGCTGCGCAGAGAGACGAAATAGAGATTGCCCAGCCGATCGGTGGTCGGCGTTCCTTCCAGGGAGGCGGTGTTGGCCCCGGCGATCTCGCCCCGGAACTGGAACGTCAGGTCGTCGAGACGCTCGGCGTAATAGAGGTTGGTGTCGGTCGGCGGCAGGTTGAGGTTGTTAAACAGCAGGTAGCGCCCGTCGCGGGTCAGGTGGGGCTCCATGGCCTCCCCCGCATAACCCCGGATCGTCACGGCCTGCGGCGGGGCGTGGGTCGGGGCGTCCGCCGCCGCCAGCAACAGCGACCCGGCGAGCGCCAGCGCCGCGGGCAGGATCACCCCGCGCCTTCGAACCCGGCCGTGGCGCGGCGTTCGAGCTTGCCCCAGCTGACCCGGCCGCCGTGCAGGGCGACGTCGATCGCCTTGACCACCACATAGTACATCAGCTGGCGGTAACCGAGCCGCTGCACCGGCAGCCAGATCAGGTCGGGCCAGGGCGCGCGGCGCTCCAGCGCCATGCCCAGCGCGCCGGCCGAGAGGTCCAGGAAGATGAACGCCGCCCAGTAAAACAACGGCCGCGACAGCTCGTCCGGCGACCACTCCACCGGATGGAAGGCCCAAGCGTAGGTGGCGGAGATCGCGGCCCAGACGATGGCCAGATCCACCAGCGGCGCGATGGCGGTCATGATGATCTGGAACAGCCAGATCTGTGGCAGGGCGATAAACCCAAGCACCGGGCGCTTGGTGTCGAACAGCGCCGCGCGGTGTTTCCAGATGCATTGCAGCGTGCCGAACGACCAGCGGAAGCGCTGTTTCAACAGACCGGCCACCGTCTCCGGGGCCTCGGTATAGGCGCGCGCCTCGGGATCGAACTCCACGCGCCAGCCGGCCCGCTGCATGGCCAGCGTCAGGTCCTGGTCTTCAGCTAGCGTGTCGTCGGGATAGCCGCCCAGCGCCTCCAGAGCCGCCCGCCGCCAGGCGCCCACCGCGCCCGGCACCACGGTGACGGCGCCCAGCGCGGCCAGCGCGCGCCGCTCCAGGTTCTGGGCGGTGACATATTCCAGCGCCTGCCAGCGAGTGATCAGGTTGCGGCGGTTGCCGACCAGGGCGTTGCCGGCCACCGCGCCGACGCTCGGATCGCCGAACCAGCGGGCGAGCTTGGCCAGGGTGTCGGAGGGGAACAGCGTGTCGGCGTCCAGCGCCACGATCACGTCGCCGCTGGCCTTCGCAAGGCCCTTGTTCAGTGCGCGGGCCTTGCCGCCATTCTCGAAGGCCATGAGCGTGACGCGCGGCTCGTCGGCAAAGGCCTTGCGCACGACCTCTGCGGTATGATCTTGCGAGCCGTCGTCGAGCACGAGCACCTCGATCCGCGCCCAGTTTGACGCCAGGATCCGGCGCACCGAGCTCTCGATCACCTTTTCCTCGTTGAAGCAGGGAATCAGCACGCTGATCAGCGGCCCGGTGACCGGGTCGGGCATCGGTGGGGTGCGCGCCCCGATGGTGAAGCGGTGGACAAGGGCCAGGACCCCGAGCAGCAGCAGCCGCAGCACCCCCAGCACGATGGCGGTGATGAACAGCGCGCGCAGGATCATCTCCACCCCGTGGAAAAAGCCGAAGCCCATGCGGTCGAGCAATAGCTCAAAGGTGGTTCGGCTGGTCGGCGGCATCACCTCGGCGGGAGTCATGCCAGCCAGCTCGCCGACGGTGACCAGCCGGTAGCCTTGTGCCCGCAAGGCGTCGATCAGCTGAGGCAGCGCCTCGACGGTGCGGCTGCGGTCGCCGCCGGAATCGTGCAGCAGCACCACCTGGCCGGGCCGCACCGTGTCCTTCAGCCGGCTTAGCACCACGCTGACGATCCGCCCGGGCGTCGAGGCGTCGGGATGGTCCCAGTCGTCGGGGTCGATCCTCAGGCCGACGGTCATGTAGCCTTGCGCCTGGGCGGCCAGCAGGGGGGTCACTTCGCGTGGTGTCGAGGGCTCTGCGTCGCCGAAGTACGGCGGGCGGAACAGCCGCATGGATCGGCCGGTAATGGTCTCGAACAGGCGTTGCGTCGCCGAAAGCTCGACGGCCGTCTGGGCGGCGGGCACCTGGCCGATGTTGGGATGGGTCCATGTATGACCGCCGACATCGTGGCCCTCGCGCACCTCGCGCTCCACCAGGCCCGGATTGACCGACATGTTCTTGCCGATCAGGAAGAAGGTCGCCGGCGCGTGCTTGGCCTTCAGGACGTCCAGGATCTTCGGCGTCCAGCGGCCGTCCGGACCGTCGTCGAAGGTCAGCGCCACCCAGCCCGGATGCGCGCCATAGCGTTGCAGCACGTAGGAGGTGGGCATCACCTCGTAATTCTCGCCGGAGATCAGGCCGGTGTCGGAATCGATCTCCAACGAACGGCGTCCGGGGGTCGGCGTGGATTCCACGTGCAGCACCTCGCCGGTACCGTCAAAATCGACGTCGACGCCGGGTTTCAGCACTTGCAGGCCGTCGGGGGTGGCCTTGCCATAGTTGTGGCGCATCACCTTCCAGATCAGCTGGTCCTCGCCGCCCATCCGCCACAGCGCATAGCCTCGGGGCCGGAAACCGTCCGCGACCTTGACCTGGTTGAAGAAGGTCGCGGCGTCGAGGAACCAGACGCTGTGCTTGCGCCCGCCGTCATCCACATAGCCGAAGGTCGGGTTGAGCGAGTTTTCCTCCATCTGCGCCTGCGCCTCGGCGTCATGGGCCTTCTGGGTCGCCTCGTTGAACAGAATGGTCTCGGCCTTGCCTGGCCCCTTGGCGTCCTTCAGCGTCCAATCGTAGCCGTAGGCGCCGAGCGCCAGGATGGTCTTGGCCGGATCGAGCTCTCCCATCCGCTCGGCGAGCGTGGTCTCGAACCAGTCCTGCGCCGCGGCGGGGCCCGGCTCGCCGCCGCCCCAGTGCTGGTCATAGGCCATCAGGATCAGGGTGTCGGCGGCCGCCTGCAACCGCTTCAACGGCCAGCTGTCGTCAGCGAAGGGGCAGGTGACCCAGACCTCGCGCCCGATCGGCTTCAGCGCCGCCCGGGCCTGAGCGATGAACGCCGGGTAGGCCTGGGCGCCGGCCGCCGATAGGTTCTCGAAATCGAAGACGTAGCCCGCGTAGCCGCGCTTCTGGGCTTCCGTGACCAGGTGTCCAATCAGCGTGGCGCGCGCCGCGGCGTTCATCACCACGGCATCGCCCGCCGGACCGTTCCAGGTGCTGGTGGCGGAATTGTAGTTGAAGATGCCGGGCAGGATCGACGGCGGACGCTTGGCCGAGGCGATGATCGCGCGGGCCTGCGGGTCCGAGGTGATCGTCACCTCGCCGGCTGACCCGGAGAGAGCGATCCACTGCGGCGAGACCACGTCCAGCTGATTGACATGGTCGGCAAGGGATTCGCGCGAGCTCTCGTCCCAGGTGACATAGAAGCCGACCGAGAGGGGCCGCGCGGGACCGGCGGTGGCGGGCTCGCCGGCGCGGGCGCGCGGGTGCGGAATCCGGTTCCACAGGGCTTTGCCCCTCAGCTTGTGGGCGGTTTCCACGTGCAGCGCCGACAGGACGTAGGGGTCCTTCAGGGTGAGGTTCGGAAGGCGCGGAGCAAACGCCAGGGTGGCAAAGAACGCCGCGGTCAGCAGGGCCGCGACCGAGGCCAGCAGCCCGCCAAGCAGCCGCATACGCCGGGCGCGCCGTCCGGTCGGATCGTGGAAGATGAGGTCGGCCATATCGGCGCGGGGCGGCCCTGGGTGAATCGGCCCGACTTATGCCTCGCCATCGCGGCTTAAGCTAGGCGGCGGCCGGTCTGGCGAGGCCTGCGTTTGCGAAACCGGCGACACCGCTTATCTGCGACCTTAGACGCTGTGCCTGGGAGGCCTCGGCCAATGGCCTCGATCCCGAAATTGCCGCGCCGGGGATCCGGCGTCGACGCGGCCGGGTGGCTGCGCAGCTTGGCGATCGCCCTGCTCGCGGCGATCTTCCTGGCGACCGCCGGGGCTTTCGGATCCTACGCGGCGCCGGTCAGCCCGCGTTTCGGCTACTGGATCGGGTTGATGCTGCTCGGTTCGCTATGGGGCACGCTGGTTTCGCGCTTTGTTTTCCGCCCGCGCGCGCGGGCCTGGCCGACCTGGGCAAGGGTGATCATCGCCTCGCTGACGATCGCCATCCCCTTCTCGGCTATCGTGGCCATGGCCGGCCGGATCGCCCTTCACATCCACTATTCGGCGGAGGCGATTCCAGGGCTGCTGGCATCGGTCACCGCGGTCTCGCTCGTCATGGTGGCGATCAATGTGCTGGTCGTTCGCGAGGCGCGCGGGGTCACCTCGGCCTCGACCGAACCGCCGAAGTTCCTCGATCGCCTGCCGTTGAAGCTGCGCGGGGCCGAGGTGTGGGCCATCGAGGCGCAGGACCACTATCTGCGACTGCACACGTCCAAGGGCCAGGACCTCATCCTGATGCGGCTGTCGGACGCCATCGCTGAACTTGAGGGGATCGAGGGCGCCCAGGCGCACCGCTCCTGGTGGGTCGCCCGCGACGCCATCACCGCGGCGCGGCGCGGCGACGGCCGCGCCACTCTGACGCTGAAGGACGGCGCAGAAGTCCCGGTCAGCCGCACCCACGCCCGCCTGCTGCGCGAGCGCGGCTGGTTCTGACGCACGCGGCCGGCGTAGCATTACGTATCCCGGAGACCCGACATGCCGTTTCCCGCCGACCAGCTCGGCCTTCAGTTAGAGCCGAAGGTCTCTGACATTTCCGCCCGCGCGATCCTCGCCTACGCCGCCGGGGTGGGTGCGTCGGAACCGCCCTATCTGGACGACGCCCAGGACGGCGGGCTTCGCGCCCTGCCCTTTCAATGCGTCTCGCTGGAATGGCCGGTGCTGGTCTCGATGCGTCACGCGCTGGCCGCGGCCCTATCGCCGGATGAAGCGCGCCGCGGAGTCCATGCGATGCAGGACTCGACCTTCCATCGTCCGATTCGGCCGGGCGACCGGCTGGTCACCGAGGGACAGCTGGTCGCGGTCCGGCCGCTGCGGGTCGGTGCGTTTACGCTTTGCCGCCTGATCACCCGCGACCGCGACAGCGGCGACCCGGTGACCACCACCTGGACCAGCTCGATCTATCGCGACGTCGCCCTTGATGGCGCGGCCGGCAGTCTGGCCGAGCCCCCCGCCCTCGCGCCGGAAGTCGACCGGTCTCCCGGCCCCGACGCTGAAGAGACGGTGATCCCCATCCCCAGGGAGATGCCGCACGTCTATTCGGAGTGCGCCGACATCTGGAACCCGATCCATACCGAGCGTCAGGTGGCGCTGGCGGCGGGCCTGCCGGACATCATCCTGCACGGCACCGCGACCTGGGCGCTGGCCGGACTGACCCTCCTGCGCCGCTATGCCCGGGACGACGTCGGCGCGCTGAAACGGATCACCGGCCAGTTTTCCGGCATGGTCCTGGCCGGCGAGCCGATCACGGTCCGCCATGAGCGCGGCGCGTCCGGCGCCATCGTCTTCGAGGTGCGGACGGCCTCCGGCGCCACGGCGATCCGCCAGGGCGCCGCCTGGCTCACGCCGGGCGGTTGAGGCGTCGGCCCAGCCACTGCGCGCGGGTCTGACCCCAGGACTCCACCGCCATATCCTCGTAGGGCGCCGGCATCGCCGCCGGCCCCCAGAGCGTCGAGCCCAGTTTCTTCGCCACCGCCTGGGAGGCCGTATTCGCCGGCTCGATGGTGTGGATCGCCTCGCGCCAGCCCAGCACGTCGAACGCATAGTCCATGCAGGCGCTGGCGCCCTCGGTGGCGTAGCCCTGGCCCCAGGTGTCGCGGCTGAGCGCCCAGCCGACCTCGGTGCCCGGCCAGCCCTCGGGCTGCCAGGGACCCAGCCGGCCGATCCAGCGGCCGCTGGACTTCTCGATCACCGAGAACATCGAAAACCCGCGGATCGACCAGGCGCCGAGCACCGAGCAGAGGCCCCGCCAGGCCACCGAGCGGGCCTGGACGCCGCCGATGTGGCGCATGGTCTCCTCGTCCGCGGCAAAGGCCGCCCAGGCCTCGAAATCCTCGGCGGCGGGCGCCCGCAGGATCAGCCGATCGGTCTCCAGAACGGGCGGCGGCGCAAACATCGGACCCTAGGCCAGCATGTCCTTGACGGTGTCGCGCTCGCCGACCAGTTCGTCATTGGTCAGCGCGATCTTGCCCTTGGCGAAGTCGTCCATCTCGTAGCTGTCGATCACTTCGTGGCCGGTGGCCGTGGAGCGCACCGGCATGCCGGCCCAGACGCCCTCGGCGAAGCCATAGCGGCCCTCGCTGTTGACCGCGACGGAGTGGACCTTGCCCGGTGTCGCCAGGTCGCGGACGTGATCGACCAGGGCGTTGGCCGCCGAGGCCGCGGAGCTGACGCCCCGGGCCTCGATGATCGCCGCGCCGCGCTTGCCGACGGCCGGCAGGAAGTCGGTCTTCAGCCAGGCCTCGTCGCCGATCACCTCGGCCGCCGGCTTGCCGCCGATCTTTGCATGGGTGAAGTCGGCGAACATGGTCGGGGAATGGTTGCCGTAGATGAACAGGTCGCTGACCGCGTCGATGGCGACGCCGGCTTTCTGGGCCAGTTGCGCGCGGCCGCGGTTCTCGTCCAGCCGCACCATGGCGGTGAAGCGGTCCTTCGGCAGGCGCCTGGCCTGGCTGGCGGCGATCATCACATTGGTGTTGCAGGGGTTGCCCACCACCGCCACGCGGCAGTCGTCGGCGGCCACCGCGTCGATGGACTTGCCCTGGGCGATGAAGATCTTGCCGTTGTCCTTCAAGAGGTCGGCGCGCTCCATGCCCGGTCCGCGCGGCTTGGAGCCGACCAGCAGCGCCCAGTTCACGTCCTTGAAGGCCACGTCGGCCTCGCCGGTCAGCACCAGGCCCTGCAACAGCGGAAAGGCGCAGTCGTCGAGCTCCATGGCCACGCCCTTCAGCGCCTTCTGCGGACCTTCGACGGGAATTTCCAAGAGCTGCAGGATCAGCGGCTGGTCGGCGCCGAACATCTGGCCCGACGCGATGCGGAACAGGAGCGCATAGCCGATATTGCCCGCCGCGCCGGTGACCGCCACGCGGATCGCTTGCTTGCCCATGCTGCTGCTCCTGCTTGCTGTTGCGGCGGGTGCGTAGCCCAGCGACGGTCGGGCCGCAATGCCGGGGCGTCCCCAAGATGTCCAAAGCTTAACTGGAAACCCGGGGGCCGCGTCCCTATCTGAGTGGCATGTCGCTGCTGTTCAAACTGCTCCCGTCATTCCTGGCGCTCGGCCTGGCCGCCGGGCTCTTGATGCTGAGCGCCCACGGGTCCCTCTACGCCTGAGCTGTACCCCGGCGGAAAGGGGCGGGCTCAGCGTTCAAATATACGACATTTTGCTGAATCCATTAAGCAACGTCATGGCCCAGCTTGTCCGGGCCACCCAGGATCTCCGTGCTGCCGAACTGGTTCGCCGCCGCCGAGGCGCGTCTGCCTCCATGGCGGCGATCATGGGTCGCCCGGACAAGCCGGACGATGACGAGCAAAGAGGAATTGATTGAGTCACAGCCCCGGCGCGATTGAAACGCTTGTTTGACTTCCCCCGATGGGCCAATGCTGGCGCAAACAGACCTGCCGGGAGAAACCAGATGAGCGAGACCCTGAACAAGCCGACCGCACAGTCGAGCTTCAACCTCAATCCGCAGGACGAGCTCAACGATCTGCGGATGTCGGCCAAGGCCCTGCCGCTGCTGGAGCACGTCAAGCGCTTCATCCGCGAAACCGTCGAGCCGATGAGCCAGGAGTTCCATCGCCTGGGCGAGGGCAACCCGGACATCTGGTCCTATGCGCCCGGTCAGCTGGAGTGCCTGGAGAAGGCCAAGGACAAGGCCAAGGCCGAGGGCCTGTGGAACTTCTTCCTGCCCAACGCCGAGACCGGCGAGGGCCTGTCGAACCTCGACTACGCCTATATCGCCGTCGAGCTCGGCAAGAACCGCATGGCCTCTGAGACCATGAACTGCGCCGCGCCCGACACCGGCAACATGGAAGTGCTGGAGCGCGTCGGCACGCCGGCCCAGAAGAAGCAGTGGCTGGAGCCGTTGCTCGAAGGCAAGATCCGCTCGGCCTTCGCCATGACCGAGGTGCACGCGGCCTCCTCCGACGCCAAGAACGTCAACACCCGCGCCACCCTGGTCGGCGACGAATACGTCATCAACGGCGAGAAGCACTACATCTCCGGCGCCGGCGACCCGCGCTGCAAGATCATGATCACCATGGTCCAGACCACGCCGGACGGCCCGCCGAACCTGCGCCAGTCGCAGATCCTGGTGCCCACCGACGCGCCCGGCGTGAAGATCGTCGGCCCGATGAACGTGTTCGGCGATCCCGACGCGCCGCACGGCCACATGCACATCATCTTCGACAACGTCCGCGTGCCGAAGGAGAACATGCTGCTGGGCGAGGGCCGGGGCTTCGAGATCAGCCAGCTGCGCCTGGGTCCCGGGCGCATCCACCACTGCATGCGCGCCATCGGTTCGGCGGAAAAGGCGCTGGACCTGCTGGTCACCCGCGGCCTGACCCGCGAGGCGTTCGGCAAGCAGCTGGTCCAACTGGGCGGCAACCTGGAAATCATCTCCCGCGCCCGCATCGACATCGAGGCCATGCGCCTGATGGTGCTGAAGGCCGCCAAGGCGATGGACGTGCTGGGCAACCAGGAAGCCCGCGTCTGGATCCACATGGTCAAGGCCATGGTGCCGGAACGGGTCTGCCAGATCATCGACCAGGCCATCCAGATGCACGGCGCCCTGGGCGTCTCGCAGCACACTCCGCTGGCGCGGATGTACACCTCGACCCGGACCCTGCGCATCGCCGACGGCCCCGACGAGGTCCACCACATGGTCGTCGGCCGCAACGAACTGCGCCAGTACCGCGAGATGCCAGCCGACCCGTCAACGGCGGCCATCTTCCGCAACTAGATGTGAGCCCTCAACAGGTTCGCTCAACCTGATTGGATTAGAAGGGCTCCACAAACGGACGACGACCCCGTCCCTTCCCGGCTGACCGGAGGCAGGTCAGCCGGGACAGGGTCCAGGGCGCCCGGCGGTCAGCCTTACGCATGGTCGTCGGGTCTGACGCCATTGGCGCGACCCGGAGGGGTGAGGGCGTCGGGACGGGGACGTTCTACTCCGTCTCGTCAGGCTTGATGGCGACAAGGGTCCGTTCGGCCATCCGCACCTGCGGCACGGCGTGCTTGGTGAACGGCAGCCACCAGCTTTCACCGGCCGGCGGCGCGATTTCCAGCAGGTCGCCGGCGCCGAAGTCGCGGACCGAGCGGACATGCCCCAGGGCCTCGCCGCCGGCGCTGACCACCGACAGGCCGATCAGGTCAGCGACATAGAATTCGTCCTCGTCCTCCACGGCGGGCAACCGGGCGCGGGGGATGTAGAGCCGAAGGCCGCGCGCGGCCTCGGCTTGGTCGCGGCTCTCGATCTCCTGCGCGCGGGCGACGACGCCGCCCATGGCGATCCGGCCGGCGGTCAGCGTCAGGCCGGGCGAGCCGTCCTCGCGCAGCAGGTTTCGATAGTCCACCAGCGTCAACGGCTGCGCGGTAAAGCTGGTAATGCGAACCTCGCCGCGGACGCCGAAGGCGCCCGCGACACGGCCCACGAGGATCAGGTCTTCGCTCAAGCGCGAGCGCCGGATCAGCCTTCGGTCGGCGCGTCAGCCACGGCGTCCGGCGCGGCTTCGGCGGCCGGCTCGTCTGCGGGGGCTTCGGCTGCGGGAGCCTCGGCGGCAGGGGCCTCGACGACGGCTTCTTCTGGGGGCGCGGCTTCCGCGGCGGGTTCAGCCGCCGGGGCTTCCTCGGCGACAGGCCCTTCAGCGGGGGCCTCGGCGGCCTGGGCTTCCTCGACCACCGGCTCGGGCTCCGGGGCCGGCGGCGGGTTGTTCCTGGCTTCCTCGATGGCGGCCAGGCGGTCGGCTTCGCGCTTGGCCTTTTCCTCGACCCGTTCCTTGGCCTTGGTCCCCGGCTGGCCCTTGTTGGGGTTGTTGCCGTGTTCCCACTTGACGATGTCCAGCTTGCCGAGCTCGCGGGCCACGCGGTCGGTGGGCTGGGCGCCCTTGCTCATCCATTCGGCGATGCGCTCGACCTACAGCACGACGCGGTTGGGGTCGTCCTTCTTCAGCAGCGGGTTGTAGGACCCCACCTTCTCGATGAAGCGGCCGTCGCGGGGCGAATGGCTGTCGGCGACGACGATGGAATAGTAGGGGCGCTTCTTGGCGCCGCCACGGGCGAGACGGATCTTCAGCATCGGTGGTCCTCTTGAACTTTCGGCTATTTCTTGAAGGGGTTGAAGCCCGGCGGCAGACCGCCAAGGCCCGGTAATTTGAAGCCGCCATCGCCTTGCAGCTTGGCGGCCATTTCTTCGATCTCAGCCTGCGAGGGCATCGGCATCCGGCCGCCGCCCATGTTTTTCATGCGGTCCATGCCGCCGCCGCCCCCCAGGCCGCCGGGGCCCCCCAGCATCTGAGCCATCTGGGCAAAACCCTTGCCGCCGCCCTTGCTCATCATCTTGAAGGCGTCGGCCATCTGGCGGTGCTGTTTCAGGAGGCGGTTGACCTCGGCCACGTCGACGCCGGAGCCAGCGGCGATGCGCCGCTTGCGCGAGGCCGCAAGGATGTCGGGCTTCTTGCGTTCCTGCTTGGTCATCGACGAGATGATCGCCGCCTGGCGGTCGACCATCTTGTCGGAGATATTGGCTTCGGCGATCTGCTTCTTGATCTTCTGGACGCCGGGCAGGAGGCCCATCAGGCCCTCCATGCCGCCCATCTTCTTCATCTGCTGAAGCTGCTCGGCCATCATGTCGAGGTCGAACTGACCCTTGGCCAGCTTGCGGGCCATGGCCTCCGACTTGGCGGCGTCGAAGTCCTGCGAGGCCTTCTCGACCAGGGCGACGATATCACCCTGGCCCAGGATGCGACCGGCCACCCGGGCGGCGTCGAAGACTTCCAGCCCGTCGATCTTTTCCGAGACGCCGAGGAACTTGATCGGCAGGCCGGTGACCGCGCGCATCGACAGTGCGGCGCCCCCACGCCCATCGCCGTCAGCGCGGGTCAGCACCAAGCCCGTCAGCGGCAGGCGCTCGTGGAACGCCTTGGCAGTGCGCACCGCGTCCTGGCCGGTCAGCGCGTCGGCGACCAGCAGGG
Organism: Phenylobacterium sp.; assembly: GCF_031360265.1. Lineage (GTDB taxonomy): Bacteria > Pseudomonadota > Alphaproteobacteria > Caulobacterales > Caulobacteraceae > Phenylobacterium. The sequence continues at coordinate 30,224 of NZ_JANMBF010000012.1, forward strand.
TTTCCGAGGGCCCCGCGATCCGCGCGATCTCGGCGGCCTCGCTCATCATCGCCTCGTCCAGCGTAGTGCGCCCGGCGGTGTCGAGGATCAGGACGTCGTAGCCTTGCAGCCTGGCCGAGCTCATGGCGCGGCGCGCGATGTCGGGGGCGGACTGGCCGACGACGATCGGCAGGCTCTCGACACCGGCTAGCACGGCCAGGGTCGCCAGCTGCTCCATGGCGGCCGGCCGGCGCGTGTCGAGCGAGGCCAGCAGGACCTTCTTGCGCTCCTTGACCAGTTTCAGCGCCAGCTTGGCCGCCGTGGTGGTCTTGCCCGAGCCCTGCAGGCCGGCCATCAGGATCACGCTCGGCGGATTGAGCGACAGGTTCAGGCCGATGGGCTCGCCTTCCCCGCCCAGCATCTCCACCAGGCCGTCGTAGGTGATCTTGACCACCTGGTCGGCGGGCCGCACCGAACGGATCACCGCCTCGCCGGTGGCGGCCTCCTTGGCCCTGGCGATGAACTCGCGGACCACGGGCAGGGCGACGTCGGCCTCGAGCAGGGCCACGCGCACCTCGCGCAGGGCCTCATCGACATCCTTCTCCGACAGCACGCCCTTGCCGCCGAGGCGGTCAAAGACGCTGGAGAGCCGATCTGTCAGTGCGTCAAACAAGTCGTTCGTGGTCCTTAGTCTGATAGTCCAAACGCAGTTGACCCCCGTGCACGATTGCGTGGACGGGGGGCCTCGCCGCCCTCGTCCCGCGTAAACGCGGGGGTCGTGGCGGTAGAGGGCGCTGACCGAAGTTGGCGCCGGAAGGGCGCGCTTATGCGCTCAAAGGGGCGGCGTGGTCAAGGAAGGTAGCTTGGCTGAGCCATGGCGCGCGCGCTCCACAGCAAAATCTTCATGTGTCGCGTTCGGCCAGCATCGGCACACGCCTCCCAGCGCTTCGCGGGGAAGGTAAGTGTCCGAAAACCGCCAGTGGATCGCTGCGAAATCCGCTATGCTCAGCTCATGACGCACTACGCCCTCTTCGAAACCGCAATCGGCTGGGCCGGGGTTGCCTGGGCCGACAGGGGGCTGGTGGGCGTGCATCTGCCGGACGCTTCACCGGAGGCCGCGCGCCGGAGCTTCCTGCGCCGCCACCCTGACGCCGTGGAGGCCGCGCCGGCGCCGGAGATCGACCGGGCCATCGCCGGCATCCGCGCGCTGCTGACGGGCGAGGCCAATCCCCTGCTGGACGTCGCCATCGACACGACCCAAGTCCCGGAGTTCAACGCCCGGGTCTATGCGATCGCCCGCGCCATACCGCCTGGCGAGACCCTGACCTATGGCGAGATCGCGGTGCGGCTGGGCGACAGGCTGCTGGCCCGCGACGTCGGCGCGGCGCTGGGGCAGAACCCTTGGCCGATCGTCGTGCCCTGCCACCGCGTCACCGCGGCCGGCGGCAAGCTCGGCGGCTTCTCCGCTCGCGGCGGGGTCAACACCAAGGTCAGGCTGCTGGCTATCGAGGGCGCACAGGTGCTCCAGCCGCGGCCGGCGAAGGCCCCCGCTACCAAGCCTGAGACGCCGCAGGCGGACCTCTTCGGCTAGGCCGCCGATCGCCGTGGACGCCGCGCCCCGCCCCGGCTAACACCGCCCTATGGCCATCGGCGTCTTCGATTCCGGCGTGGGCGGGTTGAGCGTCCACCACCGGCTGGTGGAACGGTTCCCGGACGCCGACTTCGTCTATCTGGCCGACCAGGCCAACACCCCCTATGGCGGACGGCCCGGCGAGGAGATCGTCGAGCTGACCCGCGCGGGCTGCGAGGCGCTGTTCGCGCGCGGCTGCGACCTGGTCGTGCTGGCCTGCAACACCGCCTCGGGGATTGCGCTGCGGCGCCTGCAGCAGACCTGGCTGCCGGGCTATCGCCGGACCCTGGGTCGGCCGGTCAATGTGCTGGGGATTATCGTGCCGACCATCGAGGCGGCCACGGGTCTGCCCTGGGAACACGAGGCCGAGCGGCGCGGCGACAAGGTCGAGAAGCTGGACGTGCTGGCGGTGTTCTCGACGCCGGCCACCGCGGCCTCCAGGGTCTATGAGATCGAGATCGACAAGCGTCGGCAGGACGTGGCGGTGTTCTCGCAAGCCTGTCCGGAGCTCGCCGGGATGATCGAGGCGGGCGCCCCGCGTGGCGAGCTCGCCGCCGCTGTTCAGGGCCATGTGACGGCCATCACGCGGCGCATCGGCCGCGCGCCCGACCGCGCGATCCTCGGCTGCACCCACTATGAGATCGTCGCCGACCTGTTCCGCGCGGCGCTGCCGGCGGGAACGCCGCTGATCCACCAGCCCCAGGCCACCGCCGACGCCCTGGCCCGCTATTTCGAGCGCCACCCGGAGTTCGCCACGGGGTCCAGCGGCCTGCGCCGGTTCCTGACCACCGGGCGCCCGGGCGCCCAGTCCAGCCTGGTTGAAGCCTTCTGGGGGGCTCCGCTAAGCTTCGAGCCGGCTTGAGGAGACCTCGATGAGACCGTTGATCGCCGCGGCGTGCGCCGTCACCCTGCTGGCCGGAGCCGCGCGGGCCGAGGTCACCGATCGATCCGCGGCCGGATTCGAGGTGACCGAGACGGCAAGCATCGCCGCACCGCAGGCCAAGGTCTGGAAGGCGCTGATGCAGCCCGGCCGCTGGTGGAGCAGCCAGCACAGCTGGTCCGGCGACGCCAAGAACCTGAGCATCGATCCCGGCGGCTGCCTGTGCGAGCGGCTGCCCAAAGGCGCGGTCCGGCACATGATGATCGCCTATGCCGACGGGACCTCGGAGCTGCGGCTGTTCGGCGCGCTCGGTCCGCTGCAGTTCACCGGCGCCTCCGGCCACCTTGGCGTGGTGCTGAAGACGGCCGGCGCCGCGACCGACGTGGTGCTGACCTACGATGTGGGCGGCTACGCCAAGGGAGGCCTTGCCGAGCGGTTCGCCACGCCGGTTGACAAGGTGCTGGGCGAGCAGCTCGGTCGGCTCAAGAAATATGTCGAGACGGGCAAGTCTGACTAGCCGGAGGGCTCAATCGTTGGCTTCGACGGGGTTGAGCCGGCGGCTTCGCGATTAAAAATAGTTTAGACATATCGAAATATGGTTGCACGTTCGAAGCGGTCTAGATATATCGATATGGTCCCGACAAAAGGAGGGGACTTATCGTTATGCACAGACACCATCACTTTCACGGCGGCCACGAACATCGCGGCCGTCATCCCTGGGCCAGCCACATGGCGGCTCACATCGGCGGGCGCGGCCCGCACGGACGCCATCGCGGCGGCCGCATCGGCCGCTTCCTGGAGCACGGCGACCTTCGCTTCATCGTGCTGGCCCTGATCGCCGAGCAGCCGCGCCACGGCTATGAGCTGATCAAGGAGCTGGAAGACCGCACCGGCGGCGCCTATCGGCCCTCGCCCGGCGTCATCTATCCGACCCTTGCGCTGCTCGAGGACGAGGGCTTCATCCGCCCGGCGGCCGGCGAGGCCGGACGCAAGCTCTATGAGGCCACCGACGACGGCCGCGCGGCGCTGGCCGCCAACCAGGCCGGCGTCGACGCTGTCTTCGGCCGCATGGCCGAGGCCGCCGAGGGCGCCGACACCACGCGCCCGCGCATCGCCCGCGCCATGACCAACCTGGGCATGGCCCTGCAGCAGCGCCTGGCGCGCCGTCCGATCACGCCGGAGGAGATCGACCGCATCGTCGCCATGATCGACGACACGGCGGTCGCCATCGAGAAGACCTGAGCCTCAGTCCATCAGCTTTTGGGCCAGGTAGACGTAGTGTCGGGCCCAGCGGCGGGCGTTAAGCTCCGGATCGGCGTCGTTGGCGTGCCCGCCGAAGGTCTGCTCGTAGTAGAGATAGGGGAGTCCCATCGCTTCGAGCCGGGCGGCGAACTTGCGCGGATGGCCCGGGTGCACCCGGTCATCGCGGGTGTTGGTGGTGATGTAGGGCTCGGGGTATTTCACGCCGGCCTTGAGGTTCTGGTAGGCCGAGTACTTCTCGATGAAAGCGCGATCTGCCGGTACGTCCGGGTCGCCATATTCCGCCACCCATGAGGCGCCCGCCGACAGGTGGTTGTAGCGCAGCATGTCGATCAGCGGGCTCTCGATGACGACAGCGTTCCACAGCTCCGGATGCTGGGTCATCGAGACGCTCACAAGGATGCCGCCGTTCGACCGGCCATAGATGCCGAGCCGTCTCGGCGAGGTGACCTTGCGCGAGAACAGGTCGCGGGCCACGGCTGCGAAGTCGTCAAAGGCCAGCTGGCGCTTGTCGCGCAGGACGGCGTCGTGCCAGGCGGGGCCGAACTCGCCGCCGCCGCGGATGTTGGCGATCACATAGGCGCCGCCCCGCTGCAGCCAGATCCTGCCCATCTCCGGCAGGTAGACCGGCGGCTTGGCGACCTCGAAGCCGCCATAGCCGTAGAGGATCGTGGGCGTGGATCCATCGGCCTTCATCGCCTTTGGCCGCACCAGGAAATAGGGGATCTTCATTCCGTCCGTGGACGTCGCCCAGTGCTGCTCGACGATGTCCTTGCCGCCGTCGAAGCGGGCCGGCAGCGTCTTCACCCTGGCGATCCTGCCGCCGTCGGCGTCGGCCAGCCAGAGCGCGTTGGGATCGAGGAAGCCCTCGGTGGAGACGAACAGCCGGTTCGTGTCGTCGTCGGCGCTGACCAGGTTGATGTTGGCCTCGGCCGGCAGGGCCAGGCGCCGCCCCAGCCAGACGCCGGCCTTGTGGTCATAGACGTCGACGACGCCCTTGACGTCGGCCAGCAGGATGATCGCCAGCCGGTCCTTTGTGCTCGCCACCTCCTGCACCGCCTCGCGCGGGCCGGGCTGGAACACCAGCTGCGGCCTGGCGGCGGCGGGGTCGCGCTTCAGTTCCGAGAGGTCGTAGGCGATCACCGCGCCGGCGGCGAAGGTCTTCCAGGCGGTCTTCAGGCTGAACACCGCCTGGCCATCCACATAGGTCTCGAACTGCGCCTTCAGCGGCAGGGGGATGCGCACGGGCCCCGCTCCGGACAGCAGGCTGTACTCGCTCTCGAAGAAGGTGACGGCGCGCCGGATCATCACCGCGTCGGCGTGACCGCTCGCGCCATAGAGGACCGTCGGCGCCGAGGAGACGTCGGTGGGCAGGCCTCGGAACACCTCGCGCGGCTCAGCGCCGCGCCCGACAGTCTTCACCGCAAGAGGGTAACCGGACGTCGTCACCTCCGAAGGCGTCCAGGACCGCGCCATGGCGAGGGTGTCGTGGTCGATCCATTCGCCGCTCTGCTTGCCCTCGGCGAAGCGGAAGCCGCCATCGATGAACTGCTTCTTCACGGTGTCGAATTCGCGCAGCTCCACGGCGTCGCCGCCGCCGTTGGAGAGCGCCACCAGGCACAGGGTCCGGGCCGGTCGCAGGCAGTCGGCGCCCTTCCAGAACCAGCTCTTGACCTCGGCCTTGGACAGCGCGTCGAGGTCGAGAATGGTCTCCCAGACCGGGGTTGCGGTGCGGTAGGACGCCTCGCTTGTGTGGCGCCAGACGCCGTGCACGCGGGCGGCGTCCTGCCAGAGGTTGTCGATGCCGCCGGCGCGGAACTGCGGCGTCGCGATGCGGTCCTGCGCGGTGAAGATCGCGCGCGCCTCGGCGTGAAAGGTTTGGTAGCGCGGATCGGTCTCCAGCCGCCCGGCGGTCCTGGTGTTCTGAACCCCGACCCAGGCCATGGCGCGGGCTGACCCGATCTCCTCCAGCCACTGGAATGGGTCGGCCGGCGCCGGCTGGGCGCGGACGGCGGGACCGGTCAGCGCCACGGCCGCGAAGGCGCATAGGAGAGCTTTCATGCCGCTATTTTAGTCCTGGCCGCTCGGGCTTGTCTTCGGGCGCGTGCCTTGCGCAACGTCTTCGCCTATAGGTCCGGCCCCATGAGCCGTCCGTTCCTCAAGATGAACGGGCTCGGCAACGACTTCGTCGTGGTCGAGGCCCGCAGCGCGCCGTTCGCACCGAGCGCCGAGACCGTGCGCGCCATCGCCGACCGGGCGACCGGCATCGGCTGCGACCAGCTGATCGTCATCGAGCCCCCCCCGGCCAGGCAGACGGGCGAGGGCGTCGATGCGCGGGTGCGGTTCTGGAACGCTGACGGCGAGGAGATCTCGGCCTGTGGCAACGGAACCCGCTGCGTCGGCTGGCTGCTGATGCAGGCGTCCGGCAAGGACCGCGCGGTGATCGAAAGCCGCGCGGGCCTGCTTGTCGCCACCCGGGCGGGCGAGCGGCTGGTCAGCGTCGACATGGGCAAACCCGGTCTCGACTGGACGGAGATCCCGCTGGCGGCGGCGCACGACACCGCCGCGCTCGATGTCCGGCTCTACGAGCACCCTGCGCTCAGCGGGCCGCCGGGCTGCGTCTCCATGGGCAATCCGCACGTGGTGTTCTTTGTCGATGACCTGGGCGCCGCGCCGATCCGCCAGGCCGGTTCCGTCATCGAACGCCACCCGCTGTTCCCTGACGGGGTCAACGTCGGCTTCGCCCAGGTGCTGGATCGCGACCGCATCGGCTTGCGCGTCTGGGAACGCGGCGCCGGCCTGACCCGGGCCTGCGGCACCGGCGCCTGCGCGGCCCTGGTGGCGGCGGCGCGTCGTGATCTGACCGACCGGACCGCGACCGTCGTGCTGGATGGCGGCGAACTTCTGATCGAATGGCGCGACGACGACCATGTGATCATGACCGGCCCCGCCGCCGTCGACTTCGCGGGCGAGCTGCCATGACCCCGGACGTGGACGTCCATCCCAAGGACCTGGATCCCGGATACGTCGCCAAGCCGCCGTTCCGGGATGACAATTCCGCCGGCGGGGCCGTCGATATTGTCACCTTCGGATGCCGGCTGAACGCCTATGAGAGCGAGATCATCCGCAAGCAGGCGGCGGCCGATGGCCTGACCGACGCCATCGTCTTCAACACCTGCGCGGTGACCGGCGAGGCGGTGCGCCAGGCCCGACAGGCGATCCGCAGGGCGCGCCGCGAGCGGCCGGGCGCGAAGGTGATCGTCACCGGCTGCGCGGCGCAGATCGACCCCGCCGCCTTCGCCGCCATGCCCGAGGTCGACCTGGTGCTGGGCAACGCCGAGAAGAGCGCGGCGGGGTCCTACGTCCCGGCGCCCGAGCTCGGCCGCGTGCGGGTCAACGACATCATGAGCGTGCGCGAAACCGCCGGGCACCTGATCGACGGGTTGAAGGACCGGGCGCGGGCCTATGTCGAGGTGCAGAACGGCTGCGACCACCGCTGCACCTTCTGCATCATCCCGTTCGGTCGGGGGAATTCGCGCTCGGCGGCGGCCGGCGAGGTGGTGGCCCAGGTCCGGCGCCTGGCCGCCCAGGGCTATCGCGAGGTGGTGCTGACCGGGGTCGACGTGACCAGCTGGGGCGCGGACCTGCCCGGCGCGCCGACGCTGGGCCAGCTGGTGGCGCGGATCCTCAAGCTGGTCCCAGACCTGCCGCGCCTGCGGCTGTCGTCGATCGACGCGGCCGAGATCGACCCGGACCTGATGCGCTGCCTGGCCGAAGAGCCCCGGCTGATGCCGTACCTGCACCTGTCGCTGCAGGCCGGCGATGACATGATCCTGAAGCGCATGAAGCGTCGCCACAGCCGCGCCGACGCGCTGCGGCTGATCGAGACCGTGCGCGCGGTGCGGCCGGATATGGCCTTCGGCGCGGACCTGATCGCCGGCTTCCCCACCGCGACCGAGGCGATGTTCGACAACACCCTGTCGCTGGTCGAAGAGGCGGGGCTGGCGTTCCTGCACGTCTTTCCATTCAGCCCGCGCCCCGGCACGCCGGCCGCGCGGATGCCGGCGGCGCCGCGCGCCGAGGTCAAGGCCCGCGCAGCCCGCCTGCGCGCCGCCGGCCAGGCCGGGCTGGCGCGTCACCTGGACCGTCAGGTCGGCCGCACCCTGAGGGGTCTTGTCGAACGCCCCGATCTTGGCCAGGGCGGCCTGGCCCGCGCCGAGGATTTCACCGAGATCGTCTTTGCCGGCGCAGCGACCGTCGGCGGCATCGTCGCGCTGACCGTCACCGGCCACGACGGCCGGCGGGTCCTGGCGCAGTCCGCCGCTTGAGCGGGCCGCCGGTCTCGTGTAGCACCCGCTGAACGCGCGCAGTGTTCACAGACAGCAGAGAGTCCCATGGCCGGTCCGGCATCCGACTACCACCGCGGCGACATGGACATCGCCGAGCAGGTCTCGACCTTCCATCTGGTGATGGGCATCACCAAATGGGGCTCCCTGGTGCTGGCGGCCCTGCTGCTGTTGCTGGTGGTCTGGTTCTGCACCCAGGCGGGTTTCATCGCCGCCCTGATCAGCGGTCTCGCGGTGGCCGTGCTCGGGACCCTGCTGCTGCGCGGCGGCGGCGGGCACTAGGCGCCCGGCGCCGAGCTTCCGGTCATTGTCTGGACGACACTCCGACGCGCTCCTAGGGTGCGGCGTCGCGTTCTAGGGAGACTTCGCCGACCATGGCCGTCATCGCCGTCACCAGGGAACGCCGCGCCGGTGAGACCCGCGTCGCCACGGTCCCCGAGACGGTGAAGAAGCTGATGGCCTCGGGATTCCAGGTGGTGGTCGAGGCCGGCGCCGGGGCCGCGGCCTGCTATCCCGACGCCGACTATCAGGCCGCCGGCGCAAGCCTGGCCAAGACCGCCAAGGAGGCGCTCGCCAAGGCCGACATCCTGTTCAAGGTGCGCGCGCCTGAGGCCGAGGAGATCGCCGCGATCAAGGCGGGCACGCTGGTGGTCGCCACCCTCAATCCCTACCAGGACAAGGCGGCCCTGGCGGGCCTGGCCAAGGCCGGCGCCACGGCCTTCGCCATGGAGTTCGTACCGCGGATCACCCGGGCCCAGGTGATGGACGTGCTGTCCTCCCAGGCCAATCTCGCCGGTTATCGCGCGGTGATCGAGGGCGCGGAGGCCTATGGCCGGGCGATGCCGATGATGATGACCGCGGCCGGCACCATCGCCGCGGCCAAGGTGTTCGTCATGGGGGTCGGCGTCGCCGGCCTGCAGGCCATCGCCACCGCGCGGCGGCTGGGCGCGGTGGTCACCGCCACCGACGTCCGCCCCGCCACCAAGGAACAGGTGGAAAGCCTGGGCGCCAAATTTCTCGCTGTCGAAGACGAGGAATTCAAGAACGCCCAGACCGCCGGAGGCTACGCCAAGGAGATGTCGACCGAGTACCAGGCCAAACAGGCCGAGCTGGTCTCCACCCACATCGCCAAGCAGGACATGGTGATCACCACCGCCCTGATCCCCGGCCGCCCGGCGCCCAAGCTGGTCTCCGCTGCTCAGGTGGCCTCGATGAAGCCGGGCTCGGTGCTGGTCGACCTGGCCATCGAGCAGGGCGGCAATGTGGTCGGCGCCAAGCTTGGCGAGGTTGCGGTGACCGGGAACGGCGTGAAGATCCTCGGCGTCGCCAACCTGCCTGGCCGGATCGCGGCGGACGCCTCGGCGCTCTATTCGCGCAACCTGATGGCCTTTGCCGGCCTGTTCCTCGACAAAGAGGGCGCGTTCGCCCCGGACTACGACGACGAGATCCTGAAGGCGGCGCTGGTCACCCGCGACGGGGCAATTGTGCATGAGGGGCTGAAGGGGTGAAGATCATCCCGTCTGGCCAACAAGAAGTGTCATCCCGGACGGCCGAAGAGCCGATCCGGGACCCAGGGGCTGCCGCACTGCCCGTGCTCCTGGGTCCCGGCTCTCCGCTTCGCTGCGGCCGGGATGACGGGAAAGAGTAGGTCTGCAATGGACGCCGTCGATCCCACCGTCTTTCGCCTGGCGATCTTCGTGCTGGCGATCTTCGTCGGCTACTATGTGGTCTGGAGCGTGACACCGGCCCTGCACACGCCCTTGATGGCGGTGACCAACGCCATTTCCTCGGTGATTATCGTCGGCGCCCTGCTGGCGGTCGCCGCGCACGCGCCGGGCGGCGAACTCACCCGCAATGTGATGATTTCCAAGGGCGCCGGCGCGGTCGCCACAGCCTTCGCCTCGGTCAATATCTTCGGCGGCTTCCTGGTCGTCCGGCGGATGCTGGCTATGTACAAGAAGAAGGCTCCGGCCGCGAAGAAGGATGGCGCCAAGTGAACGCCAACCTCGCGGCCGTCCCCGGCCTGGTCTCCGGCGTCCTGTTCATCCTGGCGAGGTCTCACACGAAGACTTCGGCCAGCAGGAGCGGCTCCACATGACCGTTCGACTCCTGGATCAGGCCTTGGCCGCGATTCGCGCCCATCGAGAGGATGCACGAGCCCGCGGCATTGAGCTGCTGGGTGTCGTAGGATCGGTCGCGCGGGGCGAAGCGGGTCCCGACAGCGATGTCGATGTCGCCTATGCAACGGTGGGCCAGCCCTCCCTCTTTGATCTGGGCGGCATTCTCATGGACATTCAGGACGATCTTCAGCGTCGCGTCGATCTGGTGGATCTTGCACGTGTGAAGCCACGCTTTCGGGTCGATATGGAACGCGATCTTGTCCGCGCATGAACCCACGTGACCGCAGCCGGATGGAGGATATGGCGTCGTTCGCCGCCGATGCTATCGACTTGCTTGGCGACAGGGACGCCGCCGCGCTGCTCTCAGACAAGCGCACGCGGTACGCAGTGATCCGAGCCGTGGAAATTGTCGGCGAGGCCGCATCTAAGGTGTCCGCCGAAACACGTGCGGCGCTCCCAGACCTGCCATGGCGGGAAGCAATTGGCATGCGCAATTTTCTGATCCATGACTACCACGACTTGGACTTGGTCGCCGTCGTGAAGGTCGTCCGCGACCATCTTCCGCTGCTGGTCAGGCGGATCGAGGAAGCTCTCAAGGAAGACCCGCAATGAACGCCAACCTTGCGGCCGTCCTCTATCTGGTCTCCGGCGTCCTGTTTATCCTGGCGCTGCGGGGCCTGTCGTCGCCCACCACCAGCCAGGCGGGCAACCGCAATGGCATGATCGGCATGGCCATCGCCGTCGGCGTGACCCTGATCACGCTGTTCAGCCAGGGCAAGGTCGATCCCCTGACGCTCGGCCTGATCGTCGCGGGCGTGGCCCTTGGCGGCGGCGTCGGCGCGGTGATCGCGCGGCGCGTGGCGATGACCTCCATGCCGCAGCTGGTCGCCGCCTTCCACAGCCTGGTCGGCATGGCCGCCTGCCTGGTCGCGGTGGCCGCCATCCACACGCCGCAGGCCTATGGCATCGCCGGGACCGACGGCGTCGTGCATCTCCAGTCGCTGATCGAACTGTCCCTCGGCCTGGCCATCGGGGCGATTACCTTCACCGGCTCGGTGATCGCCTTCGCCAAGCTGAACGGAAACATGAGCGGCGCGCCGATCCTGCTGCCGGCGCGACACCTGCTGAACCTGGCGATCGCCGCCGGCATCGTGGTGCTGGTGGTTCTGCTGGTGATCAGCGGCGGCGCCGCGCTCTGGGCTTTCTGGGGCGTGTTCGCGCTGAGCCTGCTGCTGGGGGTCACCCTGATCATCCCCATCGGAGGCGCCGACATGCCTGTCGTGGTCTCGATGCTGAACAGCTATTCCGGCTGGGCCGCGGCGGCGCTGGGCTTCACGCTCGAGAACACCACCCTGATCATCACCGGCGCCCTGGTGGGCTCGTCCGGGGCGATCCTCAGCTACATTATGTGCAAGGCGATGAACCGCGGATTTGTCTCGGTGATCCTGGGGGGCTTCGGCGGCGAGGAGGTCGGCCCCGGCGCCGGCGGCAAAGTCGAGACCCGGCCGGTCAAGCAGGGGTCCGCCGAGGATGCGGCCTTCATCATGAAGAACGCCAGCAAAGTGATTATCGTCCCCGGCTACGGCATGGCGGTCAGCCAGGCGCAGCACGCGCTTCGCGAGATGGGCGACCGTCTTAAGGAAGAGGGCGTCGAGGTGAAATACGCCATCCACCCGGTCGCCGGCCGCATGCCCGGCCACATGAACGTGCTGCTGGCCGAGGCCAACGTCCCCTATGACGAAGTCTTCGAGCTGGAGGACATCAACGCCGAGTTCCCGACGGCGGACGTGGCCTTCGTGATCGGCGCCAACGACGTCACCAACCCGGCCGCCAAGACCGACCCCACCAGCGCAATCTACGGCATGCCGATCCTTGACGTGGAGAAGGCCCGCACCGTGCTGTTCGTCAAGCGCGGCATGAGTTCGGGCTACGCCGGCGTGGAAAACGAGCTGTTCTTCCGCGACAACACCATGATGCTGTTCGGCGACGCCAAGAAGATGGTCGAAGGCATTCTCAAGAGCCTGTAGCAGCCAGGACCGCGAGGGCGCCGCGCGCTCAGGAGTCGTTGCGATGTCCAAAGCGCGATCGGATCCTTCCCGGGGTGAGATGATCGACATCGGCGGTCGCCGACTGCGCGTGGTCAAGGACGGCCCGGCTGGACCCCGGCCGACCGTGGTGCTTGAGCATGGCGCCTTTGGCTGCGCCGCCGACTGGGCCGTGGTGCAGGCGCGGTTGGCCGCCAAGGGGCTGGCGAGCCTCGCCTATGACCGCGCCGGTTTGGGCTATTCCGATCCCGGCCCGCGCCACCGGGACGGCCATGCGATGGTCGCCGACCTGGACGCCCTGCTGCGGGCGCTGCGCGAGACAGGGCCGATTGTGCTGGTCGGCCATTCGATGGGCGGTCTGACCACCCGGCTCTTCGCGCTGACCCATCCGGAGCGGGTTGCCGGCCTGGTGATGGTGGACGCCGTGACGCCGGAGATCCTGGCAATCCCGGCCGCCGCGCGGGCCTTTGACGCGTTCAGCCGGATCCTGACCGCGGTCCGCTGGCTGGCGAGGGCGGGACTCATGCGCCCCGCCACGCTGATCACCGGCGACACGATCGGCCTGCCGCCCGAAGCGTCCGCGGAAAAGCGCGCGATCCAGGGGTCGGCCAGCCACGCTCTGTGGGCCGCCGAGGAAGTTCGCCAGTGGCGGGCCCTCGCCACCCAGGCGAGCGCCGCGGCCCTTCCGCCTGGTCTGCCGGTCGCGGCGATCACCGCCGGCGCCAGGACACTGACCGCGCTCAAGGAGACCCAGGCGATCGCGGCGCTGGCTTGCGCCAACGGCTATATCGAACAGGTGCCGGGCGCTGGCCATGCCAGCCTGCTGGGCCGGCGCTTCGCCGACCCGGTTGTCCGCGGCGTCGAGCATGTTCTGGCTGCCGTCCAGCGCTAGACCGGTTCGCACGCAATGCGGCCGCAGGCCGCCAGCAGGCGGTCGTGGGCCAGCGGGCGCGCGTCAAGATCGTCGAAGCCGCCATCCTCGCGGACCACGGCGGGCAGGGTCGCCCCGGGCCGCGCCACCACCTCGATGGCGCGCTGGGCGCTGACCTCGAACCGGCCGTCCCACACCCCCGTGGCGCCGGCCGCCAATCGCAGCGGCGCCAGGCCGCCGCGCGCAACCTCACCGGGTTCGCGCCGAATGCGGACCTGATGCGGATCGGCCTCGATGCGGGCGCCGGCAAGGGTGGCGATGAAGCTGGCGTCGGCCAGCAATCGCGCGGCGACGTGATCGATCTGGCGGCCCCGCGGCGGTCGATCATTTCCCCCGGCGCAGAGACAGGCGATCGATACGAGTCGCCTGCGGGCGTCAGCCGTGGCCTCGCGGAAAGCCAGGCGTGGAACCAGAAGATCCCCGGTCGCGCCGTCGGCCCGGCAGGACCCCGCCAGCACCCGAATCTCGACGCCATCCTCGGGTGAGATCGACACCAGGGCGTCATCCGTCGCCCCCCCGGCCAGCGCCTTGCGCGCGCGGGATCGGGCGTAGGTCAGGTCGGCGTTGGCCGGATCCTCGATCCAGGATTCGCCGCGGGCATGAAGCCAGGCGCGAATCTGCTGGCGCCGCACCGTCAGCAAAGGTCGCAGCAGAAACACCTCGCGCCCCTGCGGCCAGGCTGGCGAAGGCGCCCACTCGCGCGGCTCCGGCGTGGTCGAGCCCGTGGCCCGCATCCGACGGGCTTCGGCGATGTCGTCGGCGGTATGGCCCATCAGGATTGCCCGTGCGCCGGCTTCGCGCGCCGTATCGGCCAGCAGGGCGTGTCGCGCGGACCGGGCGGCGGCGGGCAGGCCGGCGGCGGGTTTGCGGCCCTCCCAGGCCAGAGCGTTGAACCGGGCCCCCAGCCGGGCGGCCACGGCGGCGCAGTCGCGGGTCCACCCGGCGCTCGCCGGGTTCAGCCGATGAGCGACGGTGAGCACCAGCAGCCGCCGGCCCGCCGCCGCGGCCCATGCCGAGGCGGTCAACAGCAGCGCCAGGGAATCTCCGCCGCCGGAGAACGCCACGGCGATCGGGGCGGCACGATCGCGCAGAAGGCGGCGGTCGAGGATCGCCCCGACCGTCTGCTCCAGGTCTGGGGTGGCGACTGTGTGGCGGGGCCCTAGCCGCACTTTGCTTGGGCGCGGATGGCCGCGGCGTGATTCACAACGGCGGGCGGCGCTTTGGGGTATCGCCGGCCAAGCTCAGCCAGTGTCTGACAGGCGTCGCCGGGCTTCTTCAGGCTCACCAGCGCGCGCGAAAGCTCCACCACCGCATCGGGCGCCCAGGCGGTCTTGGGCCAGTCGCGGATCGCACCGATAAAGGCGCTGGCGGCCCTGGCGTAGTCGCCTCGCACCAGCAGGGTCTTGCCCCACCAGTAGCGGGCCTCCGGCGCGCGTGGGGTATCCGGATACGTGGTGACAAAGGCGCCGAACGCCGCCTCGGCGGCGTCGTAGTCGCCGCCGAGCATCAGCTGCCGCGCCTGGGCGAAGGCGTCCGCCGAGGCGGCCTTGGGATCAGGCGGAACGGACTGGACGGGGGCCGGCGGCGTGGCGGCCGCCGCGACCTCGGCGGCCTTCTGCTCATCGGCCGCCAGCCGATCGCTGAGCAGCTTGACCTGCGTCTGCAGCGCCGCGGTCGCCCGCCGGGCCTGATCGAGTTCGTGGGTCGTCACCTCCAGCGAGCCGTTGAGCCGGGTCAGCGATTGCTCCAGGTCGCTGATGTGGTTGGCCTGTTCAGCCATCCTCGCATCGGTGTCGGCCGGTTGGACCACCACCGGCGCGCCGGTTTTCTGGCCTTTGAAGACGATGTCACGCAGCTCGCGAACCACCCTCTCCATCCTATCGACCCGCTTGGCGTCGCGGGCGTCCAGAGGATCGTCCATGGGCGTCTGCGCCAGAGCCGGCGTGAACGGCGCCGCCGCGGCCAGCGCCAAGGCCGCGGCGGCGCCCAGCAGTCGCAGGCGAGCCCGGCTCATGGCATCCGGGCGCCGGAGATCACCGCGGTGCGGGCGTTGCGATTGTGGCTGTCGGCCGCGTCGCCCGAGCCGACGTCGACGGGCTTCTCCTTGCCGAAGGAGACGGTCGAGATCCGCGCCGCCTCGACGCCGTGAGAGACCAGGTATTCGCGCACCGCGTTGGCGCGCCGGGCGCCCAGGGCGAGGTTGTATTCCCGCGTGCCGCGTTCATCGCAATTGCCTTCGATGCGCACCTGGACGGCCGGATAGCGCTTCAGCCAACCGGCCTGGGCCTCGAGCAGGGGCGCCGCGTCGCCACGCACCGAATAGCTGTCGAAGTCAAAATAGACCCGGTCGCCGACATTGATCACGAAGTCCTTCTCGGACCCGGGAAGCGCGCTCTCTGTCACAGGTTCGACGCGCGGCGGCGCCGTCGGCGCTCGCGGCGGTTCCGGCGGCGCCTGCTGCAGTGGGGCAGGCGCGGTGGTCGGATAGGCGGGCGGCTTGTGCGCGCAGGCGGCGAGCGACAGGGCGGCGCTGGCGGCGAGCGCCAGCCGCAAGGCGGTTCCGGGCAGGCGGATCGTGACCATGGAAGAGGTCTCCTTCAAGGGTGCGCGTGAGCGCGAGGCTGAGAATCTGGCGGGCAACCCCGCTTCGCAAGCATCAGTTCAACAACGGTGACCAAGCCGGGTCCGATCCGGCGCCAGGATAGGGCATGGGCTGCAGGATACGGCCGGTGACATCGACGCTCCAGAGCCTGGAGGCGCCGTCCGCCGTTTCGCGGCTGAACATCAACACCCGGCCGTTGGGCGCCCAGGCCGGACCTTCGTCGAGATAGCTGGATGTCAAGATCCGCTCATCCGTGCCGTCGGCGCGCATGACCCCGATGTGAAATTCGCCGCCCACCTGCTTGGTGAAGGCGATGAACTCGCCAGTCGGGCTCCAGACCGGAGTCGTGTAGCGCCCTGCCGCGAACGTCAGCCGGCGCTGGTTCGATCCGTCGGCGGCCATCACATAGAGCTGCGGCGAGCCGGAGCGGTCGGAGTTGAAGACGATTCTGGCGCCGTCCGGAGAAAAGGAGGGCGAGGTGTCGATCGAGGGGTCGGTGGTCAACCGCGCGGTGGTCCGGTTCTTCAGGTCCATGACAAAGATGTCTGAGTTTCCGCCACGCTCCACCGAGAAGGCGACCTTGCCCCCGTCGGGGGAGAAACGCGGGGCGAAGACCATGCCCTTGAAGTCGCCGAGGCTCTCGCGTCGGGTGGTGTCGAGGTTGAGCAGATAGATTTTCGAGCCCTCGGGCCGAAGCTCCATATAGGTCAGCTCCTGGCTGGTGGCGGAAAACCGGGGGGTCATGATGATCGCCGAGCCGTCAGTCAGATAGGAGGGGTTGGCCCCGTCCTGGTCCATGATCGCAAGGCGCTTGGTCTTACCGCCCCGCCCGCCGGTCTCGGCGACGAACACCACGCGGGTGTCGAAATACCCCTTCTCGCCGGTCAACCGCTCGTAGACCGAATCGGAGATCTTGTGCGCCACGCGCCGCCAGTTCTCCGGGCTGGAGGCGAATTGCAGACCCAGAAGCTGCTGCTCGGCGAAGACGTCCCACAGGCGAAAGTCGACCTGCAGGCGGCCGGCGACCACCGTGACCTGGCCGTTCACCAGGGCCTGGGCGTTGATCTCCTTCCAGGCTGGGAAGCGGGGTTGGACGGCGGCATTGAGGTCGCGCTCGACGAAGCTCGCAGGGTCCAGGGGGCGGAACAGGCCCGAGCGTTGCAGGTTGGCGGCAATGACGCCCGCGATGTCGGCGCCCACCTGGCCGCCGCTGAATGCCGGCACAGCGATGGGCAGCGGCTGCACGTCACCGCGGTTGACGTTGACTTCGATCTCGGCCCGCGCGGCAGCCGGAATCAACGTCGCGGCGGGCAGGGACGCCAGCGCCGTCAGCAATGCGCGTTTTGAAAGGAGCGTCATCAGGAACAGGCCTCGCGTGCGTTGAAGTTGACCGCGATCCGGTCGCCGTAGAATTCCCGGGGCAGGGCCCGAAAGGGCGCGGCGGCGTAGACGGCGCGCACGGCACGCTCGGCAGAGGCCTGGGCGACGGCGTTGTGGGCGCCCTTGATCTGCGAAGCGACATCGCCAACCACCTGGCCGCCGGCGCCGATGACGAAGCTGACACGGACCTGCACCTCGCGACCGCCCTCGACCTCGCAGTTGGGATTCCAGCGCCGCTGTAGTTCCTCGGTAAGTCCGTTCATCGCCGCGGTCGAGAGGCTGGCGCCCAGCGCGGGCCGGGCCACGGCCGAGGTCCCGGGACGCGCCGGAGCCTTGGCGGCGGACGATGGCCTGGCAGGCGCCGGCCGGACCATCTTGGAAACGCTGGCCGAGAGGGCGTCGAGGTCGAGAGCCTTCTGCTGCCTGGCTGGCGGAGCGGGCCGGGCCGGCGCGGGCGCGGGCATCGGCTTGGCCACGGTGGGCGCCGGCTTGGGCGTCGGGACCGGCGGCGCGGGTTTCGGCGCGGGCGGCGGGGCGGTCGATTCCAGTGGCGCGTCGGGCGTCGGCTCGGCGGCCTGGGCAGCCTGCTCAACCGGCGCCGGTTCGGCGGGGCGCGGATCGGGCGCGGGTGATCGGGCGACCAGGGTCACGGGTACGATCGCCCCCACTTTCAGATCGCGGGTGAAATTCCAGGAGACCATCAGCAGGGCCGCGACGCTGGCGTGCAGCAGCACCGAGCCGACCATCGCCGGTGAGAGCTCCTGGCGGATCATGGCGCCGCCTTGGCGCCCGACGAAGGGCCGCCGGTATCGGTGATCAGGTTGATCGAGGTGAAGCCCGAGGTCGACAGCGACGCCATCACCTGGGCGACGACAGCGTAGGCCGCCTTCCCGTCGGCGCGGACGTAGAGCGGTCTGGCCCCGCCGGGGCCCGCCATCTCGTGCAGGCGCGGCGCGAGGTTGGCGAAGGCGACGGCGTCGTCCTTGATGAAGATCGAGCCGTCGGCGCGAATCGACACGGTCAACGGCTCGGACTGATCCTGCAGAGAGCCGGCCTCCGTCTTCGGCAGCTCCACGGGGACACCCACGGTCAAGAGCGGCGCGGAGATCATAAAGACGATCAGCAGCACCAGCATCACGTCGACCAGCGGGGTGACGTTGATCTCCGACAGGGCTCCGCGCCGACCGCGCCCGCGGCGCCGGCGACCCCGGCCCGCGCCGGCCGCGAAGGCGTCGTTGGCCGAGAGCGCCATGCCTCAGACCCGGTCCGCCAGCCGCCGCTGGATGGCGGTGGAGAGGTCGTCAGCGAAGCCTTCGAGGCGGCCGGAGAACTTGCCGGCGGCGGTCGAGAAGGCGTTGAAGGCGATGTAGGCCGGGATCGCGGCGACGAGGCCTATGGCGGTGGCGAACAGGGCCTCGGCGATCGAGGGGGCGACCACGGCCAGCGAGGTGTTCTTCTGGATGGCGATCGACTGGAAGGCGGTCATGATACCCCAGACCGTGCCGAAAAGTCCAATGAATGGCGAGGCGGTGGCGACGATGGCCAGCGACCCCAGGCCCAGTTCAACGCGGGCGGACTCGCGCGCGATGGCGGCGTCCAGCACGCGGTCGATGCGCTGGATCAGGAACGCGGCCTGGGTGTCGGTGCTGAGACCCTTGGCGCGGGACTCACGCCACTCGCGCAGCGCACCCTGGAGCATGCGCGGCAGCACGTGGCGCGGGCGCTCGCCGGCGTCGGCGGCGACCTCCTCAAGACTCTTGCCGGAGGCCACGGCGTCCTCGAAGGCGTTGGCGGCGCGATTGAGGCTGGCGAAGCGGAAGGTCTTGTCGAGGATCACCGTCCAGGACCACAGCGACGCCACCGCCAGGCCGATCATGACCAGCTTCACCACCCAGTCGGCGCGCAGGAAAAGGGTGATGAAATTGAAGCTGTCAGGCGTGATCGCGGTATGGTCCATGCGTCGTCCAGGCGTTCCGTGGGATCGGCGAGAGAGGGTGGTGGCGGGCCGCGGTGGCGATCTTATGGCGAACCGGTAAACAGCGGTTCGAGGGCGGCGACCATCCCCGGCGGCGGTTTGCGCGGGCGGCCCTTCAGGTCGATGCAGGCGGCCTCGACGGCGGCGGTGGCGATCAGCTCGTCGCCCTGCTGGCCCGCCCGGGTGATCCGTTGACTGACGAAGAGCCGGGGGCCCTTCACGGCGTCATAGGTGGTGCGCACCAGGAGCGCATCGTCGACGCGCGCGGCGCGCTTGAAATCGACGGCTATGCGGGTGATCGTGAAGGCCGCCGGATCCGGGCGCGCCAGCAGGGCCGAGTGGCTGACGCCCACCAGCCGGAAGAAATCGCTCCGTCCACGTTCAAAATAGCGCAGGTAGTTGGCGTGATAGACCACGCCGGTGAAGTCGGTGTCCTCATAGTAGATGCGCACCGGAAGTTGGTGCTCGCGCCCGACGATGCGGCCGGCGGAGGGCTGGTCCTCACTCATCCTCGAACAGCTCCCCCGGCTGCTCCGCCTGGGGGGCGGGGGACGGCGCGGCGAGGCCCAGGTGGGCGTAGGCGCGGGCGCAGGCCACGCGGCCGCGCGGCGTGCGCTGGATGAAGCCCTGCTGCAGGAGGAAGGGCTCGATGACGTCTTCAACCGCGTCGCGGGCCTCGGCGATGGCGTAGGCGAGCGTCTCCACCCCCGCCGGGCCGCCAGCATAGTTCTCGATCAGGGCGCGCAGATAGCGGCGGTCGAGCGCGTCGAGGCCCATTTCGTCGACGTCGAGGCGGGCCAGGGCGGAGGCGGCGGCGGCGCGGTCGATCAGCTCGATCCCGTCGGACGCGGCGAAGTCGCGCACCCGGCGCAGCAGGCGGCCGGCGACGCGCGGCGTGCCCCGGGCGCGGGCGGCGATCTCCTCGGCGCCGTCCGGTTGCAGCGAGAGCCTCATCTTGCCGGCGACCTGGGTGAGAACCTGCCGAAGCTCGCCGGGGGTATAGAACTCCAACCGGATCGGGATGCCGAACCGGTCGCGCAGCGGCGTCGCCAGGAGGCCCGCCCGGGTGGTGGCCGCGACCAGGGTGAAGGGCGCGAGATCGATGCGGATCGAGCGCGCCGAGGGGCCTTCGCCGATCATCAGGTCCAGCACATGGTCCTCCATGGCCGGATAGAGGATCTCCTCGACGTTGGCGGGCAGCCGGTGGATTTCGTCGATGAACAGGACGTCGTTGGGCTCAAGGTTGGTGAGGATCGCCGCCAGGTCGCCGGCCTTGGCCAGCACCGGGCCGGAGGTGGCGCGGAAATTGACCCCCAGCTCGCGGGCGACGATCTGGGCCAGGGTGGTCTTGCCCAGGCCGGGGGGGCCGAACAGCAGCACATGATCCAGCGCCTCGCCGCGCGCTCTGGCCCCGGAAATGAACACCTGGAGATTGGCCTTGGCCCGCTCCTGGCCGACGAATTCCGACAGCGTCTGCGGCCGCAGCGCCTTGTCACGGGTCTCCAGCGGGGCCGGTTCGGGGGAAACCAGGCGGGTCATGGCCTAGATCCTCCCCGAAGGGGGAGGTGGATCGCGGCGAAGCCGCGAGACGGAGGGGGTTTCACCCGCCGACTCCGCAACAGCTGGCATCCCGAGCACCGGAGAGGAAACCCCCTCAGTCAGTCTTCGCTGACAGCTCCCCCTGGGGGGGAGCAACTGGATCGAGCTGGAAATCCTCACCGGCCCAGCTCCTGCAGCGCGGCCTTGATCAGGGCCCCGGCCTCGGCGGCGTCGCCGAGCCGCAGGTTGGCCTGTTCGACCACGCGGCGGGCGGCCGGTTCGGCGACGCCCAGCCCCATCAGCGCCGCGACCGCCTCGCCCGTGGCCGACGGCGGCCCGGGCGCGGCCGACGCCGAGGCGTGCAGCGTCGCCACGATGCCGTCGCCGATCGGCTTGTCCTTCAGTTCGGTGACGATGCGCAGCGCCAGCTTCGGCCCGACCCCCTGGGCGCGGGCGACGGCCGCCTGATCGCCGCGCTGGGCGGCGGCGCTGAGCTCGGCCGGCGGCAGCACGTCCAGCACCGAAAGCGCCGCCTTCGGCCCCACCCCCTGGATGGTCTTCAGCATGACAAAGGCGCGGCGCTCATTGCGGTCGAGGAAACCATAGAGGGTCATGCCGGTCTGTTCGCCCCACTGGCTTTCGATGTGCAGGGTGGCGGCCTCGCCCATGGCCGGCAGCCGGCCCAGCGTGCGCGAGCCGCAGCGCACCACATAACCGACGCCGGCGACGTCGATCAGCGCCTCCTCCTCGCCCACCTCGGCGACCACGCCCCACAGGCGGCCGATCATGGGCGGCTCCGGTCCCCGGCACGGCCTACGGGGCTGCGCCCCTCCGTTGGCCGGGGATGACGAGCCTTAATGTGAATCACGTTCAGCATCTGTTCCAGCATGCCGTAAACCGCGTCGCGCCGCTTGAAAATCATCAATGCCCAGGCGCGGGCGTTTGGAGGCTTGCCAAGCCGCCGTAAGCACCGGCTCGCGGCGGGTCAGCCGGTGCGGGTCAGCCGGTGCGGGTCAGCGGCAGCATGTGCAGCAGCGACGAGGCGACGATAGTGGCCAGGGCCGCTGCCGGGTTGACGAAGCTGAGCGCCATGGCGGCGAACAGCATGACCAGGGTCAGCGCGCCGACGATCTGCACCCGCGGCCCGTTGAACGCCCGGCGCGCGGCGGGGTCGGCGATCTCGGCGGCGACCAGCGCGCGCAGGACCGCGAAGCTCGCCCCGCACACCGCGAGCACGCCCGCATAGAGCGCGGTGGGGAACGCGCCCAGGCCGGTCCGGCCCATGTAGGCGGTCGAGAACGGGATCAGCGAGATCATGAACAGCAGCACGATGTTCATCCAGACGATCCGTTCCCGCGTCCGCGGCAGCCGGCGGATTATGTGGCGGTGATTGACCCAGTAGGTGGCCACGAAAGCGAAGCTGATCAGATAACCCAGGAAATCGGGCCATGAGCGGAGGATGGCGCGCCAGTGCGGATCGACCGGCGGACGCAGCTCCAGAACCATGATGGTGATGATGATGGCGATGATACCGTCGGAGATCGCTTCCAGCCGGCCGGGCGTGATATCGGGGCCGCTCATCGCCTGTTTCGTCATGGGCGGATGCGGCGCTGCCGCGCGGGTTTCGTCAAGTTTACAGCTGGTGTGCTCATCGGCGCCGAATTGCTCCGGAGCCCGTGTCAAGCGCATGCGACCTTCGGAATCGGGACACTAGGCGGCGCCGAGGAAGGTGCGGGCGCGGCGCGCGTGGGCGTGGGCGATGGCCACGGCCAGGGCGTCGGCGGCGTCGGCGGTGGTGGCGCCGGCGGTGGGCAGCAGGCGCGCGATCATGAACCCGACCTGGGCCTTGTCGGCCGCCCCCGTCCCCACCACCGCCTTCTTGACCACCGTGGCGGCGTATTCGGCGACCGCAAGCCCCGCGCGCGCCGGGGCCAGCAGGCAGCAGGCCCGCGCGTGGCCGAGCTTCAGGGCCGACTGGGCGTTGGTGTTCATGAAGGTCTCCTCCACCGCCGCCTCCTGCGGTTCGTGGGCGTCGATGACCTGGGCGATGGCCTCGAACAGCACCAGCAGCCGCTCGGCGAAGGGGAGGGTCGCGTCCGGGGCGATCACCCCATGGGCGATGTGGGTCAGCCGCGCGCCCTCGATCGCCACCACGCCCCAGCCGGTGCGGCGAAGCCCCGGGTCGAGGCCGAGGATGCGGACGGAGTGATTCGCAGCGTTCATCGTCTGTTCCAGTGTGGCGCAGAGAAGGGCGTTGGGGAAGGGTTTAGGAAGCGCGGGCTTGATGAAACCGAGATGGCGCAATCCATCACGGTTCATGATGTTGAACGATCCGCCATGAGATCTAAGCCGGCGTTTGCGCGGCGTTGAGTCTTTGACGGCCGCCTTTCTATGTTCTATATTTGTTCTTACATCCCGCCGCTTCGCGGGGGAGATATGTGTGGTTCGCTTCCCCTCTCAGCGCACGCTGGCGCCGCAGGAGCCGCCCGGGCTCTATGTCTCGACCTATGACGTGAGGCTGGGCGCGGCGATCTGTCGGCGGCTGGCGGCCGGGGAGAGCCTGCGGGCGATCTGCCGCGATGATCCGAAGATGCCGACCGAGAAGACGGTGTGGAACTGGGCGCGGGCGCACCCGGAGTTTCGTCTGATGAAGGACCATGCGCTGGGGGTCGCGCGGGCCGCGTCGCTGGCGGCGCAGGGCGCGCGGGATCAGGCGAGCCGAGCGGCCGTGCGCCGGCGCGCCTGGAACGCCGGCGTCGACGGCTATTGCCAGGGCGTCGCCGACGAAATCCTGCTGCGGGTGATGCGTGGCGAGGGGTTGAGCGAGGTCTGCCGCGACCCCGGCCTGCCGTGTGTCGGGACGGCCTACAACTGGATGCGGCGGTATCCCGACTTCCTGGAACAGTACCGTCGCGCCAAGGCCCTGGCCCCGGAGATAATGCTGGAGGAAGCCTGCGAAGAGCTGCCCTGGCTCGGCGAGCGGGCGTCCTGGCCGATGCTGCGCCGCACGGTGCGGGCGGTGGACAGCCGCGCCGGGCGCCGGGCGCTGAAGCGCTATGCGCCCGCACCGGCGGAGGTCGCGGCGGGGCTGCGGGTGGCCATCGAAGCGCCGGACGGCACGATCGAGGTGCTTTACGAGGGATGACCATCGGCGGGGCTGAAGCGTCCGGCGCCGTTGCGTCGACCCGCGTTCATCCAGCGTTCAAGTGACAGGTCGGCAAGGTGGCGCGGCGGGGGCGGCGGCGAGTCGCGCCCGCGAGTCCGGGATCGTGTCCGGGCGGCAGAAGGGCGCGACGATTTGCAACCTTTTCCGCACTGACCCGTATCTTTGTCACGGCAGTTTCGGGATTTGAGGCGAATGCGCGACCAGGAAATCTACCAGCTGATCGGTCGCCGGCTGCGCGCGCGGCGGCGGCTGCTGGCGCTGACCCAGGGCCAGGTCGCCGCGGCCTGCGGCCTGCGGTTCCAGCAGATCCAGAAGTATGAGGCTGGAATCAACGCCATTTCGCTGGCCCGGCTGGTGACCCTGTCGCAGGTGCTGCGTGCGCCGCTCGCTGAGCTGCTGCACGGCTTGCAGGAGGCGGCTCTGGAGGCAGGCGGGGACGCTGTGACCGACGATGGGCCGCGCCGCCGCCCCGCGCGCGAAGGGGCTGAGCTGAGCGTCTGACCGGTACGGCCAGGCAAGTTCGCACAGCCCCGCACGCGCGACTATCCGACGATCGACCTCTCCTGGCCCCACCAGAGCGGGCTCTTCGGCAGGTCGATGAAACGGCGCTCGTCTTCCAGCAGCAGGGCGGAGGCGGCGCGAGCGTCCGGCCGCTCGGCGTTGGCCGCCAGGGCGTCGAGGCTATCGAACCACAGCTCGGCGACGCCGTCGTATTCGGGCGGGGCCCGGCGGCTGGTGCGCAAGGGGGCGCTGATGTCCGCCGCCAGGCTGTGCAGCTGCACATAGCGGCGGATGCCCAGCGTCTCGGCGACGCTGGCCACCAGGGGGCCGTGGGTGTCGAACCAGTAGTCCTGGAACGCCTCGCGGCTGAGCTGCGGCAAGCGGGTCAGGCAGAAGGTCAGCTTTATCATCGAGGGGTCCAGGGACGGGGCGGGGCGAGAACCCGCCGAGCTTGGGCGCAAGCCGGCCCGGCGGGAAGCCCCCCCGACCTTGGACCTCAGGCGGAGAGCAACTGCTGGCGGCGGCGGCGCAGCACCGCGCCGATGCCGCCAAGACCAGTGATCATCAGACCCCAGGCGGCCGGCTCGGGGACGGGTCCGCCCGTGCCCGGCGGGACGGCTTCGAACACGTTGCGGGTAAAGGTGCAGGCGGCTTCGTGGCCGGCGCAGGTCTTGGCGATGGTCGCAAAACCGAACGTCGAGGTCGCCGCGTCATAGCCTTCAAACTCGAAGACGGCGTTGTAGAAGCTGTAGATCCCCCCGTGCACCGCGCCGGCCGCCGGATTGAAGGTCCCGAACAGGAAGCTTCGCGACGCGCCCGGCGCCAGGTCGAAGTTCACCGGATTGATGAAGCTGGGCGCGGCGTAGTTGAAGCTGAAGGCGTAGGCCCCGGCGCCGCAGCCGGCGGTGAACGTGCCGCCGCACTCATAGCCGTTGTTGAGGAACACCCGCGGGAAGCCGGCGACCTCCGGCGGCAGGGTGGCAGGCGAGACGATCGCCCCGCTGGCGTCGGTGGTCAGGCGGTCGGAGGCCGCGTCCAGCGACAGGGTCACCCAGACCGGGATCGCGACATTGTTGGCCACCGTGGCGGACGGGGTGTCGAAGCTGAGCGTGCCGATCACCGCGGCCCGGGCCTCGGTGGCGGCGCCGAGCGCGATCAGCGCTAGGGCGGTGGAACGAAGTTGACGCAACATCTGATGAACACTCCGGAACCCGAGACAGGACTGGCGGAGCAAACATCACGGGAAGGCCGGCGGCGATACCTCCCGGTTCGGGGAGGGTGACCGGGGTTGGCGGGGCTTTTGCACCCGGACCGGGCCCGCGACCGAGGGATCGCGGGGCCCCTCTTGAGCAAGGACTGGGCCGCCGTGGCCGCAGGGCCGGGGAGCGCGTGGCAGGCGCCTCGCGGACGACCGCATCGGGCCGTGGCGCGCTCAGACGCGGCCGGCGAAGCCAGGCTGCTGCGCGAACTTGTCGGTCCGGGCGATCTCTCCCTCGGCTGCGAGGTTGCGGTCGGCGACCTGGATCGTGGCCCTGACCGTGTGGGTCTGGGCGTGGACCGCGGTGGTCAGGGCGAGAGCGGGAACGGCGGCGAGCGCCAGGCTGGCGATGCCGGCGACTTGGGCGACGAAGTTCTTCATGGGTCTTGTCCCTGGTGCGAAGGCTCGTGGCGGTGCGGGCCGCCGATGACCAGGGAATACTGAACGATGCTGAGATAGTCCCGTGAAGCTTGCGTAATGACCTGGAATTCACAAACTTAACGGCAGTTCACGACATGAACGACTTGTCATCATCGCCGAGCCCCTGAGCGCTTCATTGGCCCGGCGCCGCGCGGGCGGCGTTCGAGCGCTCTTGCCGAGCGCGTCGGGGACGGGAAGAGTGGCCGCCGGCCGCGCCGGCCGCGCCGGCCGCGCCGGCCTGGCCGGACGCCGCCCCTTGAAACCCGCCGATCCTTCAGGACCCCGCATGGCCGACGAGATGATGTCCCTGGGCGCCAAGCTTGCGCAGCACGCCCGGTTCCAGCCGAACGCCCCGGCGGTGAGCTGCGGCGAGGCCACCGTGACCTATGCCCAGCTGCACCGGCGCACCAACCGGCTGGCGCGCGGCCTGGCGGCGATGGGAGTCAAGCACGGCGACCTGGTCACGCTGGGCCTGCCCAACGGCGTGGGGTTCGTCGAGGCCTGCTATGCGATCTGGAAGCTGGGCGCGACGCCGCAGCCGGTGTCGTTCCGCCTGCCGAAGGGCGAGCTGGAGCAGATCGCGGAGCTCGCCGACACGCCCCTGGTCATCGCCGACTTCAAGCATGCGATCGACCGGCCGCTGGTGACCCTCGCCGACATCGAGGCCCGCGCCGCCGACGACGCCGACCTGCCCGACGCCACCGCGCCGATCTCAAAGGCTCCGACCAGCGGCGGCTCGACCGGGCGGCCCAAGCTGATCCTGTCGGGCCAGCCGGGGGAGACCCTGGCGCAGACGCCGGAGATCGGCGGCTGGCGGATGAAGGCCGATTCCATCGCCGTGCTGCCCGCGCCGCTCTATCACAACGCCGGCTTCGGCATGATGATGGCGGCGATCGCCATGGGCTGCCACCTGGTGGTGATGCCCCGGTTCGACCCCGAGGCGACCCTGGCCGAGATCGAGGCGCGGCGCGCCACCTGGGTCTATCTGGTGCCGACCATGATGAACCGCATCTGGCATCTGCCGGACGCGGCGCGCGAGAAACACGACCTGTCGTCGCTGGAAACCCTGTGGCACCTGGCCGCCCCCTGCCCCGCGTTCCTCAAGGAGGCCTTCATCCATTGGATCGGGCCGGAGGTGGTGATGGAGCTCTATGCCGGCACCGAGGCGCAGGCGGTGACCATCATCTCCGGCGCAGAGTGGCTGGAACACCGGGGCTCGGTGGGCAAGGTGAGCGTCGGCGAGATGAAGGCCGTCGGCGAGGACGGCGCCGACCTGGGGCCGCGGCAAGTGGGCGAGATCTATATGCGCCGGCCGGAAGGCAGCCCGCCGACCTATCAGTACCGGGGCGCGACGGCCAAGGTGATCGCGGGCGGCTGGGAAAGCCTGGGCGACATCGGCTGGTTCGACGAGGACGGCTATCTGTACCTGGCCGACCGGCGCACCGACATGATCCTGGTGGGCGGCTCCAACGTCTATCCCGCGGAGATCGAGGCGGCGCTGGAGGAGCATCCCCAGGTGCAGTCGGTGGCGGTGATCGGCCTGCCCGACGACGACTTCGGCGCCACCATCCACGCCATCGTCCAGGCCCAGGGCCCGGTGACGCCGGAGGATCTGAAAGCCCACCTGGCCGACCGGCTGGTCAGCTACAAGCAGCCGAGGTCCTACGAGTTCGTCGACGAACCGCTGCGCGACGACGCCGGCAAGGTGCGCCGCTCGGCGCTGCGCGAGGCGCGGATCAAGCCCAAAGCGACGGTTTAGCGCGACATCCAGGGCTTGGATTTCGACGAGGACCGGGCGGCGGCGGCCTGTTCGCGCTGGAACCTGCCGCCCCGGGGCGGCTTGGGCCGGGCGTCGATGGCGGCGGTCTTCAGCCGCAGCGCGCGCTGGATCGGAGTCTCGCCCATGTGAGCGTCTTCGGCGGGGGCATCGTCATGCGGCATCGCTGGAAGTCCTTCGCTCTGGCGCCGAATGGCTCCGGCTCTTACGGTTTGCGCAAGGTTAAGCCAATCCGCGCTAAAAGGCTCCCATGGCCCGCCGCCGTCAGAAGATCTGGATCACCCGCGCCCAGCCGGGGGCAGACGCCACCGCCGACCGGGTCCGCGCGCTGGGGCACGAGGCTCTGATCGGTCCGCTGCTGGCGGTGCGCAATCTCGATGACGTCGCCGTCGATCTGGACGGGATCGCGGCGCTGGCCTTCACCAGCGCCAATGGGGTGCGCGCCTTCGCCGAGCTTTGCGCCGAGCGGGCGCTGAGGGTCTTCGCGGTCGGCGCGGCCACCGCCCAGGCGGCGCGTGCGGCGGGGTTCCGGCTGGTGCTGTCGGCCGACGGCGACGTGGACGCCCTGGCCGAAGGCATCGGCCAGCGGCGCGGCGAACTGCGCGGCTGCGTGCTGCACCCTGGAGCCGCCGAGCCGGCCGGCGACCTGGCCGGCGCGCTGCAGCGCTACGGGGTCGAGGCGCGTCGCCTGATCCTCTATGAAACCGGCCCGGTGAAGCTGGACGCCGAGACCGCCGCGCGGCTGGTGCTGGCCGACGCGGCCCTGCTGCATTCCCCGCGCGCCGCCCAGGTGCTGGCCGCCCTGCTGAAGGCCCATCCCGCGCCCAGGCTGCGGGCGCTGGGCCTGTCCAAGGCGACGGTCAGACCGCTGTCGCGCACGCCGCTGGCCGAGCGCGCCTTCCCCTCGATGCCGCTCGAAGCGGCGCTGCTGAACCTGATAGACCGCCGCCCATGAGCCCGTCCCCCGACCCGTCTCCCGACTCGGCCCCCGGCTCGGCCCCCGACTCGTCCCCCGGCTCGGCCGACGCCACCGCGCCCAGGGATCCGGCCGCCTACCGACCGCGACCGCTGCTTGGCGTCAGCTTCTGGGCGATGATCGCCTTTGCCGTGCTGTGCGTGCTGGCCGGCGTGGCGATCGCCAATTTCGGGCCGCGCCTGCTGTTGCCAAAGCCCTCGATCGGGCCCCCCGGGCAGGCCGCCTCGACCGTCGAGACGCCGCAGGGCGGCGCCCTCACGCCCGCCGCCAATGCGCCGGCTGTCGCCGCCTTGCCCACGCCCGATGTGGCGCGGCTCGACGCCCGGGTCGCCAGCCTGGAAGGCCGCCAGGCCCAGATGTCCCGGGCCGCCGCCGCGGTGCTCGCCGCGGCCGCGGTGGCCGAGGCCTCGCAGTCCAGCGGCCCCTTCGTCGAGGCGCTGGCCAGCCTGCGCGCGCTGACGCCGCCATCGGCGGAGTTGCAGGCCCTGGCGCGACTTTCGACGGCCGGCGCCCCCAGCCGCGCGGCCCTGGCCGCCAGCTTTCCGCAGGCCGCCGCGCGCGCCGCCAGCGCCGCCCAGGCGCCGGGCGAGGGCGCGGGCCTGCGCGCCCGCATCGTCTATGCCCTGTCGCGCGTGGTCAGCCTGCGCCGGGTCGGCGACGTGGCCGGCGCGGGCGCCGACGCCGTTCTGGCCCGCGCCGAGCGGCAGGTGGAGGACGGCGACCTCGACCGCGCCCTGCACACCCTCGACGCGCTGCCGCCCGCCGCGCGCGAGGCGATGGCGGACTGGCGCGGGCGCGCCGAGCGACGCACCGAGATCGACCGCAACGCCGCGGCGCTGCGCGCCCGCGCCCTGCGGGGTCTGGTCGGCGAGGCGGCTGTGGGCGAGGCGGGAGCCGGCGGATGATCCGCGCCGCCCTGGTCATCCTGGTTGTCATCGCCGTCGCGGTCGCCAGCCTGGCGTTGAGCGGCGACGCCGGCCGGGCCAGCGTCGTCTGGATGGGGTGGCGGGCCGACATGACCGCCTCGGCCCTGACCCTGATCGTGCTGTTCGCCGCCCTGGTGGCCGCCCTGGCCTGGCAGACCCTGCTGTGGATCCTGGCGGCCCCCCGGCGCGCCGAGCGGGCGCGGGCCGAAAGCCGCCGGCGCCAGGCCAATGAGGCCCTGACCGGAGGGTTTCTCGCCGCCGCGGCGGGGGACGGCCCGGAGGCGCGGCGGCTGGCGCGCAAGGCCGGCGAACTGGCCGACGAGACGCCGGGCCTGGTCAGGGTTCTGGCCGCCCAGGCCGCCGAGGCCGCCGGCGACGTCCCCGCCGCGCGGGCCGCCTACACCGCCATGCTGGGCGTCCCGCAGATGCGGCTGGCCGGCCACAAGGGACTGATGCAGCTGGCCCTGGCCCAGGGCGAGCGGCAGACCGCGCTGCGGCACGCCCAGGAAGCGTTTGGCGAGACCCGCAACGCCCGCTGGGCCTGGCGCGTGCTGCTGGAGTCCCGCCTGGAGGCGGCCGACTGGATCGCCGGACTGGAGCTGGTGAAGAACGCCCTGGACCGCAAGATCGTCCCGCCAGTGGTGGCCGAGCGCGCCCGCGCCGCCCTGCTGGCCGCGCTGGCCGCTCAGGGCGAGCAGGCCACCGACCCCAAGGTCCGAGCCCAGGCGCTGGACAGCGCCGTCGAGGCCGCCCGGCTGCGGCCCGGCTTTGCGCCCGGCGTGGTGATGGCCGCCCGCCTGCTGGCCGCCCATGGCAAGCTCGGGCGGGCGTCGGCGGCGCTGGAACAGGCCTGGAAGGCCGCGCCGCACCCGGCGCTGTGGCTGGCCTATCGCGACCTGAACACCACCGAGACCCCGCGCGATCGCGCCCGGCGGCTGAGCCTGCTGGCCGCCCAGAACCCCACCCACCGCGAGAGCTACATCCTGGCGGTCGAGCGGGCGCTGATCGTCGGCGACGCGGCGGCCGCCGGCCTGGCGATGTCCGCGCTCGACGCCGCCCCGCTCACCGCGCGCATCGCCGGCCTGAAGGCCCGCGTGGCCTTCGCCGCCGGCCGGCCGGATGAGGCCAGGCTGTGGCTCACGCAAGGCATGGCCGCCCCGCATGAGCCGGACTGGTCCGACCTCGATCCAGAGGGTCGCGCCTTCGCCTACCAGGCGTCGGACTGGGCGCGGCTGGCGATGACCTACGCCGAGACCGGCGAGCTGATCCACCCGCGCCACGAGCGTTCCGAACGCGGACTGGGCGAACTGCCCAGTCTGCCGATCGCCTATGCCGACGCCGCGTCCTTCCTCACCGTGGAGGGGGGTGAGCCGGTGCTCTATCCGGTGGACGGCGCGGGCTATGAGGACGACGAGGCGGGTGCGGCCGAGCCCCCGCCTGGCCCCGTGTGACGTTTCTCGGGACCGAGGCGGCTTGGCGAGCGGGCGCGGAGCCGCTAAACAGGCCGTCCTTCGCGGCCGGGCCTGCTCCGACCGCCGCCGGATTGAAGACCCGCAACGGGAACCAGGGCCGCCTTAGCTCAGCTGGTAGAGCACCGCATTCGTAATGCGGGGGTCGCGTGTTCGAGTCACGCAGGCGGCACCATCCGGCTTTGCGCCGCGCGCCTTGCAGCGCGTGCGCGGAGACACCGCGCGTTAGGCTCTGGCGACACAAGATGGGGCGTGGAGGGCCCCGGAGCGTGACCCGCCGCGTCGGCCGCGATATGGGGTCACTGGCCAATCAAAGGAGTTTCCATGCGCAGTCTGACCGCCGCGACGTTCTCGGTGCTGGCCCTGGTCGCGACGGCGCCGGCGCCGGCGATGGCGGCGGCCCCGCCCGCTGGCGCGGCCTCGCCCCTCATCGCCGACGTGCGGTGCCTCTTGACCATGGCGGCCTTCGGAGGCGCCAAGGAGCGCCAGCAGGCGGCTCAGGTGGGCGTCTATTTCTTCCTCGGCCGGATCAGCGCGCGCGCGCCGGGGCTGGACCTGGGCGCGGCGCTGAGGGCCGAGGCGCCCAAGCTCGGGCCGCAGGAGCTGCAGGTGGAGCTGCGGCGGTGCGGGACCATGGTCGAGGCCCAGAGCACCGGGTTGCAGGCCGCCATGTCGACGCTCGGAGGCAAGCGCGCCGCCGGACCGGCCGCGCCGGCCAGGCCCGCCGCGCCAGCGACCGCCGCCACCCCGCCGGCGCCTGCCGCCCCGTCCCCACCGCGCTGAGGCTTCAGGACGGCGGCGCGTTCGCCGGGACAGCCGCGGTCATCGCCGGGCCGATCTCGTCGTGCAGGACCAGGTCGGCATAGGGGTCCAGGTCGGTGGGCTCGCGGTTGACGATGGCCAGCGCCGCGCCGTGGCGTTTGGCCAGCAGCGGAAAGCCTGCCGCCGGATAGACCACCAGGGACGAGCCCAGCACCAGGAAGAGGTCGCAGTCCAGGCTGGCGGCTTCGGCGCGGGCCATGGGTCCGGCCGGCATGGCCTGGCCGAAGGAGATTGTGGCGGTCTTCACCAGCCCGCTGCAGGCCCGGCACCGGGGGATCTGGCCGACAGTCAGGAAGCGTTCGCGCAGGTCCTCCAGCTCATGGCGTTCGGCGCAGTCCAGGCACGTGGCGTAGCTGGCGTTGCCGTGCAGCTCGATCACCTGAGCCGGGGCGATGCCGGAGGCCTGGTGCAGGTTGTCGACGTTCTGGGTGATCACCGCGCGGGCCTTGCCCTGGGCGACCAGCCGGGCGACCGCGGCGTGTCCGGCGTTGGGCTGGCGGCCCACCCACCCGGCGCGGCCGGAAAAGGTCCGGGTCCAGGCCTCGCGCCGCATCGCCGGGTCGGCGACGAAGTCCTGGAACTGGATCGGCTGCATCTTGCTCCACACCCCGCCGGGGCTGCGGAAGTCGGGGATGCCGGATTCGGTGGAGATGCCGGCGCCGGTGAACACCACGATGCGCCGGGCGTCAGCGATCCGGCGGGCGAGGTCGGCGCGCGTGGCGCCTGAGGACTTATCTTGAAGCATGCCGCTATTCTGGCGCGGATTGCGGTCCGCGCGCCAGATCAGGTGGGTGTGCGCAGCCTCAGCCGGTCGAGCCATCGGCCGGCGAAGGCCCGCAGGTCTGGTTTTCGGCGCGGGCGTCGAATTGCCGCTTTTCCAGGCGCCCGGCTTTGCCGATAGTGCCACCAAGGCCGCCGGACGGAACCAGGCGGCCGGCAGGGTGGGGAACGGTCGATGAGCAGAACACGGAGCCTCGCGCTGGGCGCGATCGTCGCGGGCTTGGCCGCAGGGCCGGCGGTGGCGCAGAGTCCGCTGGCGCAGGGGCCGCTGGCCCCGGACTCCGGCCACACCGCCTGGCTGCTGAGCGCGACGGCCCTGGTGCTGTTCATGACCCTGCCGGGGCTGGCGCTGTTCTATGCGGGCCTGGTGCGGCTGAAGAATGCGCTGTCGGTGATGGCCCATTGCGTGGCCATCGCCTGCCTGGTGTCGCTGCTGTGGCTGGCCGGCGGCTACAGCCTGGCGTTCTCAGGAACCGGCCCGCTGATCGGCGATCTGGCCAGGTTCGGCCTGCCGATGGGCCGCGCCGCCCTGGTCGGCAGCGTGCCGGAAAACCTGTTCTTCATGTTCCAGATGACCTTCGCGATCATCACTCCGGCGCTGATCGTCGGCGCGGTGGTCGAACGCATCCGGTTCAGCGCGGTGCTGCTGTTCTCAGGGCTCTGGGTGCTGGTGGTCTATGCCCCGGTCGCCCACTGGGTCTGGGGCGGCGGCTGGCTGATGGGCCGCCACGTGATGGATTTCGCCGGCGGCCTGGTGGTCCACGCCACGGCCGGGACCTCGGCCCTGATCCTCGCCTGGCGACTGGGGCCGCGCGACGGGTTCCCGCGCGACCTCTCGCCGCCGCACAACCCGGGCATGACGATGATCGGCGCCGGCATGCTGTGGGTCGGCTGGTACGGATTCAACGCCGGCAGCGCGCTGGCGGCCAACGCCGACGCGGCCGCGGCCCTTGTCGCGACCCATCTGTCGGCGGCGACGGCGGGCCTGGTCTGGGCCTTGATCGAGTGGCGGCGGTTCAAGCGCGCCAGCATGGTCGGCCTGGTCACCGGCGTGGTGGCCGGGCTGGCGACGATCACTCCGGCCTCCGGCTTCGTCGGGCCGTGGGGCGCCGTGGCCCTCGGCGCTGCGGGCAGCGTGATCTGCTATCAGGCGGTCGAGCTGGTGAAGCAGCGGCTGAAGATCGATGACAGCCTCGACGTCTTCGCCGTGCACGGGGTGGGCGGCATCCTGGGGACGCTGCTGGTGGCTGTGCTGGCCTCGACCCGGCTGGGCGGCTCCGGCTACGCGCCGGGGGTCGACATGTCCGCCCAGGCGGTGACCCAGGTGCTGGGCGTGGCGGCGACGGTGGCGTGGTCGGCGGTGGCCACCCTGGTGCTGGCCTTCGTGGTCAAACGGATGGTGGGCCTGCGCGCCCGCGACGAGGCCATCGAGGAAGGTCTCGACCTCTCCGCCCACGGCGAGCGGGCGTGGAATCCCTGACGCCCTGACCGGGCGATCAGGGCCAGGCGATCAGGGTGACGCGATCAGTGCAGGGCCGCGATGATCGGCCCGAACACCAGCGGCAGCAGATACTGCCGGATCCCCTGGATCACCAGGAGGACGATGATCGGGCTGATGTCGACGCCGCCGATGGCCGGGATAACCTTCTGCACCGGCCGCAGGATGGGCCGGGTCACCGCGTCGAGGAAGCGGGCGACGTTGTAGACGAACGGGTTGCGCAGATTGATCACGTCGAAGGCCACCAGCCACGACAGCACCGCGCTGACGATGATCGCCAGGATCAGCAGGTTCAGCAGGTTGTCGACGATGAAGTAGAGGAAGGAGCCCATGGCCTCGCTTCTAGCGGGCTTTGCGGCGGAGACAAGGCGGCCCGTGCGGCGGCCCGTGCGCCGGCCGGATGCGGGGCGGCGTCGCGCCGGCTTGACAGAGGCGGCCGCAAAAGGGTTATTCCGCGCCTTCCTGGGTCTTACCCTGGGGGCCGTAGCTCAGATGGTAGAGCGCCTCGTTCGCAATGAGGAGGTCAGGGGTTCGATTCCCCTCGGCTCCACCAGGACCTTTCCGCCACCTCAGGCGGGGATGCAGACTTCCGCGGTCAGCCAGGCCAGGGTGAGATCGGCGACGGCTTCCCAACCGGGTTCGCCCATCAGCCAGTGGCTCATGCCGGGCATTGGCCTGAAGCTCGCGCCCAGGCGCTCGGCGGTCGCCCGCGCGGTGGCCGTGGAGTGCACCACATCGCGCTCTCCGGAGACGACGAGGGTGGGCGCCGACATCGGACCCGGGCCGACGCTGGTGGTC
Organism: Phenylobacterium sp.; assembly: GCF_031360265.1. Lineage (GTDB taxonomy): Bacteria > Pseudomonadota > Alphaproteobacteria > Caulobacterales > Caulobacteraceae > Phenylobacterium. The sequence goes on from NZ_JANMBF010000012.1 coordinate 65,302, forward strand.
ATGAAGGGGTCCAGCCACCAGTTCAGGGTCTCGCGCACGGCCTGGGCGCTTTCCGGCCGCAGCCGCGCCACGGCGGCCTCCCGCTCATCGGCGGGCATCCGGTCGAGGCTGTAGGTGCGCATCAGGCCCCGGTCGGGGGTGAGCGCGCCGGAGGAAAAGGCGCTGAGCATCTGCACGCCGAACGCCGTGGCGGCCTCCTCAAGGCTGGAATGGGCCACCCCCCAGGGCGGCGAAGGCGCCAGCAGGACCAGGCCGGCAAGCGCCGCGCGCCGCGCCGCCAGCTGCGCCACCAGTCCGCCCATCGAGTGGCCGAGCAGCACCGGCGGCGCGTCCAGTCCGGCGCAGAGCCTGGCGATGTCGGCGGCGTAGTCGCTCATCGAGACCCCGCTGACGGCGTTGAGATCGTCCCGCGCGCCATGACCGCGCAGGTCCGGCGTGAGCACCTCGAAGCCCGCCGCCTCGAACGGCGCGCCAAACCGTTCGAACGCCCAGCCGCCGCAGAAGGCGCCATGCACCATGACAATGGCTGTCATTCATCCCCTCATCCCCGGCGGCCCGCCGGCATCCGCGCCGCCACCTTAGGGCCAATCGCGCCCGCGCCCGCGGAAAAATCAGCCTCGCGGACGCTCGGCGGCGAATTCGCCGAACGCTTCGACCACGCGATCATAGGACGCGCGCTTGAACGGCACGATCAGTTCCGCGGCTTCCGCCAGGTGGGCCCATCGCCAGGCCGCGAATTCCGGCGGCGGGTGGGCGGCCAGATCGAACTCGGCGTCCTCGCCGTCAAAGCGGAAGGCGAACCACACCTGCTTCTGTCCCTTCCAGCCGCGCATCGCCTTGGGACCGCCGTGACCGGGGGGGAAATCGTAGGCCACCCAGCCTTCGGTCCGCGCGAGAAAGCTGACCTGGGAGGCCCCCGTCTCTTCAGCCAGCTCGCGACGCGCGGCGGTTTGCAGGTCCTCGCCGGGATCGACGCCGCCTTGCGGGAACTGCCAGTTGTAAGGTTCGGGCGCGCCGGCGCGGCGACCCAGCCAGACGCAGCCATCGCGGTGAAACAGCACCACGCCGACGTTCGGCCGATAGAGCGCGAGATCCTGGCTCATGGACCCGCGATCTTAGCCTATTGGTGGGCGAGGGCGGAAGCCGGTGCGAGCTGGAACCCGCGCGGGGCCAGACCCCGCGACCACAGGGCCACCTTGTCCAGAGTTACCGGATAGGCTGAGCCGGACCCCAGCGCCTGGCCGCGCTGCAGCGCGCCGGCCTCCAGCGCCACCAGCTGCTGGTCTATGGCCGCCGGGCTTAGCTGGTCGTCGATCGTCCGGTCCGCAGTCCCGCGCAACGCCGGCCCACCGGTGCGTCGCGCGGCGACGCCGTCGTCGAAGAAGGCCAGGCCGCGTCCGCGAAGGGCGGCGGTGAGCGTCCGGTAGGGGCCATCCGAGGCCAGGAAACGCGACCCCTGGGCGTTGCTGACGCCGAAATAGCCAGTGGCTCGCGACAGCACCCACTCCAACCCTCGCAGGGTCTCCGCGGGCGGGGCGGCCGCCATCAGGGTGTTGGGGCCGGGATCGTTGTCCGGATAGTCCACGGGCTCCATCGGAGCGGCGATCAGCACCTCGTGGCCGTGGGCGCGGGCCATGTCGATCCAGCCCTGCAATCCCTCGGCATAGGGCGTGAAGGCGAGCGTGATCTCCGCCGGCAGGGTCTCGATGGCCTGGCGGGTGACGCTGCTGTTCAGGCCCAGGCCGCCGATCACCAGGGCCACCATCGGACGTCCGTTGGCGGCGAAGGGGCGCCGGTAGGCCTGGAAGGGGGTGCGCCCGTCCTGGGCGATGATCGGCAGGGGACCCAGGGGGCCGGGCGCGAAGACCCCTGCGATCGGCGCGGCCGGCAGCGGCGCCCCCGGCGCCAGAGGCGGCGGCGGCGCGGCCGAGCGGCTCGCGGCGGGCGCGAACGCGGCAAGCGGCCGCTCGGAGAGGCGGATCACGTCGCGGCTGACAATCGCCGGCCCGTGGCGGACCACGAGCATCTCGCGCCACCCTCTGGGCGCATGGGCCATGGCCGACCCCAGCGCCAGCCGCACGCCCAGGTGGGGCTGGCGCGTCCCGCCCAGCGTCATCGCCAGCGCCGCCGCGGCCGCAACCAGCAGCATCGCGGCGACGGCGACTCCCAGCGGGCGGCCGGCGATGGCCCCAGGCAGCTTCAGGCCCAGCCGCAGGGGCAGGCTGGGCATCGAGGGGAGGGCGAGGCGAGGAAGGGTAAGGCTGACCACGGCTTTGGATGCTCCTGGCCGGGAGTCTCCCAAGACAGGGTTAACGATGGCGAAACAGAGTTAGCGATCGCGTCCCGCGGTCCCGCGACGGGACAGGACCGGCTCTCAGGCCGGATGAGCGTCCGGCAGGCGCCGGGCGCGGCGCAGGGCCAGGCCCAGCCCGGCGAAGCCGGTCAGCAACAGGGCCCAGGTCGTCGGCTCAGGCACGCCGGTCGGGAAATCCACCGGGTCGGCGGGGCCGTAGACGACCCCCCAGTAGAGGTCGAAGTTCATTCCGCCGGACTTGAAACTGGTGTTGATCACCTCGCCCGCGGTGCGGTCCTCGAAATCCACCAGCCCCGCGCCGGCGGCGTCGGTGGCGTAGCGGATGTTGTCGAGGGCCAGGTAGCCGTCGCCCGGCATCTGCGAAAAACGCACGGACCTGAGGCCGCTCCAGCCGATGGCGCGGGGATGAAATCCGTAGCCCACATCGAATGTCATGCTGTCGGTGTGGCTGTCGGCGAACAGGCCGAAGATGGTCTCCGATTGCGCGCCGGCAGGATTGTGCGGACCCAGGGCAAGGTCGAGGGAGGCCAGGTCGAACGCATCCCCCGAGACGGTCGACATCACCAGCGGATCGACCGCGAAGCCGAAGACGTTGGAGGTCAAGGCCGCGCTGGCCTGGCCGCTCGCGCCAAGGGTCATGGCGGTCGCCAGGGCCGCACCGGTCAGAATTCGCCTGAACATCACACCGCTCACTCGAGGGCCTGTGGCCCGTTACGGCGCCCCCTATAGCAAAGTCTGCAAGCCCTGGGCCAGCGGAGTCCCCCCGTGCGGGAATTTGCCGCCGGACCGCCCGCCCGGTGTTTCGCCGACCCGGCTACTTCGGCGAGGGGGTTTTGACCTCGGCGACGCGGGCCTTGGGGCCCAGCACCTCGGCCAGCCGCGCCGTGGGCTTGGGCAGTTTCGGCGTGGCGGCGACGGAGCCATAGCGCAGCACATCCTCGGCGCGGGCCAGCTGGAAGTCCTTCTTGGGGTCGAAGCTCTCCGGCGGCGCTTCGGCCGGGGCGTGGGCCCCCTTGCGGACCTTGCCCTCGTCGGCGTTGAGCGCGTTCTTGAACGAGGCTTCGGAGAAGCCAAAGGCGCGGTTGGCGATCGTCTGGGCCTCGTCCCGGGTGGCGGCGACCTCCAGGTCCGGTTCGATGCCGGTCTTCTGGATCGAGCGGCCGGAAGGCGTGAAATAACGCGCCGTGGTCAGTTTCAGCGCCCCGTCCAGGCCACCGCGCAGCGGGATCACCGTCTGCACCGAGCCCTTGCCGAAGCTGGTCAGCCCGACCAGTTCGGCGCGCTTGCGGTCCTGCAGGGCGCCGGCGACGATCTCGGCCGCCGAGGCCGTGCCGGAGTCGATCAGCACCACCATGGGCAGGCCGCCGGTGATGTCGCCGGGCCGGGCGTTGTAGCGTTCCACGTCGCGCGGATCGCGGCCCCGCTGGCTGACGATCTCGCCGCCTTCCAGGAACAGGTCGGAGATGCCCACCGCCTGGTCGAGCAGGCCGCCGGGATTGCGGCGCAGGTCAAGGATCAGGCCCTTCATCTTCGGGTTCTTGGCCTTGATCGCGGCAAAGGCGGCTTGCGCCTCGTCGGTGGTCTTCTCGTTGAAGCCGGAGACCCGCAGGATGCCGTAGTCGCCGTCGAGCCGGGCGACGGCGGTCTTCTGTTTGATGACTTCGCGCACGATCTTGACGTCAAAGGGATCGGACTTCTCGCGCGCGATGGTCAGGGTCACCGTCTCGCCGGGCTTGCCGCGCATCTGCTTGACCGCCTCGTTGACCGACAGGCCCAGCACGCTCTCGCCGTTGACGCCGGTGATGTAGTCGCCGGGCTTGACGCCGGCGTTGGCGGCGGGCGTGCCGTCCATCGGCGAGATCACCTTGACCACCCCGTCCTCGCTGGTGACCTCCAGGCCCAGGCCGCCGTATTCGCCGCGCGTCTGGTCGCGCATGTCATCGAAGCCTTGCGGGTCCAGGTAGCTGGAATGGGGATCCAGCGACGTGAGCATGCCGTCGAGCGCGGCGTGGATCAGCTTGGTGTCGTCGACTGGCGTCACATATTGGCGTTCGACGATGTCGAGCACGTCGCCGAACAGGCCGAGCATTCGGTAGGTATTTGCCCGGGGCTGGGCCGCGGCCGTGGCATGCTGGCTGAGATAGGCCATGGAGCCCGCGCCGAGCACGAAGGCCGAGACGCCGATCAGGAGGTACTTCTTCATCGCCAGCCGTTGGCTCCCTTGCGGCCCAATCCCGTCCGCGGACGGGGACCGCCACCGATACGAGCCCCCGCGAGCGCTTTTCAGGCGCTCAGCCCGCTTTTCTGGTCAGCCAGCGCGCCGGATCGACGGGCGAGCCCTGCTCTCGAACCTCCAGGTAGAGTTCCCTGGGGGCCTTCTGGCCGTCCGATTGTCGACCCTGCGGCATCCATCCGACAGCCTGCCCCGCCGCGACAGATTGACCGACCGAAACGCTCGTCTGCTCCAGGCCAGCAAGCACCAGATGGTATCCGCCGGCGAGTCTTAATATCAAGATCACGCCCCAACCCTTCACCGGACCTGCGAATTGCACAGACCCCGGGCCAGGACTGGCGACCCGGGCCCCACCGGCGGCGGCGATGGTCAGGCCGTTGGCGTGGCCACCGCTGGCCAGCGCTTCTCCGAACCGACGCACGATGGGACCCGGCGTGGGACTAGCCAGGCTTTGCGGCGCGGTGATGGCCGCCGCGGGGGCGCCCCCCGCGACCGATCCGCGCAACGGCCGGCTCGGGCTGGCGTCGGCCCGTTCGCTTTCGTTGGTGAACAGCGCCTCGCTCTCCACTGCCGCCAGCCGCCGCTGGCGCATCATCTCATTGGCTTCGTGGGCGTAGCCGCTGGCGCGCAGCCGCAGGCCAGGAGTCATCGCCTTGACCAGGATCGCGGCGCGGACCGCGTCCTTGGCGTCGCGGGGCGAGACCAGCAGCGCCGGCGGCGGGTCGCGCCGCAGCTGCTCCAGCACCGACAGCAGGCGCGCCAGCTGGCTCATGTTGCGCGACTGCTCGACCGAAAGCTGGGTCTCCTCGACATTGAGCCGCGCCAGCCGGTCGGCGGTCGCGGCCACGGCCGCCGCCCCCAGCGCCAGGCTGGCGATGATCGCCGGTGCGACCAGCGGAAGGATCAGCGCGGTCTTCATTTCAGTCTCGATGATAGGGCGAACCGCCCAGGATGGTTACCGCCCGATAGACCTGTTCGGCCAGCATGGCGCGCGCCAGGGCGTGCGGCCAGGTCTGCGGCCCGAAGGCCAGACGCCCGTCCGCCGCCGCCAGCAGGGCCGGATCGAGGCCGTCGGCGCCGCCGATCAGCAACACCAGCCGGCGGACGCCGCGGTCGCGCAGCGCCGCGATCTCCTCGGCGAAGGCGCGAGACGGCCGGGCCTGACCGTGTTCGTCACAGGCGATGACCCATTTTTCCCCGACAGCGGCGTCGGCCAGGTGGGGTTTCAGCGCCAGGGCCTCGGCGGCCTTGCCGGGTTTCCTGGCCTCGATCTCCACCACCTCGACCGGGCCCAGGCCAAGCGCGCGCCCCGCGTTGGTGGCCCGCGCGAGATAGGTCTTCACCAGCTCGGTCTCCGGCGAGCGGGCCAGCCTGCCGATGGCGAGGATGGAGATCTTCAATGGGCCTTGTGGGGTCGGGGTTTCGTTTTCGCGGCGCGCGCGCGCGCGGGCGTCACCGGCGTGGTCGGCTGCAGCGGCGGCAGCGGCGCGGCTTCGTCCCAGGTCCGCATCAGCGCCAGCACCAGCTGGCTCACCGAGGAGGCCGAGACCATGCCGCTGCGTCCGGCGCCGTCGCAGATCACCCGCAGAGCCGCGTCGCCCTCGCTACCATCGTCGATCGGGTTCCAGGCGGGGTCGGCGTTGTCCTTCTGCAGAATCATGACGCCGAACCGCGAATAGACCGACAGGCTGCGCCAGCGAATCCGCCGCCCCGCACAGTCATATTCGTTCAGGGTGCGCACGTAGCCCGGCTGTCGCGGCCCGCCCGAGACGATGCTGCGATGCACGCTGACGTCCCAGGCCCGGTGCAGCTTTCCCCCCAGGGATTCCACCGTCTGGGGATTGAGCACGGTGACGATGTCGGCGTCCGACCGGGTCACCGCATAGAGGCTCGCGTGGGCTGGCGGCCCGCCGATCAGGGCCGCACAGGCGGTCAGAACAATCCATCTTGCGCCGCCGTCCAGGGTCATCGTCAGCTCGCGTCCAGCCCGCGTCGCGCAGGATCGACGCCCCGAATAGCGCCCGACCCGTCAAATTGACGTTACCCGCGCGGCCGTGCGCACGATAGGTAGCGTGCGCTCCGGCGTTCCCGCAGTTCGAAAGTGTAGCGCCCGGTGGAAGATATGGACCGCATCGCCACGGCGCGCCCGGGGCGCCCGATGAGGCGTCCGCGCCGGCCTGACGTCATTGCGATAGTGCAGGCCGCCGGCCTTCGAAGACGATCGCGAGCCATGATCCCGCCACACCGCGCGAAAATCCGGACGACGTGACCGCCCTTTCCAGCAAACCACACGATCAGACCGGGGTCGGCGGACTGACCGCGACGAACACCGTTCTGCTTCTCATCGCCGGTTTCACCCTGCTGCGCGTGGGGTCGGCGATGCTGATCGGGCTCGGCGTCGACGAGGCCTACACACTGGCGATCGCGCGGCAGCTTCAACTGTCCTACTTCGACCACCCGCCACTGCACCTGTGGATCGTGCATCTGTTCGGCGCGGTGCTGGGCTACGGGCGTCTGGCGCGCCTGCCCTTCATCGCGCTGTTCGCGGGTTCGTGCTGGCTGCTGTTCCGACTGACCGGGCGACTGTTCGGAGAGCGGGCCGGCGCGTGGGCCGTGCTGACCCTGAATCTATCGGGTTTCTTCACCGTGGTCGCCGGCTCCTGGGTGTTGCCGGACGGCCCGTTGATCTTCTGCCTGGTGGCCGCCGCCGGCCAACTGGAGGGGCTGCTGTTCCGACCCGGCCCCGACGCGGCGGACCGCAGGATCTCGCTCCGGGCCTGGTCGGTCGCGGGCCTGTGGATCGGATTGGCCGGGCTGTCGAAATACCAGGCGGTGCTGTTCGCGGCGGGCCTGGTTGTGTTTCTGTTCGCGACCGCCCGCGGCCGCGCCTGGCTGCGTCGGCCCGGCCCCTATCTGGCGGCCCTTATCGCCGTGGCGATCGTTTCGCCGGTGATCATCTGGAACGCGCAGCATCAATGGGCCTCGTTCGCCTTTCAGGGCGGACGGGCGGCGGCGGCCCACGGCTTGCGGCCCCTGGCGCCCGGGTTGGCGTCGCTCGGCCAGGCGGCGCTGCTGCTGCCGTGGATTTTCGTCCCCCTGATCTGGGCGGCCTGCCGCAGCTTGCGGCCCGAATGGACAGACCAGCGCAGGGGGTTCTGCCTCGCCTTGAGCCTGCCCGGCATTGTCCTCTTCACCCTGACGCCGCTCTGGGGCCAGCCCTCCCTGCCGCACTGGGCGATGCCGGCGTGGCTGTTCCTGTTTCCCTTGCTTGGACAGATGCTGGCCGAGGCCGCCGCCTGGCGGCGCTGGCCGAGAATATGGGCGGCGGCGTCCTTTGTGGCGCTGGGCGCCCTGTGGACGGTTCTGCTCAGCGACGCCTCAACAGGTTGGGTGGGGCGCACCTGGCCGAGGGTCTTCGCCAAGGGAGATCCGACGCGGGAATTGGTCGAGTGGGGACCGCTCGCGCGCCAGTTGAACGATGTGACGGTGCTTCAGGGGCGCACGCCGTTCCTCGTCTCGATGAAGTGGAGCGAGGCCGGCCGGCTCGCCCCGATGGCCCCGGCCGGGGCGCCGGTCATGGTGTTCTCTGACGATCCGCGAGGGTTCGGCTACAGGCGCGACGTCGGAGCCCTGATCGGACGCGATGCGCTGATCGTGGTGAAGCCCGAGGACCTCGCCGACGGCCTGTCCTGGATCAGGCCCTGCTTCGGGTCCGTTGAACCTTTGAAGGTGGCCATCATCGGCCGCGGCGGCCGCCCCGAACTGCAACTCCACCTCTTGGCCGGCCACGACCTCCAGCCCGCCTGTTCGCAGTTGGGCAGACCCGGCAAGGCGGCGCTCGCCCAGTGGCGCGCGCTGAAGGCGCGTCCGGCGCCATCCCGTCCGGCCAGCGGATGACCGGGGCCGCGGCCCCTCGACTGGCGACCTATCGCTTCGTTGCCTCCGCGGGGCAGACGTCGGCGATGCGGCGGGCGTCGGTGATCCCCGCACCCCGCAACGGCACGCCCGCGATCCGCGTTCGCAGCCTGGCCTTGAGCTGAAATGACGTCGGCGCATAGGTCCCCTCAGCGCTGATCTGGGCGACCTGGCCGTGGGTTTCGACGCAGGTTCCCTTCAGCGTCAGCCGGCCGTCTCCGACCTCCCGCGTCGGGTAAGTACAGGCGTAGTGGGCATTGCTGGGACCTTGCAGAACCCCTGAGATGTCCGCGGCGGTAAAGCACTTTCGTTCCACGGTCCGGAAGTGGAAGAGGAATATCCAGGTGTTGGTGGTCTCCCAGTAGCCTGGCAGCGGAGCGGCGGCGTCCGCCGGATGAGCGGCCGGCGGACGCGCCAACACGATCAGGGCGGCGGCGGCCAGGGCGGCTGTGGAAGGCGACATCGGGCAGGGCGGGCTCCGGGGGCGGCGACGGGAACCTTCGCCGCGCGGGCCGTTCGGCGCAAGGGCGCCCCCGGTGGCGGACGGCCGCTCACGCCGCCCTGGCCTCGAGCGCGTATCGGCGGCAGTGATTCAGATAGGCCGCCTCGTGGCTCTGAATCAGCTCGACGATCGCCGACCAGAGCCAGGACGGGGCGTCCAGCGTCTTGGACCGGTTGCGCGACAGCTCCGCCAGCCAGCCCGCCTTGGTGGCGGCGTCCATCTGCCGGGCATGGGCGCGGCCGACCACCAGGGCCAGGTAGTGCGCCGCGCGCACCGCCTCCGCGCGGGTCAGGTTCTCGATATCCAGCTTGAGGTCCTGCGGCGTCAGCTCGCGGATCACCACTTCCCGACGCAACAGCTTGCCGGCCAGCATGCGCCTGCCGAGGAAAGGCGACAGGGCGCGGGCCCCGGCGACCACCCGTTCGGCGTTGTTGGCGGGCATCTCGGCGTCCGGCGCGCGCGGCGCGGCCGCGGCCGCCGCCTCCTTGATGTCGATCAGGCAGGTCTCGGACTCGCCGTCCTCCCCGCCCACGCCGACCAGCAGGGCGTAGCGCAGCCGTCCCAAGGAGCTGCAGCCCTTCATCCAGTAGGCGCCGTCGAGGATTTCGATGGGGGCGTCGTCCGGCCGATGCTGCAAGCTCGTGACCAGTTTGCGCAGGCCCTCGTCGTCCGTCAGGGCGGTCAAGGCCGCGCGTTCGGCCTGCGAAAGCGCCCAGAACCGTTCGCCCAGCGGGATGGCCGGCCGCACGTCCTCGATCCGCTCGCGCGCCAGATGTTTCCAGCGCCGGGTCAGCGCCTGCTTCAGCACCCGGCGCACCTCCCGCGGCGCGCGATCCGTGTCCGGGGTCAGGGTCTCGCCCTGCAGGCCCGCCTCATAACCCTCGACCATCTGTTCGACCATCAGCGCGGTGGTGACGCCCGGCAGATTGGAGCCTCGCGCCGCCGTGGCCAGCGACAGGCCCAGGCGGATCAGGTCGTGCGCCGGATTGCCGATCACCGTCTGGTCGAGGTCGCGGATCTGGATCGCCACCTGGCCACGGGCGCTGGACACCGGGCCCAGGTTGCCGGAATGGCAGTCGCCGCAGATCCATACCGCCGGTCCGTGGGGAACGCGCCCAGCGCCGGCCTCCAGCCATTCATAGAACTTCTCGGTCGATCCGCGCACGTAGGCGTGGGCCGAACGGGTCATTTTCTCGCGCTGGGCGTCACGCAGGATCGCGGCGCGTGCGTCGGGATCGGGGGAACTGAACCTGGCCATGCTGCACGGTGAAGCTCACCGCGCGCCGGAAGGTTCCCCGCCGGCGTTCGGGCCAAGTTCGCGGCGAGGATCAGGCGGCGTAGCTCAGGGGGTGCGGTTCGGCGCCGAGGCCCTGCTCGAAGTCCTGCAGCAGTTCCAGGATCTCGCCCATCGACGCCATCAGCGGCTTGCCCTCCGGGAATCGGTAGCGCCAGAAGGTGGCCACATGGCTGAGCGTGCCGGCGCCTTCGCCCAGCGCCATGAACATCTCAGGCGAGGCCAGCAGGAAGTCGCGGAAGGCGATGGCGTTGCCTTCGGTCAGCTGGGCGAACACCCCGTCATAGGTCCTCAGATAGCCCATCACCGTCTTGACCTGACCCTCCATGGCGCCGCGCAGCCGCAGCTTCATCTCGTCGATCAGCACCATCAGGTCGCGGTCGCGCGGACCGATCACCCGCAGCTTCATCACCTCGACCAGCACCTCCTTGAGCCGGGGCCAAAGGGTGTTCAGCACCCATTTGTAATAGAGGAAGCCCTTCCAGCTGAAGATCCCCTCGCGATAGCTCTCGCCCTCGAGCTGCAGGGTCAGGCGCAGCGGCTCCAGCCGCTCGTCGGTCTTCGACGACAGCAGCGCCTCCACCAGCCGGCCGGTGGCCCCGCCGGAGCCCGATCCGCCGTAGGCCAGCTCGATCAGCCGGGCGATCTCGCCGCCGACGAACCGCTGCATCTTATCCACGTCGCCGGGCGAGATGTCGAAATGGGTGGGGCTGACCTCGAAGCCGCGGCGTTTCATGTGCTCGCGCAGCAGGAACGGGTCGAGCGAGGGCAGCTCATTGAACGCCTCGAGGATTTCAACGTCGCGGACCATCTCCTCGGTCCCGCCGCGCAGTTCGGCGAGCACCGGCAGCCAGCCCTTTTCGCCGACGAACACGGTGCGTCCGCCCAGCGCCAGGTCGGACTTGTCGAACGGCGCGATGACCTTGGTGGCGGTGCGCTGCAGACCCTCGAACAGATCCGTCTCTTCGGCGCGCAGGCGGTGTTTCAGGACCACGCAGCTGTTCAGGATCGGGCTTTTGAACAGCGGCGCCGCGGCATGTTCGGGGTTGCCGGCGTTGCGCACGGCCAGGGCGGCCAGGTTCAGCACGCGGCTGGTGGACGCGGTCTTCTCCAGCCCGCGCAGGCTGCGATAGATGCGCTCGTTCGAACCCGCCACGTGGGACCATCCGGTCAATACGGCCGCTTCTGCGACCTTCATCAGGGCGCACCATCGGCGCGAAACCCGAAAGGAGGGTTAAGGACAGTCTGACGGGCGGTCGGGAGCGCCGCCCGGGTCGCGGTCCCGGTCGCTGTGCGAGTCGCTGTGCGAATCTGGCGGGCTGACGATATGGGCGCTGATCTCCCCCGTCGGGTCCTCGCCCTTCAGGAACACCCAGGTCAGGGGCCGGACGGGACTGTGGCGGATCTCCACGCCGTCGTACCAGGCCAGGTCCAGGGCCGGATCGGGATCGAGCCGGATCGCCGTCTCACCGCCCTCGACGATCAGCCGGGTGAGATCGGCGCGACTGCATTCGATCCACGCCAGCTGCAGGCCCCGACCCCGCAGCTCAGCCAGCTTTTCGTTCAGGGCCTCGGTGAGTCGCCAGGGCTCTGCCTGGGTCTCCGGCGCCGGCTCGCGCCGCGCCTGCTGTGGGGACATCGACATGCCCCCATGCTAACGCCTCAGCTGAGTCGGCCAAATACCAGGTTCGCTGAAGGGCGAGAACGACGCCGTGCCAGGCTTTGGCTCTCGCGTTGACACTCCGGCCCCCATGCGTATAAGTCCCGCCCTCTCGCCCGTGGGCCATCTCGCGGGCGCTTTCCGTTTTGCACAGACACTTAAAAGAATTCGAAGGCTGGACCGATGTACGCGGTGATCAAAACCGGCGGCAAGCAGTACCGGGTATCCCCCGGCGATCTGATGGTCGTTGAAAAGCTCGCGGGCGAGCCCGGCTCGGCCGTGGCGTTCGCCGAGGTGCTGATGGTTGGCGAGGGCGACGCGGTTGTCGTCGGCGCCCCCACGGTGGCCGGCGCATCGGTCTCGGCGACCCTGATCGAAACCCGCAAGGGCGAGAAGATCAAGATCTTCAAGAAGATCCGCCGCCAGGGCTATCGCCGCACCGGCGGGCACCGCCAGCACGAGACCGCCCTGCGCGTCACCGGCATCACCGGCGCCGACGGCAAGGAAACCAAGTGGGACGGCAAGGTCGAGCTGATCACCAAGGGCGAACTCGACGCCCGCGCCCGGGGTCTGGTGTTCATCAGCCCGGCCGCGCAGGCCGAAGCCGCCGCGGCCGCCAAGGTCCAGACGCCTCGCAAGGCGGCTGTCGCCAAGCCGGCCAAGGCCAAGGCCGCCCCCAAGGTCGTAGAGGCCGAAGCGAAGGTCGACGCTGCGCCGAAGAAGGCCGCCGCCAAGCCTGCCGCCGAGAAGAAGGCTGCCGCGCCCAAGGCGGAGGCCGCGAAGCCTGCGACGAAGGCCGCCGCGGCGAAGCCCGCCGCCATCAAGAAGGACAAGTCGGCCAAGTAGGGCCGGCTAGGTTTAGGAGAGCACCATGGCTCACAAGAAATCAGGCGGCTCCTCGCGCAACGGGCGCGATTCGGCTGGCCAGCGCCTCGGCGTGAAGAAATTTGGCGGCGAAGCGGTGCTGGCCGGCAACATCCTCGTGCGCCAGCGCGGCACCAAGTTCTGGCCGGGCGACAATGTCGGCCTCGGTCGCGACCATACCCTGTTCGCCACTGCCACCGGCGCGGTGAAGTTCATCACCAAGCGCGACGACCGAACCTACGTCAACGTGATCCCGGCGATGCCGGCAGCAGCCGAATAGCGGAACCCACCTTTCTCCGGTTCCGCCCCTTCAAAATGGCGGACCGGACAGACGAACCTTCGCGGGGAGTCCGGTCAGCCGGGCTCCCCGCTTTCGTTTTGGTCCCTGATCGCCTCCCGCAAAGGGCGTGACGGGTCGGGAGGTAGATATGTGCGCTATCGAAGTGTCCCCTGTCGTTTCGACGGAACGTCTGATCCTGCGTGGGTCGGTGCGCGGCGACGCCGTCGCGCTCGCCCATCTGGCCGGTGATCTCAATGTGTCCGGCATGACCACGTCCATGCCCCATCCCTACGCCCTGGCGCATGCGGAAGACTGGCTCGACCGGGCGATGGCGTGCGACTGGGCGCGCGAGGCGCTGTTCGTCCTCGAACACCGCAACTTCGGCGTGGTCGGGACCGTGGGGTTCGACCACCGGCGCGGCGATCGCCCGGAGCTCGGCTTCTGGCTGGGCCGGCCGTTCTGGAACCGGGGCTACGCCACCGAGGCGGTGCGCGGGGCGCTGAAGTGGGTCAAGCGCGACTGGCGCCGGCACGTGGTGGTTGCCGGCCACTTCGCCGACAACCCGGCGTCGGGGACGGTGCTGTGCAAGGCGGGCTTCCTCTACACCGGCGACGTCGAGCCGCGCGCCTCCGTGGCCCGGAGCCGCAGCGACGTGCCGACGCGGATGATGGTCTGGCTGGGTTAGACGCTGCTCCCGGTTGGCTTTCCGCAAGCCAGCCGAGGAACGGCGCCTAATCGTGGCTGGCCGGCGCCAGTCGCTCATCTTCCGGGCCCGCGCGGCCTGAGGCCAGCACGAAGCGGCGGTCGCAGTAGGGGCACTCGACAAAGGCGGCCACGCCCATCTCCAGATAGACCCGCGGGTGGCCCAGGGTTCCGCCGACCCCGTCGCAGGCGACCCGGCCGGACGTCACCACGATGATCTCAGGAGGCTGCAGGTCGGGCGCCAGCCCCGGCTGGGCCGGCATCGGCTCGGGCCGGGCCTTGCCAGGCGCCTTGATCGGAGTTTTGCGAGCCATCTGGTCGTCCTTGTTGGCGTAGGCACGCCGCGCGCCTAGGTATGCGAGCGCGGCTTTCCCAGTCAACGCAGGGATGGCAATCGAATGGAACCGAATGGACCTTCCTGACTACGCGATCGAGGCCCGGGGCCTGGTCAAGACCTACGCCGCCACCAAGACGACGCCGGAAATGCAGGCGCTGAAAGGCATCGACCTGGCGATCCCGCGCGGCTCGATCTTCGGCCTGCTGGGCCCCAACGGCGCCGGCAAGTCGACCTTCATCAACATCCTGGCGGGCCTGTGCCGCAAGACCTCGGGCACGGTCTCGATCTGGGGCCGCGACATCGACGAGCGGCCCCGCGACGCCCGCGCCGCCATCGGGGTGGTGCCGCAGGAGATCGCCGCCGATCCGTTCTTCACCCCGCGCGAATCGCTGGAGGTCGCCGCCGGCATGTACGCCGTGCCGAAATCCGAGCGCCGGACCATGGAGCTGCTCAACGCCCTGGGCCTGGGCGACAAGGCGGGCGCCTACGTCCGCCAGCTCTCCGGCGGCATGAAGCGCCGGCTGATGGTGGCCAAGGCCATGGTCCACAACCCGCCCGTGCTGATCCTCGATGAGCCCACCGCCGGCGTCGATGTGGAGCTGCGCCGTCAGCTCTGGGCCTATGTGCTGGAGCTCAACCGCAAGGGCGTGACCATCGTGCTGACCACGCACTACCTGGAGGAGGCCCAGGAGCTGTGCGACCAGATCGCCATCATCAACCGGGGGCAGGTGGTGGCCTGCGAGCCCACCACAACCCTGCTTGCCCGCATGGACACCCGCAAGGTGCTGGTGACGCCCGAGGAGCCGATGACCGCGGCGCCGGCGCTGGCCGGGTTCGAGACGGCGCTGCTGGCGTCGGGCGGCTTCTCGGTCACCTACCGCACCGGCCAATCAACGGTGGAACAGATCCTCGCCGCTATCCGCGCCGCCGGCCTGCACATCAAGGACATCTCCACCGAGGACCCGGACCTGGAAGACGTGTTCGTGTCGCTGACCTACGCGGCGCCGGAGGCGGTGGATTAGCAAGGGCCCCGTTGCGGGAGGGACGTCAGCTTCCCGATGTCCGGCCACCGATAGGCCACCTCGTAGAGCAGCCGCCCGCCCGGACCCGGCTCCTGCCGCGCCGCCTCAGGCTCGCCGCCCAGGTGTTCGTAGAAGCCGCGGGCGCGCAGGTTGTCGCGCAGGACCGAGATCCTCAGCGAGGTCGCGCCCCGGGCGGCCAGGGCGCGGGCGGTCTCGACCATCAGTCGCTGACCCAGGCCGTGGCCCTGGGCCAGACGCAGGACGTAGAGGGTGGCGATCTCGGCCTCGCCCCCCTTCTCGATTGGCGCGACGCCACGCCGCGACAGGCCGCCCTGCGCATAGCCCACCAGCCCGTCGCGGGCGGCGGCCGCCAGGGTGACGGTGTCGCCGGGCGCGGTTAGGGTTCGCCGAAAGCGGCGCGAAAAGCCCGGCTCGCTCATCCGCGCCAGAAAGGCGTCCGCCAGCAGGCCGCGGTAGGTCTCGCGCCAGGACGCCACATGGACGCGCGCCAGGTCCTCGGCGTCCGACGGCCCGGCAGGGAAGACCACGAAGCTCACGACCGAAGCTCCACCAAAGACCACATCCGTCCACAGCTTGGGCCTGTTCGCCCCGGGTTCAAGACCTCTCGGGGGCTGTAGGACTCACTTTCCTCCGATAGCGTCCCCACGTCGATGAACGCCCAGACCCCTCACCACGAAGCCGACCCCGCCGCCGGCGCCTCGCCGGTCATGGCGCAGTATTTCACGGCCAAGGCGCGCCAGCCCGACGCCCTGGTGTTCTTCCGCATGGGCGATTTCTATGAGCTGTTCTTCGACGACGCGCGCAAGGCCGCCGCCGCGCTCGGCATCACGCTGACCGCGCGCGGCGTCCATGCCGGCCAGCCGATCGCCATGTGCGGGGTGCCGGTGCATGCGGCGGAAGCCTATCTCGCCAAGCTGATCCGCGCCGGGTTCAAGGTCGCCGTCTGCGAGCAGATGGAAAACCCGGCCGAGGCCCGCAAGCGCGGCGCAAAGTCGGTGGTCCGCCGCGACGTGGTCCGCGTGGTGACGCCGGGCACGCTGACCGAGGAGGGCCTGCTCGATGCGCGCGGATCCAACCGGCTGGCGGCCATTGCGGTGCGCGGCGGCCAGGCGGCCGTGGCCAGCGTCGAGCTTTCCACCGGCGAGGTCGAATGCCAGGGAACCAGCGTCGCGGGCCTGGCCTCGGCGCTGGCGGCCCTGGGTCCCTCGGAGATCCTGGTTCCCGACCGGCTGTTCGCCGACGAGGCCATCGCCAGTGCGCTGAAGTCCGCCGGCGGCTTCGTCCAGCCGCTGCCCCAGGCGTTGGCCGAACCGGCGGCTTCGGAAGCCCGGCTGAAGCGGCTCTATGGGGTGGAGACGCTTGACGGCTTCGGCGCGCTTTCCGGCGCGGAGATTTCCGCCCTGGGACTGATCGCCGCCCACCTTGAGACCACCCAGGCCGGCAGGCTCCCGGCGCTTTCGGCGCCGCGCCGGGCCGGCGAGGCCGACGTCATGGCCATCGATCCGGCCACCCGCGCCAGCCTGGAGATCGAAAAGTCCACCTCCGGCTCGCGCGAGGGCTCGCTGCTGGCGGCCATCGACCGCACGATGACGGCGCCGGGCGCCCGCCTGCTGGCCGCCCGGCTGGCCCAGCCGCTGCTCGACCCCGCCGCCATCGACGCCCGCCTGGATGCGGTGGCCTGGTTCTGCGACCACCGCGCGCAGCGGCAAAGGCTGCGCGAAGCGCTGAAGGGCCTGGGCGACATGGCGCGCGCGCTGTCGCGTCTGGTGCTGGGCCGCGGCGGACCTCGTGACCTTGGCGCTTTGCGCGACGGCCTGGCCATCGGCGAGGCGGCAGCCGGCCTGTTCGTCTCCGCCCGTGACCCGCTGGTCGAACTTCCCGCCGAAATCGCCCTGGCCCTGGCGGCGCTGACCCCGGCCGGGCGCCCCGATCTCGCCCGCTTCCGCGCCCTGCTGGTCGAGGGCCTGGGTTTCGACCTGCCGGTCCAGGCCCGCGACGGCGGCTTCGTCGGCGAAGGCGTCCGCCCCGAACTCGATCAGGCCCGCGCGCTGCGCGACGACAGCCGCCGCGTGATCCTGCAGCTTGAGGCGCGGCTGGCGTCGGAGAGCGGCGTGGCGCTGAAGATCCGGCACAACGCGGTGCTGGGCTATTTCGTCGAGACCACCGCCAAGGCCGGCGAACCGCTGATGACGGCGCCGCTGAACGCCACCTTCATCCACCGCCAGACCCTGGCCAACCAGGTGCGCTTCACCACGGTGGAGCTGGCCGAGCTCGACGCCCGGATCGCCCAGGCCGCCGAGCGCGCGCTGGCCATCGAGCTCGACACCTTCGAGGCCTGGCGCGAGGCTGCGACCCAGGTGGCCGCCGACATCCAGGCTGCAGCCGGCGCCGCCGCACGCCTGGATGTCGCATCGGCCATCGCCGAGTGGGCCGAGGACGTGGGCGCGAGCCGTCCCGTCGTCGATCGCTCCACCGCCTTCGAGGCGCAGGCCGCCCGCCATCCGGTGGTCGAGGCCGCCGTGCGCCGCGCCGGCGCGGCCTTCACCCCCAACGACTGCCGGCTCGATGGCTCCGGCGCCGGCGGCCCGCGCCTGGCGCTGGTCAGCGGCCCGAACATGGCCGGCAAGTCGACCTTCCTGCGCCAGAACGCGCTCTTGGCCGTGCTGGCCCAGGCCGGCTGTTTTGTGCCCGCCAAGCGACTGCGGCTGGGCGTTGTCGACCGCCTGTTCAGCCGCGTCGGCGCCGGCGACGATCTAGCCCGCGGCCGCTCCACCTTCATGGCCGAGATGGTCGAGACCGCCGCCATCCTCACCCAGGCCACCCCGCGATCCCTGGTGATCCTCGACGAGATCGGCCGCGGCACCGCCACCTACGACGGCCTGGCCATCGCCTGGGCCTGCACCGAGGCGCTGCATGAAGTGAACCGCTGCCGGGCGCTGTTCGCCACCCACTACCACGAGCTGGCCGTGCTCGAAGGCCGGCTAGCCTATGTCGCCAACCTGTCGCTCAAGGCCAAGGAGTGGAACGGCGACCTGATCTTCCTACACGAGGCCGGTCCCGGCCCTGCCGACCGCAGCTACGGCGTCCAGGTGGCCAAGCTGGCCGGCGTGCCGCCGCCGGTGGTCACCCGCGCCCGCCAGGTGCTGGAGCGCCTGGAGCGTGAGGCGGCGGGGCCGGCCAACCTCGACGACCTGCCGCTGTTCGCCGCCACGGCCCCCGGCGTCGCCGAACGCTCGGGTCCAAGCCCCGCCGAGGAAGCCCTCCGCGCCCTGGAGCCCGACGGCATGAGCCCGCGCGAAGCCATGGACGCGCTCTACCGGCTGAAGGGGCTGCTCGGATGAATTCGCCTGCGCGGGCGATTGTCGCTGGCGCCTGGCGCCCTGTCGGGTTCAACATTCTGCCAGTCCGCCGCGCGGCGGCGCTACGGAGACGACCATGGATGACGCCGGCCTGATCGATATCGCCCGGGAGGTTC
>NZ_JANMBF010000064.1:0-31527 GCF_031360265.1 Phenylobacterium sp.
GACGCGTGGTGGAGATCTACGGGCCGGAAAGCTCGGGCAAGACGACGCTGGCCCTGCACGTGGTGGCCGAGGTCCAGAAACTGGGCGGCACGGCGGCCTTCGTCGACGCCGAGCACGCGCTCGACCCGTCCTACGCCCACAAGCTGGGGGTCAACCTCGACGAGCTGCTGGTCTCCCAGCCCGACACCGGCGAACAGGCGCTGGAGATCACCGACACGCTCGTCCGCTCGGGCGCGGTGGACATCATCGTCATCGACAGCGTGGCCGCGCTGACGCCCCGGGCCGAGATCGAGGGCGAGATGGGCGACAGCCTGCCCGGCCTTCAGGCGCGGCTGATGAGCCAGGCGCTGCGCAAGCTTACCGCCTCGATCTCCAAGACCCAGACCCTGGTGATCTTCATCAACCAGATCCGCATGAAGATCGGGGTGATGTACGGCAGTCCGGAAACCACCACCGGGGGCAATGCGCTGAAAGTCTATGCCTCGGTGCGGCTCGACATCCGCCGCACCGGCTCGGTGAAGCGGGCCGACGAGATCGTCGGCAACAACGTCCGCGTCAAGGTGGTCAAGAACAAGGTCGCTCCCCCGTTCCGCGAGGTCGAGTTCGACATCATGTACGGCGAGGGCATCTCCAAGCTGGGCGAGATCATCGACCTGGGCGTCAAGGCAGGCGTCATCGAGAAGTCCGGCTCCTGGTTCTCCTTCTCCAGCCAGCGCATCGGTCAGGGACGCGACAACGTCCGCGACTTCCTGAAAGCCAATCCCGACATCGCCGCGGAGATCGAAAAGCAGGTGCGCGGCGCCAAGGCGGTGATCGCCGAGGAACTGCTGGTCGGCGGCCCCGAGCCCGAGGACGAATAGGTCCGCCTCGGCGGGCCGGTTCCCCCGCGCAAGCGGACCGACGCGCCCGGCCCCGGCCCCGCGCCCTTGGCGAGGTGGCGTTAGTTTCGTAAACGGACCCCCGTCGCCATATCCGGGGCCCGGGTGACGAGACCTTCGCCCCGTTCACGTCAAAGCGCCAGGGTCCATGCCGAGCCTCAACGAGATCCGATCCCATTTCCTCGACTACTTCGGCAAACACGATCACGCCGTCGTCGCCTCGGCGCCGCTGGTGCCGCAGAACGATCCGACGCTGTTGTTCGTCAACGCCGGCATGGTGCCGTTCAAGACCTATTTCACCGGCGCGGAAGCCCCGCCCTGGCCGCGCGCCGCCTCCTCGCAGAAGTCGGTGCGCGCCGGCGGCAAGCACAACGATCTCGACAATGTCGGCTACACCGCCCGCCACCACACCTTCTTCGAGATGCTCGGCAATTTCTCCTTCGGCGACTACTTCAAGGAAGGGGCCATCGAATACGCCTGGGACCTGCTGACCCGGGAGTTCAAGCTTCCGGTCGAGAAGCTGCTGGTCACCGTCTACGCCCAGGACGAAGAGGCGCCGGTGCTGTGGAAGAAGATCGCCGGCCTCTCCGACGACCGGATCATCCGCATCGCCACCGCCGACAACTTCTGGTCGATGGGCGACACCGGCCCCTGCGGCCCCTGCTCGGAGATCTTCTACGATCACGGCGACCACATCCCCGGCGGCCCGCCCGGCAGTCCCGACGAGGACGGCGACCGGTTCGTGGAGATCTGGAACCTGGTGTTCATGCAGTTCGAGCAGCTGGCGTCGGGCGAACGCACCAACCTGCCCAAGCCCTCGATCGACACCGGCATGGGCCTTGAGCGCATCGCCGCGGTCTTGCAGGGCGTCCACGACAACTATGACATCGACCTCTTCCGGGCGATCATCGCCGCCTCCCGTGACCTGGTCGGCGGCGCCGGCGCGGCGTCCAACGGCGCCTCGCACCGGGTGATCGCCGACCACCTGCGCGCCGCCAGCTTCCTGATCGCCGACGGGGTGATGCCCTCCAACGAGGGCCGCGGCTATGTGCTGCGCCGGATCATGCGCCGCGCCATGCGCCACGCCCACCTGCTGGGCGCCGCCGACCCGTTGATGCACCGCCTGGCGCCGTCCCTGATCGCCCAGATGGGCGAGGCCTATCCGGAGCTGCGGCGCGCCGAAGCCGCCATCGTCGACACCCTGCGCCAGGAGGAGGAGCGGTTCCGCCGCACGCTCGGCCGCGGCATGGGCCTGCTCGACGAGGCCACCGCCCACCTGGGCGCAGGCGAGGTGCTGTCGGGCGAGACCGCGTTTAAGCTCTACGACACCTACGGCTTCCCGCTGGACCTGACCCAGGACGCCGTGCGCGCCAAGGGCCTGACCGTCGACCTCGAAGGCTTCGACGCGGCCATGACCCGCCAGCGCGACCAGGCCCGTGAAGCCTGGACCGGTTCCGGCCAGGTGGCCGCGGCCGGCGAGTGGTTCGCCATCCGCGACCGGCTGGGGCCCAGCGAATTCGTCGGCTACGACGAGATCGAGGCGAGCGCCGACCTGTTGTCCCTGGTCGAGGACGGGCGCGAGATCGACGGCGCGGTGGTCGGCGCCAGCGTCCAGGCGGTGTTCGATCGCACCCCCTTCTACGCCGAGAGCGGCGGTCAGGCGGGCGACCAGGGCGAGGTGGCCTGGACAATGGACAATGGAACCTCTGGCAGGGCCCGCGTAAGCGACGTGCAGAAGGAGGCCGGCGACCTCTTCGTCCACGACCTGGGGATCCTCGAAGGCGTCCTTGCGCCTGGCGCCCGCGTCCGGCTGACCGTCGATGCCAAACGCCGCGCCGCCACCCGCGCCAATCACTCGGCCACCCATCTGCTGCATGCGGCATTGCGCGACGTGCTGGGTCCCCACGTCAGCCAGAAGGGCCAGATGGTCGACGGCGAGCGCATCCGCTTCGACTTCAGCCACGGCCAGCCGGTGAGCTGGGGCGAGATTGACCGCATCGAGGCTGAGGTCAACGCCGTGGTCCGCCAGAACCTGCCGGCGGAGACTGAGCTGATGGCGCCCCAGGCGGCCATGGCGGCCGGGGCCATGGCGCTGTTCGGCGAGAAATATGGCGAGACGGTCCGGGTGCTCACCCTGGGCCAGTCGTTGGCGGGGGAGGGCGCCTATTCGGTGGAGCTCTGCGGCGGCACCCACGTGGCGCGCACCGGCGACATCGCCCTGTTCAAGATCGTCCAGGAACAGGGCGTGGCGGCCGGCGTTCGCCGCATCGAGGCGCTGACCGGCGAGGCGGCGCGGCGCTATCTGCTGGACCAGGCGGCCGTCGCCCGGGGGCTCGCCGACCAGTTCAAGGTCCCGGTGTCCGAGGTCCCGGTCCGTGTGGCCGCTCTGGAAACCCAGCGTCGGCAGCTCGAGAAGGAGCTGGGCGACGCCCGGCGCCAGCTCGCCATGGGCGGCGGCGGTGGCGGCGGGGCCGCGCCCGCGGCGCCGGAAGAGATCGGCGGCGTCCAGGTCCTGGCCCGCATCCTGGAGGGCGTCGGCGGCAAGGACCTGCGGCCCATCGCAGAGGCATTCAAGAAGCAGGTCCCCGACGGGGTGATCGTGCTGGTGGGCTCGGCGGAGGGCAAGGCCGCGGTCACCGTGGCGGTCACCGGCTCGGCCCAGGCGCGGTTCAACGCCGTCGAGCTGGCCAAGGCCGCCGTGGTGGCCATGGGCGGCCAGGGCGGCGGCGGGCGACCGGATTTCGCCCAGGGCGGCGCGCCGGACGGCGCCCTGGCCGACGAAGGCATCGCCGCGGTGAAGGCCGCGCTGGGGGGTTAGGGTTCAACCTCCAGGCGTGGGGACTGGCGCCGCGCGGACCCACGCACTAGGTTCCGGCCAGAAGTTCCGGAGCGCCCTATGCGCAGTGTTTGTACGGCCGCCGCGTTCGTCCTTGGCCTGATGGCCGCCCAGGCCGCGACGGCGTCCAGCGTGATCGCCCTGCCGCCCAGCCTGGGAACGGTCGGCGCCGCCACCCTGACCTTCGGCGACGACACCGCAGGCGCCCCCGGCGCCCCCGCGCAATCCAAGGCCTGGGTGCTGGATCAGGCCGCCGACGACGGCGCCCGCTCCTACCTTTTGCAATACAATCGCCGCGGCGGCGTTGTCGGGCCCGATCAGGTGCAGGGCGCGTTCGAGTTCTCCCCCCTGGCAGGCGACACGCTGGGCGTGCCGCCCAGGGTTCACGCTGACGGGGCGTCCACCTCGCCGGCGTTTGGCGACCGGCTGGCGATCACCCTGGAGACCCCCGGCCGCTACACCTTGGCCTACGATCTTCCCAAGGCCGGCCCAAGCGGCGACCCGGCGGGATTTGCCGCCGCGCACCTGCTGGGACCGGCGTTCTGGGGCCTAATGATCGCCGGCTTCAGCCTGATCGGCCTGGGCCTGGGCGGTCGCGCCGTTCGCGCCCGCGCCTAGGCGGACTCAGCCCTGTTAGGTGGCAGGGGCGTCGTAGATGCAGAGCTTGTTGCCAGCCGCGTCCCGCACATAGGCGCCGTAGAAGCCGCTGTCAGCCTCCGGCGGCCGAAAGCCCGGCGCCCCTTCGTCCGTCCCCTCATTGGCCAGGGCCGCGGCATAGGCCGCCTTCACTTGGTCGTGGCTGTCGGCCTTGAAGGCGATCATGATCCCGTTGCCGCCGCGCGCCGGCTGGCCGTCGTGCGGCTTGCAGATGCCGACGCCGGGCGCATCGCCCTTGCCATAGAAGGCCCAGCCGCCATCCAGCGGGCCGCGCACATAGCCGACCGCGCCCAACACGGCGTCGTAAAAAGGGCAGTGCGCCTTCGACATCGTGGGCGCCGATGGTGATGTAGCCGAGGGTCATTGCTCGTCCTCCGTCCTGCCGCTGACGATAGCCGCGATCATGAACAGATCAAGAACAAACTTTAAGCCGCCAGCGCCTTTTCCAGGTTCGCGGCCACCTTGTCGATGAAGCCCTCGGTGGTCAGCCAGCCTTGCGTGTCGCCGACCAGCAGCGCCAGGTCCTTGGTCATCGACCCGCTCTCGACGGTCTCGACGCAGACCCGCTCCAGCGTCTTGGCGAAGGCGTCGAGCGCGGCGTTGTCGTCGAGCTTGGCGCGATGCTCCAGGCCGCGCGTCCAGGCGAAGATTGAGGCGATCGAGTTGGTCGAGGTGCTTTCGCCCCGCTGATGCTGGCGGAAATGGCGCGTGACGGTGCCGTGGGCGGCCTCGGCCTCCATGGTCTTGCCGTCGGGGGTGATCAGCACCGAGGTCATCAGGCCCAGCGAGCCGAACCCTTGCGCCACGGTGTCGGACTGCACGTCGCCGTCGTAGTTCTTGCAGGCCCAGACATAGCCGCCGGACCACTTCATGGCGGCGGCCACCATGTCGTCGATCAGCCGGTGCTCGTAGGTGATGCCGGCGTCCTTGAACTTGGCGGTGTATTCGCTGTCGTAGATCTCCTGGAACAGGTCCTTGAACCGGCCGTCATAGGCCTTGAGGATGGTGTTCTTGGTGGAGAGATACAGCGGATACTTGCGGTCCAGCGCATAGGCGAAGCTGGCGCGGGCGAAGTCGCGGATGGAATCGTCGAGGTTGTACATAGCCAGGGCCACGCCGGCGCCGGGATAGTTGAACACCTCGCGCTCGATGGTCTGGCCGTCGTCGCCCTTCCAGGTCAGGGTCATCTTGCCGGGGCCCGGCACCTTGAAGTCCGTGGCCCGGTACTGGTCGCCATAGGCGTGGCGGCCGATGATTATCGGCTGGGTCCAGCCGGGCACCAGGCGCGGGACGTTCTTGCAGATGATCGGCTCGCGGAAGACCACGCCGCCCAGGATGTTGCGGATAGTGCCGTTCGGCGATTTCCACATTTCCTTGAGGTTGAACTCCTTCACCCGCGCCTCGTCGGGGGTGATGGTCGCGCACTTGTCGCCGACGCCATACTTCTGGATCGCCTCGGCGCTCGCGATGGTGATCTTGTCGTCGGTGGCGTCGCGCGACTCCATGCCCAGGTCGTAATATTCGGTCCGCAGATCCAGGAACGGGAAGATCAGCTTGTCCTTGATCAGCTTCCAGATGATCCGGGTCATCTCGTCCCCGTCGAGATCGACGACAGGGTTGGCGACTTTGATCTTTGCCATGAGGGCCAGGCGCTCCGCGCGAAGTTCGGGGGTTGGGGCCGTATAGCCGTCGCCGGGGCCGACGCAAAGGCTGCAAGGCCGGCGATCTTGCGCCGGGTTTAGCCGATGCTGGCCACCGCTACGCGCCCAAGCTCGGCGAACAGGGGGGCGCGGTCGGTCTCGGCGGCCGTCGAGCCGGTCAGGAAGGCCGCGATGGCATAGCGTCGCCGATCGCGCAGCGTGAAGATCCCTACGTCGTTGTAGGCGGCGCTCAGGCCCTGGTCGGTCCCCGACGCGCCGGTCTTGTGGGCGAAGGCGGCGTCCTTGGGCAGGCCCGCCTTCAAGCGGTCCGCGCCTCGGGGGGACAGAATCATCAGGCGCAGCAGTCGATGGGTGGACGCCGCCGAGATCAGGGCGCCGGCGTCAAGCCTGGCGAGCAGCCGCAGCATGCCGCGCGGCGTCGCCGAATCGCGCGGATCGGCCATATAGGCCAGCATGGCGGCGTGGCGGCGCGCCGGAGGAACCGTGGCCCTGGCGGCGTCGAAGGCGGCCGACCCCTTCCAGGCCGCCCGGAAGGAGGTCATGCCATAGACCGTCGGCTGGATCTCGCGTTCATAGCGGTCGACGCGGACCTCGGTGATCCGCTGGGCGTCCAGCCAGCCCATCACCGCGCCCGGCCCGCCGATGCGCTTCATCAAAAGGTCGGCGGCGGTGTTGTCGCTGTTGACGATCGCGGCGATCAGCAACTCGTCGATGGAATAGGTCGTGCGCCCCGGCCAGGCGTCGGCGATGGGCGACCAGTCCGGCGACAGCGACTCGGCTTCCAGGGTCACCGTCTCGGCGAGACCGAGCCGCCCGGCGTCAATTTCAGCCAGGGCCGCGGCGGCGAGAGGCAGTTTGAAGACGCTCTGCATGGGAAAGGCGCGCTCACCCCGCCCCAGCCAGGACTCGCCGCTCTCCAGGTTGAGCAGGCCAAAGCCCAGGACGCCCGGCGCCGCGCGGGCCGCCAGCCTGGCGACCTCAGCATCGAGGCGTCGCAGGTCGATCCGCGGCGTTCGCGACGCGGTGAGCGCGGGCGCGCGCCCACAGGCCGCCAGTGACAGGCCGGCGGCGCCGACCAGCAGTTCGCGGCGGCCAAGGCTTGCGCTGCCGCCGCCAAGCGATTGTAACCGCCTCATGCCAGAAATTCCTCCCTCGACACCTGTGATTATCCTTAATGCGCCACAACTCGGAGAGAACATCGGTGCGGCCGCGCGGGCCATGGCGAACTTCGGCCTTTCCGACCTGCGGCTGGTCAACCCGCGCGATGGCTGGCCCAACGAACGCGCCTGGACTTCGGCCTCCGGGGCCGATTGGCCGCTGAACGCCGCCCAGGTGTTTGCAAGTGTGGAAGACGCCATCGCGGACCTGCGGCTCGTCTATGCAACGACCGCGCGGCCGCGTGAGTTGCAACTGCCCATCCTGACGCCGCGATCGGCGGCGCGCAACCTGGCCGCGGCGGTTGGCGCGGGCCTGAGGGTGGGCCTGCTGTTCGGCGCCGAGCGGGCAGGGCTGGAGACCGCTGACATCGCGCTCTGCCAGGCGGTCGTGACCCTCCCGGTGGACGCGCGCTTCAAGTCCCTGAACCTCGCCCAGGCGGTTGCGATCAATGCCTACGAGTGGCGCATGACTGTCGCAGCCGAGACTCCACTGGCCTTCCGCGACGGTCCGCCACCGGCGGACGGCGCGGCTATGCTGGGCCTTTACGAACACTTCGAGCGCGAACTGGAAGCCGCCGGCTTCTTCCACCCGCCGGAAAAGCGGCCGTCGATGGTACAGAACCTGCGCTCGGCGCTGGGCCGCGCCAGCTTCACCGACCAGGAAGTCCGCACGTTTCGCGGCGTGGTCACCGCGCTCTCCCGCGGGCGGGGGCGGGTGCTGGCCAAGCTCGCCGGGCAGAAGCCCCAACAGGACCCCGAGCTAGGTTGAGGGCTTTCGGCGCATGATGTTCGTCAGCCACCAGACGATGGCGCCGCCCAGCACGGTGAACACGCCGATCAGCCACTTCCAGATCGGATCGATCTGAGCGATCCACCACTTGACGCTGTCCACCAGGGGCATCGTGACGGGAATGGCGTCGTGATAGGTGCGGACCACCTGTTCGGCGCCTGAGCCCTCGATCCTGGCCTTGATCGCCAGGTCCAGGCGCGCCGTGCCGGGCGCGAGCGCGGTGACATCCCAGATCCAGGTCGGGTTGGCGCCGTTGGCCTTCTGCCAGGCCGGAAAGCCCGGGCGCAGCTGAATCCTCACCCGTTCCGCCGGGCCGGTGAGCTCAGCGGTCATGTCCGGACTGATCGAGATGGCGTGGGTCTTCACAGCGCCAGGCAGGTTGTCGAAGCTCTCGGCGACGGCCTCTCGGGTGACGTTGATGATCACCTGCACGGGCGTCGGTTCGTTGAACGTCACCGTTGTCGGCTTGTTGTAGACCACGTCACGGGTGAGCATCGGGCCAGGCGCCGCGATCACGGGGGCGGCCGAGGGCGGCGTCGCCGATGGTGTCGCGTCCGGCGCCGGTGCGACGTCGGGACTGAAGGGCGCCCCGACGATGCTCGCGGGCGGCTGCGGCTGCGGCGGCGCTGGCGGGGCGGGCTTTACCAGCATGGCGAAAGTATTGCCCGGATGGACGCCGACCAGTGATGACCACTTCGACGCGAGCGAGCTTGCCGCCTGCCGGACCGGGGATTCGGCGGTCACGGACGCGCCTCTGGTCCCGCTATCGGCAAGTGGCGGGGTGGCCGGGGAAGGCGGCGCCGGCGCGGCGGCGGCAGGCGCGGCAGCGGCAGGTCCGGCCCCGACGGCGGTTACAGGGGCCGGCGCCGCTGTCGCAGGGGGCGGGGTTGGCGTCGTGGCGGCGGACGCGTCGGTCGGCGGCGGACTGGCCATTTTCTCGGCGGGCGTGCACCCCGCCAGGGCGCAGGCAAGTCCCGCCATCGCCATGCGGCGGACGCGGCTTGGCAAAGACGATGGATTTCCGGGCGTCAGCATGGTCGATCCGCGAAGTCGCAGTCGCCATCGAACGCCGCTTTCCGGAAAAGCGCAACCTTAGGTATCGTCCGCAAACGGTGGTTGCCCGGCGTCGGGGCCAGCGCCTAATTGGCGCCATGTCTCTTGCCGCGCTGCTCGACCGCCTGCCGATCCCGATCCTCCAGGCGCCCATGGCCGGGGCGAGCGCCGAGGCCATGGCCATCGCCGTCAGCCGTGCCGGCGCCATGGGCTCGCTGGCCGCCGCCGCTGTCGCGCCGGGCGATATCGTCGCCGCAGTCGAGGCGATGCGGGCCGCGACTGAGGCGCCCTTCGCGGTCAACCTGCTGATGGCGCCGGCCGCCGCGCCAGCCCCGACTGTCATCGACGTCGCCCTGGCCAGGCTCGCGCCCTGGTACGCCGAGCTGGGTGCGCCCCTGCCGGCCTTCCCCAACCGCTTCACCCACGATTTCGACGCGCAGCTTCGCGCGCTGATCCGCGCTGCGCCGCCGGTGGCCTCCTTCAGCTTTTCGGTCCTCACGCGCGACCAGGTCGACGCCCTGCACGGCGCGGGCAGCCTTGTGGTCGGAACCGCCAACACCGTCGCCGAGGCGCTGGCCTGGGCCGAGGCCGGCGCAGATGGGATCTGCGCCCAGGGCTTCGAGGCCGGTGGCCACCACGCTTATTTCCTGGAGGACATCGAGGCCAGTTCGGTCGGGACCCTGGCCCTGGTGGCGACGGTGCTGGCCGCCGTAGACCTGCCGGTGATCGCCGCGGGCGGGATCATGGATGGGCGTGGCGTCGCCGCCGCCCTGGCGCTGGGGGCCAGCGCCGCCCAGATGGGTTCAGCCTTCCTGCTGGCTGACCAGGCGACCGTTGGGCCCACCTGGCGGCAGGCGATCATGGACGCGCCGCAGGACGCCACACGGCTTACGCGGGCGTTCTCCGGCCGCTATGCCCGCGGGATCGAGAACCGCTTCATCCGCGAGATGCGCGCCGTCCAGGACGAGGTCCCGGCCTATCCGGTGCAGAACCGGCTGACCCAGGCCCTGCGCGCGGCCGCCGACCAGGCGGGCGATCCTCAGACGATGTCGCTGTGGGCCGGCCAGGCGGTGAAGTTGGCAAGGCCGGGCGCCGCCGAGGATCTGGTGCGCCTGTGGTGGACGCAAGCGCAGGCCGCCACCCTGGCGCTTGCGCAGCGCATGGAGCGCGGCGTCTCCGATCCTTGACTCCGAAAGGGGCGGTGGGCATACAGCGCCCCTTCCTCGCCGCCGGCTTGCCGCGCGGCCTGCGGATTTATGACGGGTTGACGCGAACGCCGCCGTTGAGATCGCGCTTCCAGCTTGGGAAGCGCCGGCTCGGGTCGAAGTGAAGAGAACCGAATGTCCAAGCGCCACAGCGCCAAGTACAAACTCGACCGCCGGATGGGCGAAAACATCTGGGGTCGCCCGAAATCCCCGATCAACAAGCGCGCCTATGGTCCCGGCCAGCATGGCCAGCGCCGCAAGCAGAAGGTCTCCGATTTCGGCCTACAGCTGCGCGCCAAGCAGAAGCTCAAGGGCTACTACGGCAACCTCACCGAAAAGCAGTTCAGCCGGATCTACGAAGAGGCCGCGCGCCGCAAGGGCAACACCTCGGAGAACCTGATCGGCCTGCTGGAAAGCCGCCTGGACGCCATCGTCTATCGCTCGAAGTTCGTGCCGACCCCCTTCGCCGCCCGCCAGTTCGTCAACCACGGCCACGTGATGGTCAACGGCAAGCGCGTGAACATTCCGTCCTATCGCGTCAAGCCGGGCGACGTGGTCACGGTGCGCGAGCGGTCGCGCAACATGGCCCTGGTGCTGGAGGCCCTGCAATCGGGTGAACGCGACACCCCCGACTACATCACCATGGACGGCAAGGCGATGTCCGCCACCTTCGTCCGCATCCCGGAGCTGGCCGAAGTGCCCTATCCGGTGAAGATGGAACCCAACCTGGTCATCGAATTCTACGCGTCATAGAGCGCGAGATAGTCGACCGACTTTCGAAGGCCCCGGAGCAATCCGGGGCCTTTTGATTCGCGCTGGGACGTTACGGAAAGGGGCGCCCTGACCGCTGGATCGCGGGACAGCCTCTTGGCGGCCCTGGAGCTTGGACGAACCAGACCGCTAGGCGAACGCCTCGAGGATCCATTCCGGCACGCGCCGGGGCCGGCCCGTGGCCCGTTCGATCAGCACCCAGGTGGTGACAATCTGGGCGCACATGGCGGTCCCTGGGGCAGCGTCGATGCGGATAAACCGGTTGAAACGGGGGCCTTCGGCGGCTTCGGCCACCCAGGTGCGGCCGTGGGCTGTCTCTCCGGGCAACAGCGCGCGGCGATAATCGACCTCGTGGCGCAGCGCGATCCAGGCCCAGGTGGCCAGCGCCTCGGGCGGCGCCACGCTGCGCCAATGGGCGACGCCCAGCTCCTGCGCCCAGCGCAGATAGACCACGTTGTTCACGTGGCCGTTCTCGTCGATGTCGTCGCGGGTCGGCGCGAAGTCGAGCCGGAAGACCGGGCAGCCCGACGGCGGCTGCAGCAGCCGGCTCAAGTCAGGCTTCGAGCAGGCCCTGATCGGCCAGCAGGGTCTTCAGTTCGCCGGCCTGGAACATCTCGCGCACGATGTCGCAGCCGCCGACGAACTCGCCCTTCACATAGAGCTGTGGGATGGTCGGCCAGTCGGAATACGCCTTGATGCCGTCGCGCAGCTGGTCGTTCTGCAGCACATTGACGCCGACGAAATCGGCGCCGAGGTGATCGAGGATCTGCACCACCTGGGCGGAAAATCCGCACTGCGGGGCCTCCGGCACGCCCTTCATGAACAGCACCACCGGATGGTCCGCCACCGCCTTGGCGATGAAGTCGTGGACGGGGTTGGCGACGGGATTGGCGGTCGTGGTCTCGGTCATCGGTCGGCCCTTCGGCGCAAGTTCGCGAACCCCAGAGCTAGGGAGCCCGGCCGCCCTGGTCAAGCGGGCGTGGTCAAGCGGGCGCCGACGTCTCCAAGGCCAGCGCGTGCAACTCGCCGCCCATCCGGCCCTTCAGGGCGGCGTAGACCAGCTGATGCTGGCGGATGCGGGGCAGGCCCGCGAAGGCCGCCGAGACGATGCGGGCCTTGTAGTGGTCGCCGTCGCCGGCCAGATCGTCGATCTTGATCTCGGCATCGGGGAAGCCGTCCCGCAGGATCGCTTCGAGGTGGGGCAGGGCGATAGGCATGGCGTTTCCCTAGGCGCAGGCGGGCCGGCGCCGCAAGCTCATTCGCAGCGGGTGAAGGCCATGGTCCAGTTCACTTCCCAGTTGCGCCCGCGGTCAAAGGAGAACGCCTGCGCCCAGTGCGCCGAGGCCGGCGTGATATCCTTCCAGGCATAGATCACCCGCACGGGTCGCCCGTTGTCGACGTCCACGCCATAGAACCGGCCCTCGCCGTCCTCGAAGCGGCCGAACACCGGCTCCTGCAGCACACCGGCGGCGCTGTTCACCCAGTAGATCGCCCATTCGCGCCGCGCGAGGTCGTAGGTGCGGAAGGTCAGGCCCTGGACGTCGCGGGCCGGCATCGCATTCTCATCGACGTTGCAGAGGCCGTCCATCAGCTTGCGACAGACGCTGGTCCCTTCGAATTCATCCCAGTCGTCGCAGTCCGCGCCGCGCAGCTTCAGCCGGCGGTGGTTCACGGTCCAGCGGCCGACCAGGAAATCGAAGTCCCCGCGACCGTCCTGGAGGGCGCCCACGGTCCTGGTCTCCATTTTCGCATGCGCGTTCATCGCCCTGTCTCCTTCTGCTGGAGACAGCGATAGCCGGGCCCTGCTGACAGCCTCGTGTCAGCAGGCGCGCCGCCGGGCCCTCAGTCGATGATTGACGAATAGATGATGCTCTTCAGCTGGCCGCGGAAGTTGAAGGTGCCGGACGGCATCAGCTGGGTCATGAACACCACCGACAGGTCCTCCTTGGGGTCCACCCAGAAGATCGTCGAGGCCGCCCCGCCCCAGTAGTAGTCGCCGGTCCCCAGCGTGCCGGTCTGCACCTGGCTCATGGTCGACGCAAAACCCAGGCCGAAGCCGACGCCTTCGTTGGCGGTCTCCGAGAAGCCGCCGATGGCCAGCTGCGTCAGGTCCTTGCCGCCGGCCAGGTGGTTCATGTGCATGACCTCCAGCGTGCGCGGGCCAAGGATCCGCGCCCCGTCCAGTTCGCCGCCCCGGCGCAGCATCTCGCAGAAGCGGAGGTAGTCGGCGCTGGTCCCGGTGAGGCCGCCGCCACCGGATTTGAAGCCGGGCTCGCGGGTGAAGTCGCTGGTCGCCGGGTCGTCGATCAGTTTCAGCGTCTTGCTGGGGCCGCGCTGATAGTTAGCGGCGAAGCGGTCGATCTTGTCGGGCGCCACGAAGAACGCGGTGTCCTTCATGCCCAGCGGCGCGAAGATCACCTCCTCAAGGTATCGCGCCAGCGGCACGCCGGAGATCACCTCGACCAGGGCGCCGCAGACATCGGTCGCCAGCGAATACATCCATGCCTGGCCGGGCTGATAGCGCAGCGGCACCTGGCTGAGCTTGTCGAGGAACTCCACCATCGTGTCCGCGCCGCCCGCCGAACGGATCTTCAGCTGGCGATAGATCCTGTCGATCGGGTGCTGGATGCCGATGCCCGGCAAGCCGCCACCATAGGTCAGGCCCGCCTGGTGGCTGAGCACGTCGCGGAAGGTGACCGGCCGGGCCGGCGCCTCGGTGACCATCTCCGCGCCCTCGCCGGAAACCCAGACGCGGTGGTTTTTCCAGGACGGCACATAGCGGCTGACTGGATCGTTGAGCTGGAAATAGCCCTGCTCAAAGAGGGTCATCAGCGCCACCGAGGTGATCGGCTTGGTCATCGAATAGATGCGGTAGATGGTGCCGTCGTCGGTGGGCTTGCCGCGTTCGGCGTCCATCAGGCCGAATGACTGGGAATAGGCCAGGTGACCGTGGCGGGCGACATTGACCTGGCAGCCGGCGAGCTTGCCGTTGGCGATGTAGTTTCGCTCCAGGTGCGCGCCGATGCGCTCCAGGCGCTGCGCGTCCAGGCCGGTCCACTGCGATTGGGCGTCCATGAAAATATCCTCCCGAAAAATGGCGCTTGGTCTAATTCATCGCCATCATGGGCGCGGATGCGGCGGGCCGCCAAGTCATAAGGAGATGTAGGCGTGCAAGACCTTGACGCGCGGGCGGCGGAACTGGGCGAGCGGCTGAAGGCCCTGGGGCAGACCGTGGCGGTGGCCGAGAGCTCGTCCGGCGGGCTGATCTCGGCGGCCCTGCTGGGGGTGCCGGGCGCCTCGAAATATTACCTGGGCGGGGCGGTGGTCTACACCGGCAAGGCCCGCATGGTGCTGATGGACCTGCCGCGCGAGGCCGTGGCCGGCATGCGCTCCTCCAGCGAGCCCTATGCGCTGCTGTTGGCGCGGACCGCCCGCGAACGCTTCGGCGCCACCTGGGGCCTCTCGGAGACCGGCGCGGCGGGGCCCACGGGCAACCCCTATGGCGACGCCGCCGGCCACACCTGCCTGGCGATCTCCGGCCCCGTCGAGATGGCGATCACCCTGGAAACCGGCGAAAGCGACCGCCTCGCCAACATGACCGCCTTCGCCGCCGCGGCGCTGGACCTGCTGAAGCGAGCGGTGGGGTAGGAGCCTACGTCGTCGGATCCTCCCCCACACGCACCAGCATCTTGCCGAAGTTGCCGCCGCGCAGCATCTCGGCGAAGGCGGCGGGGATCGCTTCCAGGCCCTGGCGGATGTCCTCGCGATAGCGCACGTCGCCGGCGGCGACCCATTGCGACATCGCGGCCAGGAACGCCGCCTCGTGATCGGCCACATAGTCGCCGACGAAAAGGTCGCCCACGGTGACGCCGCGGTCGCGGAAGATCGCCTCGCCGCGGGCCATCAGGGCGGCCCGCGCATCCTGGCCGGGCGCGTCCCCATAGCTGGCGATCAGGCCGCAGATGGTCATCCGCGCGCCGGCGTTGAACAGCGGCAGGACGGCGTTGAACACCGCGCCGCCGACATTCTCGAAATAGACATCGACGCCGGTGGGGCAGGCGGCCTTCAGGTCCGCGGCGAACGTCGGGCTGAGGTGGGAGACACAGGCGTCGAAGCCGAGTTCCTCGGTGACGAAGCGGCACTTGTCCGCGATACCGGCGATGCCGACCACGCGGGCGCCGCGCAGGCGGGCGAGCTGGCCGGCGATCTGACCTACCCCGCCCGACGCGGCCGAGACCACCGCCGTCTCGCCGGGCTTGGGGTCGGCCATCAGCAGCATGCCGGCGTAGGCGGTCAGCCCCAGCATGCCCAGCACGCCGACCGCCTGGGAGATGCGGCCCTGGGCCGGGTCGAGCTTGCGGGGGATCATGTAGGCCGGCCGCGCCACGCCCGCGCCCATCAGGCCGTATTCGGCCCAGCCATTGGTGTTGAACACCAGGTCGCCGGGCGAAAAGCCGTCCATCCGGCTCTCCACCACCTGGGCCACCGTGCGGGCGTGGCAGGGCGCGCCCGCCGGCTCGGCGCCACGTTTCTTGTAGCCCCACTGGTAGGGGTCGAGTGAGACGTAGATGGTCCGGGTCAGGGCCTGGCCGGCGCCCGGTGTGGGCATCGGCGCCTCGCGCAGCTCAAACGTGTCGCCCTGCGGCCAGGGCGGCAGGGGTGCGGCCGATCGGGTCCAGAAACGGTTCATTGGCCTCTCCCGCGGGTGTCGCCAGGGATGGTGTTGACGCGACCGCCCTTCATAGCGGCAATATTGCACCCATGAGCATCCAGCCGGAACTTCTCGAGATCGTCGGCGAGATCGATTTCGATCCCGACGCGCTGCACGCGAAATATCTCGCCGAACGCGACAAGCGGCTGCGCGATGACGGCATCGACCAGTACGTCGCGGTCAAGGCCGAGTTCTCGCACTACATCGACGACCCCTATGTCGAGCCGGGATTTACCCGCGAGCCGGTTTGCGACGAGGTCGAGTTCGTCATCGTCGGCGGCGGGTTCGGCGGCCTGATGATGGGCGCGCGCCTGCGTGAGGCCGGGTTCGAGAGCATCCGGGTGGTGGAGAGCGCCGGCGACTTTGGCGGCACCTGGTACTGGAACCGCTATCCGGGCGCCATGTGCGACGTGGAGAGCTACTGCTACCTCCCGTTGCTGGAAGAGCTGGGCTACATGCCCCGCCACAAATATTCGTTCGCCCCGGAAATTCTCGAGCACAGCCGCAACATCGCCCGCCACTACCGGCTCTATGACGACGCGCTGATGCAGACGTCGATCACCGGCATGGTCTGGGACGAGGCCGACCAGCGCTGGGAGATCAGCACCAACCGTGGCGACCGGTTCAAGGCGCGCCATGTTGCCATGGCCAACGGCCCGCTCAGCCGGCCGAAGCTGCCGGGCATCCCCGGCATCGGCGACTTCAAGGGCCACACCTTCCACACAAGCCGCTGGGACTATCGCTACACCGGGGGCGATTCCTCGGGCGGCCTCAGCGGCCTGAAGGACAAGCGGGTGGGGATCATCGGCACCGGGGCTACGGCCATCCAGTGCGTGCCGCACCTGGGCGCATGGGCCAAGGAACTCTGCGTCTTCCAGCGCACCCCCTCGTCGGTGGATGTGCGCAACAATGCGCCGACCGACCCCAAGTGGGCGGCTTCGTTGGAGCCCGGCTGGCAGAAGGCCCGGATGGAGAATTTCAACATCCTGGTGAGCGGCGGCGACCAGGACGAGGACCTGGTCCACGACGGCTGGACCGACATCTTCCGCACCCTCACCGGCAGCGCGGCCAAGGAGGCGTCGCGCAAGCTGGGCCGACGGCTGACCTCGCCAGAGAAGGCCGAGCTGATGGCGCTGGCCGACTATCGCAAGATGAACCAGGTGCGCGCCCGGGTGGACGCCATCGTCAAGGACCCGGCGACGGCGGCGGCGCTGAAGCCGTGGTACCGCCAGTTCTGCAAGCGGCCCTGTTTTCACGACGACTATCTGCAGACCTTCAATCGACCCAACGTCACCCTGGTGGATACCCATGGCCGGGGCGTCGAGCGCCTGACCGAGGGCGGGGTGGTGGCCAATGGGCGGGAATATCCGCTCGACTGCCTGATCTTCGCCACGGGGTTCGAAGTCGGCACCTCTTACACCCGCCGCGCCGGCTATGACATCGTCGGGCGAGGCGGGGTGACCCTGTCGGAGCACTGGGCCGACGGCCTGCGCACCCTGCACGGCCTGACCACCCACGGGTTCCCCAACTGCTTCTTCCTGGGCTTCACCCAGACGGCGATCACCATCAGCGTGCCGCAGGCCCTGAATGAGCAGGCCAACCACGTGGCGCATATGGTCAGCCAGGCGCGCGAGCTGGGCGCCGGCGTGTTGGAGCCAACTGTCGAGGCGGAAGAGGCCTATGTGCAGGAGGTCCGCGGGCTCGCCCGCATGGGCCGGCGCTTCTACGAGGAGTGCACCCCGGGGTACTACAATTCCGAGGGTGAAACGGGGAACCGCAAGGGCTTCTTCTCCGACATGTACGGCGCCGGGCCGCTGCGGTTTTTTGAGGTGCTGAAGGCCTGGCGCGACGAGGGCATGCCGGGACTTTCCCTGCGCTGAGGACGTGCCGATTTTGGATAACCCTTACTCAAGTCGCAAGAGAGGACGCCGATGACCCGGATGATCGCGGCCCTGGCCGCCGGACTGCTGCTCACCGCCGCGGGCTTGCCAGCCCTGGCCCAGGCGCCGCCCCCTCAGGCCACCGCCGACGCCATGACCGATCCGGCCATGAAGGGGCCCGAGGTGCTGGCCTTCATCGGCCTCACGCCCGGCGACCGGGTGGCCGACATCGTCGCGGGCCGTTTCGTGCGCGCACTCAGCGTCGCGGTGGGGCCGAAGGGTCGCGTCTATGCGGTCGAGCCGACCGAGCTGGTCAAGGCTCACCCCGAGGTCGTGGGCATCATCAAGGGCATTATGGCCCTGCCCGCGCACGCCAACGTCGAACTGATCACCGCGCCGATCAACGCGCCGGGCCTGCCCGACAAGCTCGACGTCGTGTTCATCCGTCAGGACTACCATGACCTGCACGACAAGTTCATGGGACCAGCGGACCTGACCCTGTTCAACAAGGCGGTCTTCGCCGCGCTCAAGCCGGGGGGTGTCTATGTGGTGCTGGACCACGCTGCTGAGCCCGGCTCGGGCCTGCGCGACACCGAGGGCCGCCACCGGATCGACCCCGCCACGGTGAAGGCCGAGGTCATGGCGGCGGGCTTCCGGCTCGATGGCGAGAGCGCGATCCTCGCTAACCCGGCCGACGATCATACGAAGTTCGTGTTCGATCCCGCGATCCGCGGCAAGACCGACCAGTTCCTGCTGCGCTTTCGCAAGCCCGGGTAGCGCGCCCTACTGCGAGGCCCCGCGTCCCTCGACTGCGGCGATCTCCACGAGCACGTCGCCCCGGACCAGGTGGATGACGTCGTAGCGGTCGAGTGTCGGGTCGATGTGGCCGGGCGCGAAGTCGACCCGCGCGCCGCGGGCTGCCGCCGCGCCGTCGGGGCGCATCAGCAGGCCGTGCTCGTCGCCGAAGAAGCGATAGGCGCTGTCGGCGAACCTCAAGGTCATGGCCAGGGGCGCCGGGCCGTCGGTGGCGAAGGCTTTCAGGCCGGCGTCCACCGTCACCCATTTGCGGTGGTTGGCGCTGATCACCGTGGCGGCGATCAAGAGCGCCTGTTCGAAGGCCCCGTCCGGGTCGTCCAGCAGCGCGTCGCGGTACTGGCGGTCCATGAAGGCGTAGGAGCCGGGCTGGACCTCAGTCAGCACCCCTTGGTCCGCGTCGGCGGCGAAGGAGCCAGTGCCGCCGCCGGTGACCACGGCGATGTCCGCGCCCGCGCCGCGCAGGGCCGCGATCACCCGCGACAGGTGAGCCATGCCCTCGGCCACTGCCGCGGCCCGCACATCTGCGCCCGCCAGGTGCTGCCACTGGCCGCCATAGCACTGCACGCCGAGCAGCGTCAGGTTCGGCTGGGCGGCGATGGCGCGGAACACCTCCACGGCCTGGGCGGGGTCGCGCACGCCGCTGCGGCCCAGGCCGGGATCGACGTCGATCAGCACCTGGAGCGGCCCCCTCGCGGCGGGCCCCAGTTCGGCGGCCCCGTCGGGGTGGTCGACGACAATACGGAAGTCCTCCAGGGCGACCGCAAGCGCGGCGGCGCGCACGGCGTTCGCTGAGCCGGCGATCGGCGAGGTGACCAGGATCGCGCCCACCCCCGCGCCGGCCAGGGCCTCGGCCTCGGCCAGCTTGGCGCAGCAGACGCCGACGGCGCCGGCGGCGATCTGGCGGTGCGCCAGCGCGGCGCACTTGTGCGACTTGGCGTGCGGGCGCAGCGCCAGTCCGGCGGCCTTCGCCCGGGCGGCCATCTTGCCCACATTGCGGTCAAAGGCGTCGAGGTCGAGGACGGCGGCGGGCGTCGGGATACGGCCCCGAGAGCCGGGCTGGCCGATCAGGCTGGTGTCGGCGGCGCGACTGCTCATCAGGTGTCCATATAGTCCGGCAGCCAGCCCTCGTGGGTGGCCCGCACCGTGGCGAGCGGGATGTCGAAGCCGGACCCGGTCAGCGCCTCGCCGCCCGCCCGGCCAACGACAGTTGCGGGGACGCCGGCGGCTTTGGCGGCAGTCAGGATCGGGGCGGGGTCGGCGACCGCCAGCAGATAGCGGGCCTGGTCTTCGCCGAACAGCGGGGCGACGCCGGACAGGCCCGGGTCCAGACCAAGCCCGACGCCGGACGCCAGCGCCATCTCGGCCGCCGCGGCGATCAGGCCGCCATCGGAAAGATCATGAACGACAGTGATTTGGCCCGACTGGATCAGGTCCCGAACGAAGTCCCCGTTGCGCCGCTCGGCCGCCAGGTCGACCGGCGGTGGCGCCCCGTCCTCGCGGCCCAGCACCTCGCGCAGATACATCGACGCGCCGAGCTCACCGCGCGTCTCGCCGATCAGCACCAGCGCGTCGCCGGCCCGCATCGAGGCGAAGTCCGCGCGCCGGCCATAGTCCTCGATCAGGCCCACCGCGCCCACCGTCGGCGTCGGCGGAATGGCCGCCCCGTTGGTCTCGTTGTAGAGGCTGACATTGCCGCTCACGACCGGGAAATCCAGCGCCCGGCAGGCCTCCGCCATGCCGTCGATGGCGCGCACGATCTGGCCCATGATCGCCGGCCGCTCGGGGTTGCCGAAGTTCAGGTTGTCGGTGATGGCGATGGGGTCGGCGCCCACCGCCGTCAGGTTGCGCCAGGCCTCGGCCACCGCCTGTTTCCCGCCCTCATAGGGGTCGGCCAGCACATAGCGCGGGGTGACGTCTGAGGTCATGGCCAGCGCTTTCCGGGCGCCGTGAATGCGCACGATCCCGGCGTCGGCGCCGGTGGCGCTGTCCTCCAGGGTGTCGGCCATCACGTGGCGGTCGTACTGCTCCCAGAGCCAGCGCTTGGAGGCCATGTCGGGGCTGCTCATCAGCGTCAGGATCGCCTGCCCATAGTCGGCCGGCGCCGGTACGTCGGCCGGATCCAGCCGCGGCTGCAGCACCGGCTCGGTCCAAGGCCGGTCATAGAGCGGGGCGTCATCGAACAAGGGCGCCAGCGGCACGTCGCAGACCACCTCGCCCCTGTGCCGCAGCACCATGCGCCCGGTGTCGGTGGTCACCCCGATGGTCGCCGCGTCCAGCCCCCATTTGGCGAAAATCCGCTCGCCGTCGGCCTCGCGCCCGGGCTTGAGGATCGCCAGCATCCGCTCCTGGCTTTCCGACAACATCATCTCGTAGGCGCTCATGCCCGCCTCGCGCTGCGGCACACGGTCGAGGTCGAGCTCGACGCCGACCCCGCCCTTGCCGGCCATCTCCACGGTGGACGAGGTCAGGCCCGCCGCGCCCATGTCCTGGATCGCCGCCACCGCGCCGGACGCCATCAGCTCCAGCGTCGCCTCGATCAGCAGCTTCTCGGCGAACGGGTCGCCGACCTGCACCGTCGGGCGTTTCTCGTCCGAGGCGTCGTCGAATTCCGCCGAGGCCATGGTCGCCCCGTGGATGCCGTCGCGGCCGGTCTTCGACCCGAAATAGACCACCGGCAGGCCGGCCGCCGGCGCGGCGGAATAGAAGATCTTGTCGGCGTCGGCCAGGCCCACGCACATGGCGTTGACCAGGATATTGCCGTCATAGCCTGAATGAAAGTTGGTCTCCCCGGCCACCGTCGGCACGCCCACGCAATTGCCATAGCCGCCGATGCCGGCCACCACGCCGGCCACCAGCCGCTTGGTCTTCGGATGGGACGGATCGCCGAACCGCAGCGCGTTCAGCAGGGCGATCGGCCGCGCCCCCATGGTGAAGACGTCGCGCATGATCCCGCCGACGCCGGTCGCCGCCCCCTGGTACGGCTCGATGAACGAGGGATGGTTGTGGCTCTCCATCTTGAAGACGCAGGCCAACCTCTGCCCGTCCGCGCCCTCGCCGATATCCACCACGCCGGCGTTCTCGCCGGGGCCACAGATCACCCTGGGTCCCGTGGTCGGGAACTTGCCCAGGTGCCGCTTGGACGACTTGTAGGAACAGTGCTCCGACCACATCACCGAAAACACCCCCAGCTCCACCGGGTTCGGCTCGCGGTTCAGCCGCAGCACGATGGTGTCGTACTCGGCGGGTGACAGCCCATAGTCGGCGGCCGTCTCGGCGATGGTCTTGGCAGGGGCGACGCTCATGGGGCGGGGTTTAGCCGGACTCGCACGCCGAGGGGAGGGGTGGGATGCCGCACAGTGACAAAGCCGCCTTGTTCCTCGCCCGGCCGCCAATTATATCTGACATATGATCGAGGTGCGCCGCTCGGAACGGTTCATCGCATGACTGAACGCCCTGCGCGACGCCCGCGCCGTGGCGAAGATCGCTATCCGCATCAAGCGGATGGCCGAGGGTAATTTCGGCGACGTCGCTCCCGTCGGCGACGGCGTGAGTGAGCTGCGAATCCACTTCGGACCCGGTTACTGGGTCTATTTCGTGCGGCGCGGTGAAGTGCTGGTGATCCTGCTGTGTGGCGGTGACAAGTCCACTCAGGGGCGTGACATCGCCGCAGCCCGGGCGCTTGCGAGGGAGATATGAAATGGCCCTGAAGACCCAACCGTTCGACGCGGCCGAGGTGCTGCTCGATGACGCGCGCATCGCCGCCTATCTCGAGGAGGCCTTCGCCGACGGCGATCCGGCGCTCATCGCCTCGGCGATCGGCGACGTGGCCCGCGCGCGCAACATCGCCGCCATCGCCCGCGACACGGGCCTGACGCGCGAAACCCTGTACCGGGCCTTCTCGCCCGAAGGCAACCCGACGCTGGCGACCATGGCCGCCGTGGTCAAGGCGCTGGGGTTCCAGCTGTCGATCCGGCCGCTGGGGATTTGATCGTCACGCAGCGCGCGCGGCCTCAGCCATGTCGAACGGGAGCCCGTGGTCGCGTTCCCGACTTCGACGGCAAGGCGGGCAGCGAGGAGGAACGGTGCGCCCAGGTGCTGGATAGCCTGGGCGAAGTGCGTTGGTGGTTGCGCAACATCCCAAGGCACGGCGCCTCCTTCTGGTTGCCGACCGCGCACCAGAGGTTCTACCCGGACTTCGTGGCTGAACTGACGGATGGCCGCAAATTCGTCTTAGAATACAAGGGCGAGCAAGGCTGGACCGACGCTGAACTCGACCGCGTCGCCGGCCGGACATGGGAGCGCGCGGGCGGCGGCCTCTTCCTAATGGTGCGCGAACGCGCTGACGGCCTGGAGATGGTGGGCCAACTCACCAAGAAGCTGCGGGGCGGGTGATGGCCGAACTGATGCGTGGAGGCGGTCTCGGCCTACGATATCTCGTGCGTCTGAGTTGAAACCCCCTCCGTCTCGTCGCGTATCCGCGCCGAGCCACCTCCGCCCGATCGCCCTTCGGGCTGGGGGAGGAACTGGGTGGTCGCTCTGGGACGATCAACCCTGGGCCACCGAATACATGCGCGCGGAGACCGCCAGCCGCGACGTCGGCGCCGAACGCTCGGCCGCCGGCGCCCCGCCGGATCGCTCGCCGCCCGCCCTGCTCAACGGCCCCCCGCCAGACTGCGGCTGAGCGGCCGACCTCCAAACACACTTTATCGCGTCTGGCCCCCATCCACCGGCACCACGGCGCCGGTGACGAAGCTGGCCAGCGGGCTCAGCAGAAAGGCCGCCACCGACCCGATCTCCTCGGGGCGGCCGAAGCGGTTCAAGGGGACTTCGCGCTTGATCCAGCGCTTCCAGGCGTCTTCGCGGGCGCCGGTGGACCTGGTCTCCCAGTCGCCGCCGGGGAAGATGATGTTGCCGGGGGCGATGGCGTTGACCCGCACGCCGCTGGCGCCGGCGATCTTCGCCAGCTCCTTGGTCAGGTGGTTCATGCCGGCCTTGGCGGTCCCGTAGGTGAGGGGCGTGCCCAGCGCGCCCAGGCCGGCGATCGAGGAGATCAGCAGGACCGAGCCCTCGCCGCGCGGGGTCATCCGGCGCAACGTGGCGCGCGAGAGCCGCCAGGCGGAGTCCAGGTTCTGGGTGAAGCCCTTGTCCCAGGTGTCGTCGTCCACCTCGATCCCCGGCGGGCAGGGATAGAGGCCGACGTTGGCCACGGCGCCGAAGATCGCCCCGAAACTGTCCTCGGTGCGGGCCACCGCGTCCTCGATCACGGCGGTCTCGCGCATGTCGCCAGCGATGGCCAGCAGGCGGTCCTCGCCATATCGGGCGGCCAGCCGGGCGCGTTCGGCCTCCAGCGCCTGCGCGCCGCGCGCGGTGATCGCCAGTTTCGCGCCCTCGGCCAGGCAGGCCTCGACAATGCCCAGCCCGATGCCGCGGCTGCCCCCCGCGACAAAGATCACCTTGCCGTCCAGTCCCAGTTGCATGCGCCTGTTCTCCCTCGATCCCGGTTGCCGGCGCATCTAGCCGAAGTTCGAGGTCCGGAGCGATGGCCCTGTGCGCCGCCACGCCGCCATATGTGTCTGGCCTGGCATTGCCGCGTGGCAGGGCGGCTCGTAAACTGATCGAATTGACGCCGCGCAGCGCGCGGGACCCCTGATTTCCGGAGCCAGCCCTTTGCATCGCGCCCTCATACTCGCCGTTGGAACCGCGCTCTGCGCCGCGCCGCTGGCGCTCGCCAGCCCGGCGGCCGCCCAGCCGAAAGCTTCCCCCGCCAAGGCCGCTTCGCTCAAGCTGGCCGCGTTCAAGGCGCCGCGCAACGCGCTGGGCCAGCCGGACCTGGCCGGCTACTGGTCCAACGCCACCCTGACGCCGGAGGTGCGGCCCTCGGCGCTGGGAGAGCGGTCGACCTATACCCCGGCCGAGGTCGCCAAGATGGAAGGCGCGGTGGTCGAAGAGGTCAAGGAGGGCAACAAGCCCACCGATCCCAACGCCCCGGCCGAGGCGCCGAAGGCCGACGCGGCCAAGATCCGTCCGGAGTTCGCCGCGGCCGGCGGCGACGTCGGCGGCTACAACCGCGGCTGGCTGGATCCCGGCTCCTCGGTGATGCGCGTGCACGGCCAGCCGCGCACCTCGTTCCTGACCACCGCCAACGGCCAGCCGCCGACGCGCCTGCCGACCGCGGCGCCGCAGCCGGGGTTCGGCGGCGGACGCGGGGGCCTGGGCTCCTTCGACAATCCGGAGAACCGCTCGCTGGGCGAACGCTGCATCCTGGGCTTCGGCCGCAACGCCGGCCCGCCGATGCTGCCCAACGGCTTCTACAACAACAACTATCAGATCTTTCAGTCGAAGGACGCCGTGGTCATCGAGGTCGAGATGGTCCACGATCTGCGGGTGATCCGGCTGAACGCTGCCCATCGCACCGACGGCCTGAGACCGTGGATGGGCGACTCCGTCGGCCACTACGAGGGTGACACCCTGGTGGTCGAGACCACCAATATCCCGCAGATCCAGGCCTATCGCGGCGCCTGGAAGGCCCTGAAGGTCACCGAGCGGTTCACCCGGGTGGGCAAGGACCGTGTGCTCTATCAATACACCCTGGACGACCCGACGGTGTGGGCCCAGCCCTGGGGCGGCGAGTACGAGTTCGGGCCGCTGAAAGGTGTGATCTACGAATACGCCTGCCACGAGGGCAACTACGCGCTGCCCGGCATGCTGGCCGGCGCCCGCACCCAGGAAAAGGAAGCCGCGGCCAAGGGCGGCGGTGGGGCGCAGTAGGCGAGGGCTCCCGCCCCGCCGATCAGCTCGGCCGGCCCTTCAGCTTGATTGGGTCGTGTCGGGCAGATTGAGGATGCGCTTGGAGATGATGTTGTTCTGGATCTCCGACGAGCCGCCGTAGATCGACATCGCCTTGCCCGCGAGCCAGCCGCGGACCGTCTCGATCTCGTCTTTGGTGAAGTCATCGCCCTCCCAGCCCAGCCCTTGGCCGCCCATGATTTCCAGGGTCAGCTCGGCGCGGGTCTGGGCGACGTGGGTGGCGGAGTTCTTCAGCACCGAAGCGCCGTTGGTGGCGCCATTGGCTTCCTTCGATTCGGCCATCACCCGGGCCAGGGTCAGGCCGTGGGTCCTGGCGTCCATCTCGTGGCGGACCAGGCGCGAGCGCAGGTCCTGGTCCTCGATGCGGCCGTTGGCGTCGAGCGCGACATAGCGCTTGGCGATCTGGTTCAGCGGCACGCTGCGCCCGCCCATCGGGGCCCCGGTCTGGCTGGCCCGCTCGTGCTGCAAGAGCCGCTTGCCCACCGTCCAGCCGACGTTGAGTTGGCCGAGCAGCGCGTCCCTGGGCGCGACCGCGTCGGTGAAGAAGGTCTCGCAGAACGGCGAGGCTCCGGCGATCAGCGCGATCGGCCGCGTCTCGATCGCCGGCTGGCGCATGTCCACCAGCATGAACGAGATGCCGTCATGCTTCTTGGCCGACGGGTCGGTGCGCACCAGCAGGCCGCACCATTCCGAATACTGGGCCCCGCTTGTCCAGGTCTTCTGGCCGGTGATGGTCCAGCCGTCGCCATTGTCCACCGCCTTGGTCTGCAGCGAGGCAAGGTCGGATCCGGCATTGGGTTCGGAGTAGCCGACGCACCACTGCACCTCGCCGCGGACGATGGGCGGGATGTGCTTGGCCTTCTGCGCCTCGGTGCCGTAGTCGAGGATCGTCGGGCCGATCATGGTGACACCCATGCCGAACATCAGCGGGT
Source organism: Phenylobacterium sp. (assembly GCF_031360265.1). Lineage (GTDB taxonomy): Bacteria > Pseudomonadota > Alphaproteobacteria > Caulobacterales > Caulobacteraceae > Phenylobacterium. Next base: position 26,155 of record NZ_JANMBF010000064.1, read on the forward strand.
TGAAGGCGCCCGCCTTGCCCATCTCCTGGGCCAGCACCCGGGCCTTCTGGGACGAGAGGCCGCCGCCGCCATACTGCGTCGGCCAGGTGGGGGTCGCCCAGCCCTTCGCGCCGATCGCCTGCTTCCAGGCCGTCAGATCGGCGCCCGGCGACGACCGCTCGGCCATCGCCAGGTGTCCCTTGCCGGCCAGCGATCTGGGGAAGTTGGCGTCCAGCCAGGCGCAGGCTTCCCTGCGGAAGTCCTCAAGCTCGAGGTCGCCTCCGAAATCCGCCATGCCCTATCCTCCTGCTTGAGTGATCGTCACTGTCGGCGACACCTTAGCTCCCGCGGGCGGCGCGACAAGCATGCCCCAAGGTGAGGCGCCGCCGATGGGCTTAGGGCCATCGTCGAAATCTGCTATCGCGGAGGCGGCCGGCGAGGGATCGGCGGGAGGTGTGACATGACCAAGCTGTCGCGGCGAAGCCTGATCGGCCTGGGTCTGGCTGGCGCGGCGGGTCTGGGGGGATCATCGGCCATGGCGGCGAGCGAACCGTTCTTCACGCGCACGGGGCTGCCGATCGGCCTGCAGCTCTACACCCTGGGACCGGCGCTGAAGGACGACCTCGACGGCCAGCTCGCCCAGGTGGCCAAGGCCGGCTACCGGACCGTGGAGATGGCCGGCTACCTTGGCCGCACGCCCGCCGAGTTGCGCGCCGCGTTCGACAAGGCGGGACTGACCTGCCCCAGCAGCCATGTGCAGGCCCGCCCCAACAGCACCGATCCGAGCCTGGCCGACCTCGACCGGCTGATCGCCGACGCCCGGGTCATCGGCATCCGCCACATCGTCCTGCCGATGTTCACCATCCCCGAACGCATCCTGGCGTCGATGACCTCGGGCGAGGACCGCCGCTCGCTGTTCGCCCGGCTGGGTCCGGAGCTGACCGCTGACGACTGGTTGGCCACCGCCGACCTCCTGAACATCAAGGGGGTTGCCTTGCTCAAGGCCGGGCTGACCCTCGGCTATCACAACCACAACGTCGAGTTCGCGCCCAAGGGCGACACCACGGGAATGGAAATCCTGCTGAAGAATACCGATCCGGCTCTGGTGCAGTTCGAGATGGACGCCGGCTGGGTGGTGGCGGCCGGCGTCGATCCCTTCGCCCTGCTCAAGGCCCACCCCGGACGCTTCCGGCAGATGCACGTCAAGGACGTGCGGGCGACCACCAGGCCCAACTTCGCGTTCCAGCAGGACCCGACCGAGGTGGGCTCCGGGATCATCGATTGGCAACGCCTGCTGCCAGCTTCCCACGCCGCCGGCGTCCGCGACTACTTCGTCGAACAGGAAGCGCCGTTCGAGCGAGCCCGGCTGGAGGCGGTGCGGATCAGCGCCGACTATCTGCGTGCGCTGGTTGCTTAGGGTCGTCCCGCTCAAGCTCGGGACCTTCGCGTGGCGCCCTATGCGCTGGCCAGGGCGCTCTGGAAGAGAAGCGCGCCGTCTGCCGAGCCCAGCTCCGTCTCAAAGGCGCGGTCGGGGTGGGGCATCAGGCCCAGCACATTGCCACCGGCGTTGACGATTCCAGCGATGGATCGCGCCGAGCCGTTGGGGTTGTCGAGATAGCGGAACACCACCTGGCCCTCGCCCTCCAGCCGGTCGAGGGTAGGGTCGTCGGCGAAGAAATTGCCCTCGCCGTTGCCGACGGTCATGGCCACCTGACGGCGTCCGGCATAGCCGGCGGTGAACCGGGTCTGGGCGTTGGTGACCTCAAGCTCGACGGCCTTGCAGACGTACTTGAGACGCTCGTTGCGCAACAGGGCGCCGGGCAGCATGCGAGCCTCGCAGAGCACCTGGAAGCCGTTGCAGATACCGACTGTGGCCACGCCCCGCCCGGCCGCCGCCTTGACCTCGGCCATCACCGGCGACAGCGAAGCCATGGCCCCGCAGCGCAGATAGTCGCCGTAGGAGAAGCCCCCCGGCAGGACGATCAGATCCAGGCTGTCGGGAAGGTCCGTGTCGCCGTGCCAGACCATGTCCACCTGGGCGCCCGTGGACCGCTCGATGGCCACCTTGCAGTCGCGGTCGCAGTTGGACCCCGGGAAGACGATGACGGCGGCTTTCATGCGCGGAAATCCTGGGTGTCGGGCGAGGGGAGGCGGGGCCGGAAGATGGGGGCGTTCATCGACGCCACCTCTTCAGGCCGTCGAGATAGGTCATCAGCTGATCATAGCCCTTCTGCGAGCCGTACCGGCAGCCGGTGGTCTTCACCGCACCGCCGACGGCGCTCTGCATCATGATCGCCGGATGTCCAGGCGCGCCCGGCTCGGTGATCAGCCAGGAACTTCGGCCATCGTCGGCGGAATAGAAACTGTAGGGCTCGGCGGACTCATGCGGCGCGGCGACAAGATGCGGTTGCGCACGGATCCGGGCCGACTGGACCTCGAAAGGCTGTGCGCAATCCAACGCGAAGGCTGCGGGGGCCGGCGCCTCGGTCCTCGGCGCGCAGGCGCAGATCGGGAGCGAGATGAGCAGACTGAGGGCCGACCCTCCTCTCACGCCACCTCCACGCGGTAACTTTCGATCACCGTGTTGGCGAGCAGCTTGTCGCACATGGCCTTGACCTCGAACTCGGCCGCCGCGCTGTCGGTCGTTGCGAGGTCGAACTCAAGGGTTCGCCCGACACGGACGCCGCTGACGCCGCCCCAACCCAGCCCGTGCAGCGCCTGTTCGACGGCCTTACCCTGCACGTCGAGGACGCCGGGCTTGAGGAACACATGCACCGTCGCCTTCACTAGTGCAGGCCTCCCTGAATGACCGTCGGCATCTCCTTCATGATCCCCAGCCGCCGCGCCACTTCAGTGTAGCTCTCGATGACGTTGCCGAGGTCGCGGCGGAAGCGGTCTTTGTCGAGCTTCTCGTTGGTGGTGGAATCCCACAGCCGGCACGAGTCGGGGCTGATCTCATCAGCCAGGATCACGCGGGCGAAGTCATTCTCGTAGATGCGGCCATACTCGACCTTGAAGTCGATCAGGGTGATGCCGACCGCCCCGAACATGCCGGTGAGGAAGTCGTTGACCCTCAGGGTCAGCGCCATCATGTCGTCGATCTCCTGGGTCGAAGCCCAGTTGAAGGCGGTGATGTGCTCCTCCGACACCATCGGGTCGTGCAGCTTGTCGTCCTTCAGATAGAATTCGATGATCGAGCGGGGCAACGCCTGGCCCTCGGGCAGGCCCAGCCGCGCGGCCAGCGAGCCAGCGGCGACGTTGCGGCAGACCACCTCCAGCGGAATGATCTCCACCTCGCGGATCAGCTGTTCGCGCAGGTTCAGCCGGCGGATGAAGTGGTTCTGCACGCCGATGGTGTTCAGCCGCGTCATGATGTGTTCGCTGATGCGGTTGTTGATCACGCCCTTGCCTTCGAGGATCGCCTTCTTGGTGGCGTCAAACGCGGTCGTGTCGTCTTTGAAGTACTGGATCAGGGTTCCAGGCTCGGGACCCTCATAGAGGATCTTGGCCTTGCCCTCGTAGATCTTCTTGCGGCGGGTCATCGTCGCGCCTTCTCCGTGGGCGAGGGGTTTGCAGGTCGGGACAACCATAGCCGCGCGCGGTGCGATCCCTCGCGCGCGGGTCCGACTCGGCGTCTCGCTCGATATGAGGCCGGGCAGAATTAGCGGATGCGGAGCCCGCGCGCAAACGGCGTGGGCGCGCCGCCTTTCGATTGCGGCGTGCGGGCGTGCGGGATATGGGATCGGCTGTTCGCGCCGCTTGGCGCACCGCTTTCCGGGGACCCCATGACCACCTTTGACGATCGTGAACGCGGTTTCGAGAAGCGGTTCGCGCTCGATCAGGAACAGGAATTCAAGGCCGGCGCCCGGCGCAACCGCGCGCTGGGCGAATGGGCGGCCGGGCTGATGGGCCTGACCGAGGCCCATGTGGCGGAATATGCCCAGGCGGTGGTGAAGTCCGACTTCGAGCAGCCCGGCGAGGACGACGTCCTGCGCAAGGTGTTCGAGGACCTGAAAGGCGCCGGCGTCGCGGTCTCCGAAGGCGAAGTGCGGATGAAGATGGCCGAGCTGCTGGCGCAGGCCCGCGAGGGTCTGCGCGAAGGCAAGTAGGTCTACTGCGCGGCGGTCCTGGCCGCTTCGCTGTTCGCCTCGTCGCCGAACACTCGGGCGAAGACCGTGTCGACGTGCTTGAAATGATAGCCGAGATCGAACAGCTCTGAGAGCTCGGCGTCGCTCAGCGTCACCTCGGGGTCGGCCTTGAGGAAATCCAGGAAATTGCCCTCCCCGCGCCAGACGCGCATGGCGTTGCGTTGAACGGCGGCATAGGCCGCCTCGCGCGAGAGGCCCCTCTGGGTCAGGCCCAGCAGCACGCGTTGCGAATGCACCAGGCCGCCCAGGCGGTCGAGGTTCCTGGCCATGTTTTCAGGATAGATCACCAGCCGCTCCATGACGCTGGCCAGGCGCCGCAGCGCGAAGTCCAGGTGGACGGTGGCGTCGGGGGCGATGCCGCGTTCCACCGAGGAGTGGCTGATGTCGCGCTCGTGCCACAGAGTGACGTTCTCCAGGGCCGGGACGACGGCTGAACGGACCAGGCGCGCCAGGCCGGTGAGGTTCTCGGTGAGGATCGGGTTGCGCTTGTGCGGCATGGCCGAGGAGCCCTTCTGGCCGACCTCGAACGGTTCTTCGGCCTCCAGCACCTCGGTGCGCTGCAGGTGGCGGATCTCGGTGGCGAGGCGCTCAACGGACGAGGCGACCACACCCAGCGTGGCGAAGTAGGCGGCGTGGCGGTCGCGCGGGATCACCTGGGTGGACACCGGCTCGACCGCCAGCCCGAGCTTTTCGGCGACGTATTCCTCGACCTTGGGATCGACGTTGGCGAAGGTGCCAACGGCGCCGGAGATGGCGCAGGTGGCGATCTCGAAGCGGGCCATGGCCAGCCGTTCGCGGGCGCGGACGAACTCGGCGTAGTGGCCGGCGAGCTTCAGGCCGAAGGTGGTGGGCTCGGCGTGGATGGCGTGGCTGCGGCCGACGGTCGGGGTGAAGCGGTGCTCGTAGGCGCGGCGCTTGAGCGCGGCCAGCACCAGGTCGACGTCCTCCAGCAACAGGTCGGTGGCGCGGCACAGCTGGACGGCGAGCGCGGTGTCGTTGACGTCCGAGGAGGTCATCCCCTGGTGCAGGAACCGCGCCTCGGGGCCGACGATCTCGGTGACGTGGGTGAGGAAGGCGATGACGTCGTGCTTCACCTCGCGCTCGATCTCGTCGATGCGGTCGGCGTCCCAGAGGGCGTGACGCCCCTTCTCCCAGATCACCCGGGCGGCTTCCTTGGGGATCACCCCCAGATCGGCCATGGCGTCGGCGGCGTGCGCCTCAATGGCGAACATGATCTGAAACCGCG